>MHJY01000041.1 GCA_001818235.1 Candidatus Jacksonbacteria bacterium RIFOXYB2_FULL_44_15 | reverse complement strand
TTGCCTAAAGTCGGTTTGATAAAGCCAGAGGCGCATCCGTGGATCGGCGATTTGTACGTAGCTGACATCGGCGTTCCCAGAATCGCCTACGAAAAGTTGGGGATTGATGTTGGAGATTGGTTTAGAGATAAGGAGATAGTGAAGATTTAGTATTGTCATTCCGAGCTTGTCGAGGAATCTCTTATGTTTAAACAAGGCCAGCCTGCCGGCAGGCAGGGATCCCTCGACAAGCTCGGAATGACAAATTAAAGTTTTTGCGTATTCTCACGTTGTTCCTAAAAAAAGTAGCACCCCTATTCACAGAGAGAAAAAGTTTAGTGAAGAGGGGGCGTGTAAATACTTTTTAAACGAGATCATGTGGCTTTTCCGCTGCTTTTATTGAACGCTTCATGGCTAAAGTACCAGAGCGCATAACTTCTAACAAGCCATGGGGTCTTAATAAATCAATAAAGTCATCGATTTTTTGTTCTGATCCCTGAATCGAAATGATGACTTCTTCGTGTCCAACATCCACAATCTCGGCTTTAAAAATGTCAACAAAATGACAAATTTGGGAAAAAGTTTTCGTTGTGGTTTGCCTGATCAATGCCAGGCCTCTTTCTACATGCCGCTCGTCGGTAAGGTCATGGACTTCTATGGTATCAATCAGCTTGTTGAGCTGTTTGATAATCTGTTCAATTATCATTTCATTTCCGGATACGACAATACACATTTTGGAAATAGTGGGATCTTCTGTTTCGCCAACAGCCAAACTGTCTATGTTATAGCCGCGTCCGCTAAATAGGCCGGTTACTCTTGCGAGAACACCAAACTTGTTTTCAACTTTTGCCACAATGATATGGCGGATTGGTTGCTCTTGTCCAGATTGTTCAGTCATCATTCTTCTCCTTTTTTCAAATAAGTATTTTTTTAAACTACAAATTGACAATCTTAAAACATAACGTTCAAAATAATTTTGAACTGCTTAATATAAAACAAAACTGGTTTTTTGTCAAATACGCACTCTTTCTTGTTTGACCCCTGGGTTTGTGATAATCTTAAAACAAATTATATGATTATCGATCATAGCAAAATCAACAAACTTTCTGACTATCTTTACGAAATTCCGGTAACCTACCGCAAGGCGATGCGCGTACCAGCGCGTATTTTTGCGACCGAAGCCTTGCTTAAAGATATCGAACAAGATCGTACGCTAGAACAGCTTTTAAATATGACAACTTTGCCAGGAATCGTCGGGCAAGCTTTGGCTATGCCTGATGCCCACGAAGGCTACGGCTTTCCAATTGGCGGCGTGGCGGCCATCATATATCCCGGTGGCGTGGTTTCCCCGGGCGGCATCGGTTATGACATTAATTGCGGGGTGCGGCTTTTAAAATCACAACTCGAGGCAAAAACAATTTTTACCCAGATCAAACGGTTAGCCGATGACCTGTATCAAACGATTCCCGCTGGCGTTGGTGAAGCCGGCGAGTTCAAACTAGATAAAGCTGGTTTGGATAATGTATTGCGCCTTGGCGTCACAGCGCTTGTTCAACAGGGCTATGGTGAACAACAGGATCAAGAATATATTGAATCGCGCGGTTGTTTAATTTCTGCTGACCCGAGGGTAGCATCAGAAATCGCAAAAAAGCGCGGGCTTGATCAAATCGGCACCTTGGGTGCTGGCAATCATTTTATCGAGATCGATCAAATAGCCGAGATTTATGACGAATCAACAGCCAAAGCTTATGGGATTTTTAAAAATCAAATAACAGTTTTAATCCATACCGGGTCGAGGGGTTTGGGCCATCAGGTCGCGACTGATTACATCAAAATTATGATGAAAGTGATGCCAAAATACGGCATCAATATTCCGGATCGAGAATTGGTTTGCGCGCCGATAGAATCACCTGAAGGGCAAAATTATTTAAAAGCGATGGCCGCGGCAGCAAACTTTGCCTGGGCTAACCGGCAGATGATTACGCACTTAACCCGCCAGGCTTGGCGTCGTATTTTAGGCGAATCTGGCGGCGAGCTTAAAATCCTCTATGATGTTGCCCATAATATTGCTAAAATAGAAGAGCACGAAATAAACGGACAAAAGCAATCAGTGCTCGTCCACCGCAAAGGCGCAACACGCGCGTTTCCGGCCGGGCATCCAGATATTCCAGAGCAGTATCGCTCAATTGGGCAACCGGTGATTATCCCGGGTAGTATGGGAACTGCCTCATACATACTTTGCGGCAATGCGCAATCAATGCGACAAACATTCGGCACAGTTTGCCACGGCGCTGGCCGGCGGATGTCGCGCCGAGCCGCGATTGAATCTATCAGCGGGCAAAAATTGCTGGCTGATTTGGAAGCGAAGGGCATCACCGTCAAAACCGATTCAATTAAAGGCCTAGCCGAAGAAGCGCCGCAAGCTTATACAGACGTTGATCAGGTGGTTGAGGTGATCCACCAAGCAGGCTTAGCTTCCAAAGTCGCTAAATTAAAACCACTCGCGGTGATAAAAGGATAACAGTATATTGTAAATTGAGAGTATAGAAAAACCCTAAAATCTGTCATTCCGAGCGACCCCGAGCCGAGTCGAGGGGGAGTCGAGGAATCTCTTTCGGCGTAGATAAGGGATCCCTCGACTACTCTCGGGATGACAAAACATATACGCATGCTAATCACACTTTACGACACAACTTTGCGCGACGGCGCCCAAGGGGAGGGAGTGAATTTCTCAACGTCTGATAAAATCAAAATTATCAAGGCGCTGGATAATTTAGGCGTCCATTTTATCGAGGCCGGTTATCCGGGATCAAACCCCAAAGATCAGGAAATTTTTCGCGAGGCCGTAAAAATCAAACTTAATCATAGCCAGATAACCGCTTTTGGCTCTACGATTCGCGCCGGATCAAAAGCCGCAGATGATACCGGACTGGCGGCTTTGCTTGATGCCGGAACCAAATACGTCACCATTTTTGGAAAATCATCCGAGTTTCAGGTTAAAGAAATTCTGCGCGTCAGTTTGGCGGAAAATTTGCAGTTGATTGATCAAACGATCCGTTATTTAATCAAAGCCAAGAAAAAGGTTTTTTACGATGCTGAGCATTTTTTTGATGGCTATCTAGCCAATCCTGGCTACGCGCTCAAAACTTTACTTTCAGCGGAAGCCGCCGGGGCGCAGGCGATAATTTTATGCGATACTAACGGCGCTCTTTTGCCCTGGCAAATTAGTACGATTGTTAAATCGCTCAAACGAAAATTGAAAGTGCCGATCGGAATTCACTGCCATAACGACAGCGGCGTTTCGGTGGCCAATAGTTTAATGGCCGTTCAGGCTGGAGCGACGCAAGTGCAGGGAACGATCAATGGTTTGGGCGAGCGCACCGGCAATGCCGATATTCTACAATTAATCGCCAACCTTGTTCTGAAAATGAAACAGCCGGTAGTTACGATTGATCAATTAAAACTGCTTACCTACACTTCGCGCTTGGTGAATGACATACTTAATCTGCCGGCATCGCGCAGTCGGCCATTCGTCGGTTTGAACGCGTTTGCCCACAAAGGCGGGATGCATATTGATGGCGTGGCAAAAACTGGCGGCGCCGGATTTGAGCACATCGATCCAGCCGCAGTTGGCAATGAACGCCAAATAATTGTTTCCGAATTATCCGGCCGCGCCACAGTCGTCGCTAAAATCAATAATCTTCTGCCGAAACTAAAAGTGCATAAAAATTCCCCGGAAGTGATGCAAATATATCAAGCGCTTAAATTAAAGGAGTCCCAAGGGTATCAATACGAAGCGGCTGAAGCGTCTTTCGAACTGCTGGTCACGAAAATTTTAGGTAAATATAAACCGCATTTTCAGATCAAATATTACGACGTGAGCGTGGAAGGAGTTGGGTCGTTAATTGCTCAAGCTGATAAAAATAATTTAAGCCAAGTAACGGCCAGAATTGTCATCACTGACGCGGCTGGCAAGGAATATTTTGCCCGCGCCGTCGGCAATGGGCCGATTGATGCCTTATCTAAAGCTTTCCATGTTAATTTATCCAAAATTTATCCGGCCAGCAACGAAATAAATTTAAGCGATTACAAAATCAAAGTATTAGACGGGCCATCAGGCAGTGCGGCAGTCGCGCGCGTTTGGATAGAATTTCGCAGTGGCCGCTTAACTTGGGCGACAGTAGCGGTTGACTCAAACATTATCCATGCCAGTTTGCAAGCGTTGGCCGAGGGATTGGAGTATGGGTTGAAGGGATAGAGAGAAATTTGGCGCCACTCGGTAAATCATGCTATAATAGTATCAGCCTTAGTCTCAAATTGCTCGACAATTGTGCTCTTAGGGAAATCCAAAATATTGATCAGCCTTCTGGCCGGTTAGTTGCGGACAACCAGCGATGAAACTCACCAGAGTTACAACTAGCTTATTAAGGGTAGTGCGGGATTAGTCTCAAGCTTTGCCGGCGTAGTTAGTTGTTCATCATCCAATTGACCTTAAGGAGCATTTTGACTAAGGCTTTTTTGATAACCCCGAACCGACACTCGCGTGTGGCACGGGGCAAGAATTTTATTGCATGTCCACCTTTCTCGAATTAAGCATTATTATTGCCATTGCGGCCACAATTTCGGCCTTGATGCGTTTGCTTCGCCAACCAGCACTCATGGGTTATTTGATTACCGGACTATTGGTCGGCCCTTATGTTTTTAATTTACTTAAATCGCAAGAAACTTTGCAGTTATTTTCCCAATTGGGCATCGCGATGTTGCTTTTTATTGTGGGCCTTAATTTAAGCCCGCGCGTGATTCGCGAAATCGGTAAAACCGCCTTAATTACCGGCTTAGGGCAAATATTTTTGACGACGGCCGCCGGTTTTATAATCATTCATTTTTTATTTGGCTGGTCTATACTGCCCTCGCTATGCGTCAGTCTCGCCTTAACCTTCAGCAGTACGATTATTGTGATGAAGATATTGTCGGATAAGCAGGATTTGCAGAAATTATACGCCAAGATTTCGATTGGCATTTTAATTATCCAAGACGTTATCGCGGCGATTTTGCTGATTTTTTTCAGCGCCTTTAAGAGCGGCGGTTCGTGGAATGAACTGGTGATTGTCGGATTATTAAAAGCGGTTATCATCGCCGTTGTTCTTGTCATAATCAGCTTGTATTTACTGCCGCGGCTGACTTCTTTTTTTGCTCATTCGCAGGAGATGCTATTTCTGTTTTCGATTGCCTGGGGACTGGGTTTAGCGTCGCTATTTTATTTATTAGGATTTTCTTTGGAAATCGGCGCTTTGACGGCAGGCGTTGCTTTATCAATGTCTCCGTATCAGCTGGAAATCAGCGCCAAGATGAAGCCTTTGCGTGATTTTTTCATCATTTTGTTCTTTATCATGCTCGGTTCGCAAATGGCGGTGGCTAATTTAAATCAGCTGATTGTTCCGGGAATTTTTCTGTCACTTTTTGTATTAATTATTGATCCGTTAATCGTTATCGTTTTGCTGGGCGCCCTTGGTTATCATCGGAAAACCAGTTTTTTAGCTGGCTTAACCATTGCTCAAATCAGCGAATTTTCGTTAATTTTGATGATGGCCGCAACGCAAACCGGGCGGGTTCCGAAGGAATTATTGTCACTGGTCACTTTTATCGGACTAATTACGATGGGAGTTTCCAGCTATTTAATTTTACACGCCGAAAGTCTGTATCCGCGTCTGGCGTCAATTTTGGGCTGGTTTGAAAGGACGAAGGTTAAGCCGGAATTACTTGATGCTAAAAAGTGTGATGTCATTTTATTTGGCTGTGACCGAATTGGTTTTGATATTATAAATACCCTGCGACAACTCAAAAAAAAGTATTTAGTCATTGATTTTAATCCAGATATAATCGAAAAATTACGGAATGATAACGTAAATTGCATTTATGGTGACGCCGAAGATAACGAACTGCTCGAGCAATTAGATTTGGAAAAAACGACAATGATAATTTCCACAATAGCAGACGTGCAAATAGATTTGTTTTTGCTCAAAAAAATAAAAGCGGCTAATTCCGCCGCCATACTAATAGTGGTTTCCCATAATATTGCCGAGGCGCTGAAATTATACTCCGCTGGCGCCAGTTACGTAATTTTACCGCATTTTTTGGGCGGACAATACGCCGCGATGATGATTAAACATTTAAAGATGTCCGCGGAAAAGTTTGAAAACAAAAAACGAGATCACCTTAAATATCTCGCCTCGCGCAAAAAAAGCGGTCATGAGCACCCGCGGCGAGAGATCAAGCACTAGTTGTTGCTCGACTGTCCAACTGCCATTCCTGCGCCGCGCCCTGCCGAAGCCTTGTGCGAAGGAGGGAAGGCAGGAATCTATATAATAATCGATTGTCAAAAATCAATTCAGCATGGTATATTGAAATTAATTAAGTCAAACACATGGTCATTACCCGCTACGCGCCTTCGCCGACCGGCGAACCGCACATTGGCAATATTCGCACAGCTATTTTTGCTTGGCTTTTTGCCCGTTCGAAAGCAGGCAAGTTTTATTTGCGTATAGAAGATACGGACAAAGAGCGGGAAAAGCCAGGTTCAATTGAGGCAATTTTGGACAGCTTGGAGTGGCTGGAATTGGATTTTGACGACCCGGCAAGCGCAAATTCAGCAATCACTTACCGAACTAACTATCCTAAAATTGTATTTCAAAGTGATCGGCTGGAAATTTACCGAGAGTACGCGCACCAATTGGTGGCGGACGGCTATGCTTATGTCTGCGACTGTTCTTCGGAGCGTCTTGGTAAACTTCGCGAATCTCAAATTTCCGCCAAATTGCCGCCAATGTACGATGGGCATTGCCGTGAATTCAAAAATCAAAAGTCAAACTTCAATAATTGTGTTATCAGGCTTAAAATTCCGCGAGATGGGCAGACAAAATTTGTTGATTTAATTCGGGGAGAAGTAAGTTTCGAAAACCAATTAATCGACGATCAAGTTTTACTTAAATCTGACGGCTACCCGACATATCATTTGGCTAATGTAGTCGACGATCATTTAATGGGGGTTACGCACGTGATTCGGGCCGAAGAATGGCTGCCATCGACGCCGAAGCATTTAATTTTGTATCAATACTTTAATTGGCCGTCGCCAAGCTTTGCGCACTTGCCGATGATTTTAGGCAACGATAAAAGTAAATTATCAAAGCGGCACGGCGCAGTAGCAGCGCTAGATTATCGGCGACAGGGGTATTTGCCGGAAGTGATGTTTAATTATTTGAGCCTTTTGGGCTGGCACCCGGGCGGGGACCAGGAAATTTTCAACCGCGGGGAAGTGATTGATCAATTTGAGTTGAATCGCGTGCAAAAATCCCCGGCGATATTTGATCAGAATAAGTTAGACTGGTTAAACGGCGTTTACTTGCGCAATCTGGCGCCCCATGAATTGTGGACAAAATTGGTTTCTTACAGCGAACAGTTTGACGCGGATCAGGCCGCCTGGCTCAAGCAATTTACCGGCGAGCGGGCAGTGATGCTGGTACAATTAGTCCAGGAACGATTAAGAAAATTGTCCGAATTTAAAGAATTAACCAATTATCTTTCGAACTTGCCGGACTATGCGTCGGAAATGCTGATATTCAAAAAAAGCGATGCCAACTCAATCAAAAAAGCCTTGCAAACGTCAGTCCAAATATTTGACGCCCTGCCTGAGCCGGAATTTACCGCCGAAAACGTTACCGCCAAGCTCAATGCAGTAATAGCCGACGAGTCATACCAGATCGGCGTTTTATTGCATCCATTGCGGGTGGCTTTAACGGGCTTAAAAAATTCACCCGGCCCTCAAGAAACCGCGGCAGTTTTGGGAAAGGAGGAGAGTCTCCGGCGGATAAATTTGGCTTTGGCAAAATTGGCTTAAATGTGGTATAATAATAGAGTTGTTTAGTTCTCAACAATATTCGAGTGTGACTGCCAAATTCTCAAAAATCAAAATATTTTGGTGGTGCGGTAGCTTTTTAGCCTTACTGTTTTTTTGTTTAATTTTCTCTCGTTACTTAATCGCCCAAATCATTCCGGATTTAGCCGGAGCTGGAGGCGATGAGGATGCTGTCAACGAAGAAATTAATTCGCTGAACCAAAATTTAGGCACCCGCCGCCAGGAGATAGAAGAATTAAAACGCCAAGCGGAAATTTATCGCCAAAAAATCGCTCAGGAACGCTCCGAGGCTTTTACCCTAAAAAGCCAGCTAAGCATACTGAATACGCAAATCGCGAAAATGAAAATCGAAATCAAGGTCAAACAGCAAGAAATCGAACTGACGAGGCTTGATATTAGTGAGACTGAGCGCAAAATAGCCGGTTTGCAAAAAAATATTGCTTATAAAAAACAGCAAATAAGCGAGATTCTGCGATTAGTTTACCAAAATGACGAGAAGAGCTATTTGGAAATTTTACTGATGAACGATTCGCTCTCAGAATTTTTTAACGCGGCAAAATACGTAGAAAATTTGCATGCCGGTTTGCACGACAAGTTGGCTGATTTAAAACAAAATAAGGAGGAACTGGATAGTAATGTCCTGTCTTTGCAGGAAAAGCAAAAAGTTTTAGAAAATCAGAAAAGTGATCTAGAGGATCAAAAGTACAAGTTAGAACAACGGCAGTTGGTAAAAAAACAATTGCTTGATGACACCCAAGAAAGCGAGCGTCGTTTTAAGGATCAACTCACCGGTTTACGTAGCGATCAGGAAGCGATCAACAGTGAAATCGTTGATATGGAAAAGCGTTTGCGCGCTAAGTTGGCGGAGCAAGAAGAAGCTAAGGCGCTGTCCAATCTCAAAAATCAAAAATTTATCTGGCCAGTGCCGCAAAATACAATTACCGCATATTTTCATGACCCAAATTATCCTTATCGCTACATTTTTGAGCATCCGGCAGTCGATATTAGGGCGGCGCAGGGGACTAAAGTCAGCGCGGCCGCGACCGGTTACGTTGCCAAAGCTAAACGTGATACAAATTGCCGCGGCGCTTATGCTTATGTGATGCTAATTCACGCTGATGGTCTTTCGACTGTATATGGCCATTTGAGCCGAATAAACGTCAACGAGGGCGATTTAGTTTTGCAAGGTCAGCAAATAGGTCTTTCCGGCGCGATGCCAGGCACTTGCGGTGCCGGACGTTTAACGACTGGTCCGCACCTGCATTTTGAAGTCAGAATGAATGGTATTCCGACCGATCCGCTCAATTATTTACCATAATTTGCTTATTAAATTAAATCTTGATAGCCTAAGCCTAGGATACACAAAACATGTCCAATATGTTTGATCTAGCAATTGTCGGTGGAGGGGCAACTGGCTATACAGCCGCGATGTACGCTGGCCGTCTAGGGTTAAAAGTTATTATCGTGGCGGCAGAGCCTGGCGGATTAATTGTGACTGTGGAATCAATCGAAAATTTTCCCGGATTTAAAATGATATCTGGTTATGATTTGTTTACTAAAATTCAAGAACAGGCGCGCATATATCCGATAGTCGAAAAATCAAGTACCGTTTTAACTGCCAAAACAGTGGCTGATGGTAATAAGGCTTTTTTTGCTTTGCAAACCAACAAAGACGAAATAGTGTCGCAAACAATATTGCTGGCGACCGGCGCTTTGCATCGCAAATTACCGCTTCCGGAAATCGAAAAATTTGAGCATCGGGGCGTGCATTATTGCGCCTTGTGCGATGCTTTTGCCTATAAGCAGAAAATCGTTGCCGTTGTTGGCGCTGGTGACGCGGCTGTGCGCGAAGCAATAGAACTGGCTCAAGTCGCCAAAAAAGTTTTTTTAATCGCCCGTTCCTCGGAAATTAAGGCCGAGCTTGTCAATCGCAAACGTTTGGAGGCCACCGCGCACATCGAGGTAATTTTAAATGCGAATATCATTAAAATAATCGGTGATTCCCATGTTAAAAAAATTGAATTAGACCGTCCATACGAAGGCCAAAAAAAAGTTACCGTCGACGGAATTTTTTTAGCGATCGGCCGAATTCCCAACACTGCTTTAGCAGCGCAGTTAGGGGTGGCTTTGAATTCACAAGGCGAGATTATTATTGATCGCAATTCCGCGACTAACGTACCCGGCGTTTATGCCGCCGGCGACGTTGTTGATACTCATTTTAAGCAGTTAATCACCGGTTGCGCTGAGGGTGTAACCGCGGTCCATCATATTTTTAATTATTTAGTTAAGCATCCCATATGATAACTATACCCATCGAAACATCGGCTCGCCATATACATCTATCGGCCCGTGACGTGGGAATTTTGTTTGGCGAGGGATATCAACTTACCCCGATAAAAAAATTGTCTCAGCCAGGGCAGTATGCTTGCGCCGAACTTGTCGAAATTCAGTCTAAAGAATCCTGGGGTTTGGCGCCGCATCTTGATTTTACTTTCGGCAAGTCGTGCGACCACAATCAATTGCGCGTGTTAGGGCCGGCTCGCGATAAAACCCAAGTCGAACTCTCCTGGTCGGATTTTTTAAGTCTCGGGCTATCGCCGCAGGTCGCGCTATCCGGGGAAACTACAGCTCCGTCGGAAAAAATTATTTTGATCGGCCCGTACGGTGAACTGCCGCTCACCTCAGGCATCATTATCGCCAAAAGGCACATTCACTGCAGTTTAGCCAAAGCTAAAGCGTACGAGCTCGCGGATCGGCAAATAGTTTCGGTAAAAGTAATTGATGACGGTTCCGAAGAAAAATTACTGAGTCGGCGAGTTACCTTTCACGAGATAGTGGTACGCGTTAGCGAAAATTTCGATTGGCAGTTGCATCTGGACGTTGACGAAGCAAATGCCGCCGGTATCAGGGGGCTTGGAATTGGGGAAGTTATTAAATAATTATGAGCGCGAAATTTATAACGCGGTACCGATTAAAAATTTTAGTTATAGTTATTTTAGCTTTACTTATAATTGGCGTATCTTTTTACTTAATTTTCCGTCGAACCGTCAATAATAGTTTAGTGATTTTACCAGATAAGTCAGACGCTGGGTTGCCAAAAATAGTAATGAATAAAACAACGTGGCAATCGGAGGAAGACATCAAAATCAAATTAATTAAATCAAATGACTACAAATTAGTCGGGCTGGAGATGCTCTTGATTGGCAGTCCTTCGTGGCGCGCATTGTTTTCTGATCGCGGTTGGTTAAATTTGTCGACTGGATCGTTTTTTTGCCAAGACGCTGACTGCCGATTCAGTTGCTTTAAAGATTCCATCCCTAGATTTTACGATCAGAATTCGGAAACAGACTTGATTCTACCGTCTCGATTAATTTCCTGCGCCGGCGATTCGGCCGTGGAAGAGGCGTTGCAACCGGGGACATATCAATTTAATTTGACATTATGGAATAAAGATGAAAGGCTGAAATCGCAAAAGATTACCGTTACTTCGCCGGAGTTTGTCATTAAAAACTCACTTAATGCTTCTAAATAATTACCATGATTTTAGCGATCAATTCTGGATCAACATCCGTAAAATACAAATTATTTGACGCGGCGATAAAAGAAATTTTCGCCTCGGAGCTGGCCGGACGGCATCCGAACGCCCAGGTTTTTAAAACACTCAAGCAAACATTAGCTAAACAGGGTTTAGCGGACAATCATCTGAAAATTGTCCATCGGGTTGTTCACGGCGGTCCAGATTTTTTTGGGCCCATAAAACTATCGACTGCTGTTTTGGAAAAAATTAAAAGATACAGCCAGCTTGCCCCATTGCATAATCCGTACAATATTAAAGGCATCGAATTAGCCGGGCGATTCTTTCCGGAGTCAGCACAATACGCGGTTTTTGACACCGCTTTTTACAGCTCTTTGCCGGAACGGGCGAAAATTTATCCTCTGCCGATGCGCTTTTATGAGGAATATAAAATTAAAAAATACGGTTTTCACGGCTTATCCCATCAGTACGCGCTAGAAGTTGCCAAAAAAACATTGGGGAAGTCGCGTCCGAATTTAATCAGCCTTCATTTAGGCAGTGGCTGTTCGATTACCGCGATTAAACAGGGCGTCGCCGTCGACACGTCCATGGGCTACACGCCATTGGAAGGCTTAATGATGTGGTCGCGCGGCGGTGATATTGATTTAGGCGTTATTTTACAAAATCCAAAAAGCCTTCGGACAAATGACGGCGCGGAAAGTAAAAATTGGAAAAAAATATTGAATTTTGAGTCCGGACTTATGGGCATAGCCGGGCCGGCTTATCATAATTATTTGGAAATTATTCACGGTTACGAGGCCGGGGAAAGGCTGGCTAAATTAGCGATCGAAATGTTTGTTTATCGCATCCAAAAATACATCGGCGCTTATAGCGCAATTCTAAATGATCCGCTTGATGGATTGATTTTTACGGGCAAGATAGGCGCTGGTTTGCCGTTGACGCGCGAATTAATCTGCCAGCCGCTCAAGTGCGTGTCGCAAGTGCCGCAATTAGTCATTCCGCCGAATGAGGAAAAAATGATGGCCCAGTTAATCTGTGATTTATCGTAGCCGAAGAATGCTTTATCGATTATTGCCGCAACCAGAGAAGTCTTTTATAACAAAATTTCCGGAATTCCATCCGAGCATTTTGAGTTTACTCTGGCAGAGAAATATTAAAACCGAGTCCGCCATCAATGATTTTCTAAATCCTCAATATGCCCAAAAAGAATTTGACCCGTTCCAATTTAAAGAGATGAAAGCGGTGGTTAAACGATTGCTAAAAGCCGCCGAGGCGCATGAACGCGTTTTAGTTTACGGCGATTACGACACTGATGGTGTTTGCTCGGCGATACTTTTAGTGGAAACTCTCGAGCGCCTGTATCAAATTAAATCTGAAAGAAAAAACCGCGATGATGCGGATAATCAAGAGCTAATTCAGGTGTATCTCCCACACCGCGAAGAGGAAGGCTACGGGCTAAATCCAACGGCTGTTAAATATATTATTGAGCAAAAAATCTCTTTGCTTATTACCTGTGATTGCGGCACAACCAATATCACCGAATTAAAGGCTTTGCACAAAGCTGGCATAGAAGTTATTATCATCGATCATCATGTTGTTCCCGGCGCCCGACCGCCGGTTGTCGGTTTTATTAATCCAAAATTTAAAAAGGACAATTATCCATTTCGCGAATTAGCGGCCGCCGGGGTGGTTTTTAAAGTAATTCAAGGCCTGCGACAATATCAAATTTCCCGAGACGAGCCGCAGTTGATTAGCGAAGGATTCGAAAAGTGGTCGCTGGATTTGGTGGCAATGGCGACAATTACCGATGTGATGCCGCTTTTGCAAGAGAATCGAAGTTTAGTTAAGTGGGGACTGATGGTTTTAAATAAAACCAAACGGTCAGGCCTAAAAGCTCTGATTGATGCCGCCGGCATAGAGCGCACCTTAACTGCGGTTGACGTGAGTTTTATGCTTGGACCGCGGATAAATGCCGCCGGCCGCCTTGATCACGCAAATGTCGCTTACGATTTATTGCGGCAGACGGATAAATCGATCGCGCTTGCCGAAGCCGATAAGCTTAATAAAACCAATGCGACGCGCCAAAAACTTACCGAGCGGATTGTCGCCTCAGCAAAAAAACAAGTAGCTAAACAAATTAAACAAAATGATTTTGTTTTGGTGGCGTACTGTTTAAAAATTAACTGCTGGCCGACTGGGTTAATCGGTTTAGTGGCTGGGCGTTTGGCGAAAGAATTTAATCGCCCGGCTTGCGTCATCGGTTACAGCAATCACGGGCTGGCCGGCAGTGGCCGTTCCATCGAAAATTTTGACATTTTTAAAGCCGTTTCAACCGCCGAAAAAATATTTGAGAAATCCGGCGGACACCCTCAAGCTTGCGGTTTTACTTTTATAAAAAAAACTCCTAAACAGAAACTAATTAAAGAATTTAAATCAAAGGTCGAAATTTACGCTAAACAAAAAATAACTCCTCAGGATTTATTGCCGCGTTTGCCAATTACTCAAATAATTACTCTGCCGGAATTAAGTCTTGCGCTGGTTCGATTAATTGCCCAGTTACAGCCATTTGGCGAAGGAAATCGCGAACCTATATTTTTAACGAAAAATGCAAAAGTGGAAAGCGTTAAATTGATGGGTGCGGCGAGTGATCATGTTAAAATGGTAATCAGCCAGGGATCGTCCTTTAGAGAAGCTGTATTTTTTCGCTTCCCGCCCGAAATCAAAAATTTTAAACCAGGTGATCATGCTAACTTAATTTATACTTTGGAACTAAACGTCTGGCGAGGAGAAGAGCGCGTTCAGTTGATTGTCCGCGAGATGGAAAAAATAGAGCCCTAAACCGCCACTATTGACAAGTAAATCCTTAAGAGTTATACTGCCCCTACGTATAGATGCTAAATACAACAACTAATCCCAACAATTCGTCCCTCTCAATAAATCAGATGGGACGATTAAATTTTAAAATAAACAAAAAAGGTTTCATCGAAACTAAAGGATTGATTAAGGAAGCCTTGCCTGCAGCTACTTTTAAAGTTATGCTGGAAAACGGTCACGAGGTATTTGCGATTTTAGCCGGAAAAATGAGGCTCAATCGCATTATGCTAGTACCAGGCGATCAAGTTAAATTGGAAATGAGCCAGTACGATTTGACCAAGGCGCGAATTACATACCGCTTTTAGGTGGATGGTGCCTATTCGATTAATAAGGGTAATCAACAGTCTACTACTTTACTAACGTAGAGCATAATTTAAAAGTGATTAATTAATAATTTAGATATGAAGGTTCAAGCATCCATTCGCAAACGATGCAAGCAATGTCAAATCGTAAAGCGCGGCAAGCGCTTGTATATTTATTGCACTAGTAGCCCCTCCCATAAACAAAGACAGGGCTAATTTATTTTAATATTTTTTTTTATGGCGAGAATAGCCGGTATAACATTACCCAAAAATAAAAATATTCAAGTTGCGTTGACGTATATTTACGGTATTGGTATTCCCAGGGCCCATAAGATTTTGGGTGAATCAAAGATAGACCGAAAAAAAACAACTGACCAATTAAGCGAAGAAGAAGAAAACTTGTTGCGCCAGTTAATCGGCAAATTCACAATCGAGGGCGATTTGCGGCGGGAAATTGGGCAAAACATAAAAATACTTAAAGATATAAATTGTTACCGCGGCACAAGGCATCGGAAAAATTTGCCGGCTCGCGGGCAAAGAACCAAAACTAATTCACGTACTGTGCGCGGAAATGTTCGACGGACAATGGGGTCAGGACGTTCTAAATCAGCCCAAAAGACTTAGTAATTAAACAAATTTAGCGATTTTTTATACGATGGCTAAAAAACAGATAGTTCCCAAAGGAAAAGCATATATCAAAGCTTCTTACAATAATACTTTTATTCTTATTACGGATAATTCAGGTAACGGTTTAGTTTGGTCATCCGCCGGATCCAAAGGCTTTAAAGGCCCTAAAAAAGCGACTCCATACGCCGCCAGTATTGTTGCCGAAGATATTATTGCGAAGCTTAAGCCGTTTGGCATGAAAGAAATTGATATTTTGGTTAAAGGGATCGGCCATGGTCGAGAATCGGCCATTCGTTCGCTTAATGCCGGCGGGCTAAAGGTTAAAACGATTCAGGATGTTACGCCGGTACCGCATAACGGACCGCGTCCACCAAAACCTCGACGTGTTTAAATAAACTAGATAATATGAACGCCTAACATGGTGCGAAATAATCATCATGTTGTATGTATCATATTTTTCGATAAATGATATCCTTACCTTCAACTTTTAAAATTATTCCTCTGAACGAACAAAATAGCGCCACTGTCGAAATATCGCCATTGTATCCGGGTTATGGACATACGATCGGAAATGCCTTGAAGCGCGTATTATTATCATCTCTCGAGGGCGCAGGCATAATATCAGTAAAAATTGCCGGCGCCGAACATGAATTTATGACTCTGCCGCACGTTCAGGAAGAAGTGCTGGAAATCATGCTAAATTTAAGACAGCTTCGTTTAAAAGTTTTTACTCCGGATAAGGAAAAAATTACTTTGGACGTTAAAGGGAAAAAAATAGTGACCGCGGGAGATTTTACGCCAAACGCAAGCGTGGAAATTTCCAACAAAGAGCAATTAATCGCTACCCTAACGCATAAAGACGCGACCTTGCATATAGAAGTAACCGTTGCCAAGGGGTTGGGATTTAGCCCGCTGGAAGAAAGAGAAAAAGAGTTGGAAGTCGGCGTAATCTCCATTGATACATTATATTCACCAATTTTATCAGTCGGCTATACGGTCGAAGATATCCGCGTTGGTAAGCGAACCGACTATGACCGACTGATTTTAAATATTAAGACCGACGGCACAATATCAGTGGAACAGGCGATCTCGCAGTCCGCCAAAATTTTATTAGAGCAATTTAAAATAATTTACGAACAGATTGGCGGCGATCAACTCGCGGACACAGCCGCGGATAAAGAAGCAGATACCGAAACCCCGACGTTGGTTGCCGTAAAAAGTAAGAAAAAAAAGAAATAAAATATGCGTCACCGAAAAAAGAGTAAAATTTTTGCGAAACAAAATCGATTAAGCCGTTCCGTTTTAAAGAATCAGGCCGTGTCTTTAATATTGCATGAGCATATTTTAACGACGAAAGTTAAAGCGAGCGCCTTGCGCCAGACTGTCGAGCGGTTAGTTACTACGGCAAAAAATCAAAATCTTACGGCCAGACGGCGCTTAATTGCCTATTTGCCAAAAATGGGCGCGGTTCAAAAATTAATGGAAGAATTAGCGCCTCGCTATTTAAACCGCCAGGGCGGCTATACCCGCGTAATAAAAGTAGGCCAACGAAAAGGGGACGGCGCCCCGGTTTCAAAAATTGAGTTTGTTTAAATATTATGATTAAAATTGATGCCAACAATTTAATACTTGGACGCGTCGCTACCGAAATCGCAACATATTTATTGGGTAAACACCGTGCAAGTTATGTGCCTTATAAAATCACGGGCGAGATAGTCGAAGTAAACAATTCCGAAAAAATAGTTGTCACCGGGAAAAAAATGTTGCAAAAAAATTATTATCATCACACCGGCTATCCTGGGCATTTAAAGACTATTAAAATGAAAGAACTAAGCAAGGCTGATTTATTGCGGCAGGCGGTTTGGAATATGTTACCGAAAAATAAATTGCGCGTGGAACGTTTTAAATTATTAAAGCTCGTTTAACTATGCCAGTGAATACCGAAACTAAAAACAACAAAGCCAAGAAAAAAGACAAAATGGATGAACTTTTTAAGGAGCGGGTGTATTTTGGCGCGGTCGGACGGCGCAAATGTTCAGTTTCTCAGGCCAGGATTTACCTGGAAGGGAAAGGACGAATTTACATTAATCAAATCGAATATCGTCAATACGCTCCGTATTTTGCGTTGCAAAAGGTTATTACTAAACCATTGGATTTAATTAAGGAAAAACAAAATATCGACATTTCTATCGTCGTTAAAGGCGGCGGCTATAAGGGCCAGGCGCAAGCCATCGCCTTAGCTTTAGCGCGGGCATTAACCAAATGGACGCCTTCATACCGCGAAAAATTACGGCAAGCGGGGTTATTAACTGGTGATGCACGCGTTAAGGAACGCAAAAAACCCGGTTTAAAACGTGCTCGGCGCGCACCACAATGGGCGAAGCGTTAATTTATTATTATTGTTACATCAGAGACAAAAAGTACCCGAAAATACGGGTGCTTTTTGCATTTGACTTTTATTTTTTTTACAGCAATAATTAACACAGTTTTTTGCAAAAAAAATGAACGCCACTAAAAGATTAGCAACAAACAGTTTTTTTTACACCGGCGCGTTGATTGTTCAAAAAGTCATCTCGTCAGTTTACTTTTGGTATTATTCAAATAATCTACCCGGCGGTGCCGGCGACCTTGGGCGCTTTAATTATGTCTTATCTTTCGTAGCGCTCTTTTTTATTTTGGGTGATTTCGGATTATATTTGGTTTTTCTGCGGGAATCTTCGCGCGAACCGTCGAAGACAAATAAATATTTAAACAATTTATTAACGTTAAAACTACCGCTAATTTTGATTGCCGCGATCGTCATCTTACTGGTCGCCAAGTTTTATCAGCCGGCTAATTTATCCCTTATTATTCTCGCCCTGGCGTGGGTGATTATGGATAACTTATGCCTTACTTTCTATGCCGTCTGGCGAGCTCATCAAAATTTAAAATTCGAGAGTTTAGCGGTGATTCTAACGGAAATCGTCACGGTTACAATCGGCACCGTCTCGCTTATGATTTCCGGCGATGTTTTTTATTTAATGCTGGCCCTCTTGATTGGCACCAGTCTAAACTTTTTGTTTGTCACTGGACTGCTGATTTTTAAACTTCATTATAAAATAAGATTATCTTTCGATGCGAAAATAGTCCGTTTATTTCTTTGGTGCCTGCCGCCGTTTGCCATCAGCGGAATTTTAGTAAAAATGCAGAATTCGTTGGATACGGTTTTGCTCCAGGACCTAACGGGCAATTTTATCAGCGTTGGCCTTTATAATTTACCGCTTAAAATTATTACGGCTTTAAGTCTAAGTATTCCGACTGCCTTGATGGGCGCTTTTTATCCTGAATTTAGCCGTTTATTTGCGACCTCATCCAATTATCTTTACCGTATTTTTCAAAAAGCCTTGGATTATTTGCTGATTATCAGCCTGCCGGTCGCTTTCGGCTTTTTAGCTTTAGGGCAGGAAATCGTAGCCGGTCTTTGGAAAAATGAATATCTGGCCGCGGTTTTGCCCGGAAAAATTATGTTTTTCGCGCTGCCATTCATTTTTTTATGCTTTCCGACCGGAAATTTACTCAATGCGATCGGCAAGCAAAAATTTACCGCCTTTAGCCGGGCAAACGGCTTGATTGTTATGGTTGCCTTAGATTTTATTTTAATTCCGATATATGGAGTCATCGGCGCGGCAATCGCGCTTTTGTGTACTCATTTGGTTATCTTTATGTCCGACGCCTATTTTTTACGCGATTATTTTGAAAAAATCAAAAAAGATTTTAAAAATAGCCTGGTGCGCGTACTAATAAGTTCGAGCATCATGTTTTTCGTAATCAAACTGCTCGAAAGTACGATTCCCTGGTATTATTTAATTGTACTGGGAGCAGTAATATATTTTACCGCGCTCCGGTTGTCCGGCGGCTTGGATTTAAAATTTTTGCGATATTTATTCGTTAAAGAATCAAAATCAATCAATCTTAATGAGCAACAATAATTTGTCATTGCTTTTAACTTTAGAATATCCGCCGGACGTTGGCGGTATTGCGGAGTATTACGCCCAGCAGGTAAAAAAAACACCAACGCTCCGAGTTTTGCATTTAAAATCCAACGGCCAATCTTTAAGCTGGCTTCGGTTTTTTAAAATAGTCAAAAAGCAATTGCAAAACAAACGCTACCAATACATTCAAGTCGGGCAAATTTTGCCGCTCGGCTATCTGGCGCTGGTCTTTAAATTTTTGATGAACCAGCATTTTATCGTCTACGTCCATGGCTTGGACGCGCTCCAAGCGACGCTTTCGCGGTGGAAAAAGTTTTGGATAAAAAAAATATTTGACCAAGCAGATTATATTGCCGCCAATTCTAATTATGTTAAAAATTGTGTCTCCCAGAAATATCATCTTGATCCGCAAAAAATCGTCATTTCTTATCCAACGATCGATTTAGAGTTTATTGAAAACTCAGCCAGCAAGTTGATGCCGCTAGACCGGCCAGCGGCCAAAATTGTGCTAAGCGTCGGGCGTTTGGTGGAACGGAAGGGATTTGATTCTGTTATTCGTGCTCTGGCGAATTTAAGCGATATTGATTGGGTTTACTGGATCGTGGGCGACGGTCCTTATCGGGAATATTTAGAGTCGCTTATTTCTGATCTGCAACTCGGCTCCCGAGTAAAATTGTGTGGCCGGGCGTCGGCTAATGATTTGTATCGTTACTTTAAAACATGCGATGTGTTTGCGATGCCTTCGCGCGAGCGAGCCGGCGACGTGGAAGGTTTTGGCATAGTTTATTTGGAAGCCGGAGCTTTTAAAAAACCGTCCATCGGCGGGCGCAGTGGCGGCATTCCCGAGGCGATTGAGGACGGCGTAACCGGAATTTTAGTAGATCCGGAAAATGTTATGGAACTTCAAACGGCGCTTGCTCAATTATTACAAGATTCGAATTTGGCAAAAAAAATGGGCGAAGCGGCTTACAGTCGCGTTAAGCAAAAAATCAGCACTTAGCTTATTATGATTGATCAGGCCAAAATTCGCTACAATATCCTGATGCTCGGCATGTCTTATTACGATGATTGGCAAAACGGAATAGTTAATCGCAATTATTTTGTTTTGCAGGAATTGTTAGCTCGAGACGAAGTTAACTCGATTATTTCGGTTGATTATTTACCGCTTACTTGGCGAACTAAACTTAAGGCGATCCAGCGGCGTTTAGCCGGGCACTGCTCTGTTAAAAAATTATTTATCCCGCAGATTAAAATCATTGATTCAAAATTAACTGCCGTTTCGTTTATTAAAACGGGCGATACTTTTAACTTTTTGAATGAATTGATTCAATCTCGCTTATCAATCACCGGCCAGCGCTTAATATTATGGTCATATTTTCCGTTGTTTATTGAGCCGTTTCTGCGATTGCCGGCGGATTATAAAATTTTTGATGCGGTTGATGATTGGTCACAGCATCCGGCCTATCGCGCCAAAAGCCAACTATTAAAGCATAATTATCAACAAATTTTGCAGGCGGCTAATTTAATCTTTACCGTTTCCGATGATCTGCGTAAAAATTTGTTTGCCGGTTCGTCCAAGGCTTATTTTGTACCTAATGGCACAAATATCAAACCCAGTCTCAGGCCAGAACCAATCATAAAGCGCCAGCCGATAACCGTTGGTTATGTCGGCACGATTCAATCCCGAATTGATTTTGAATTGATTGAATTTATTGCCAAACAGCATTCTGATAAACAGTTTGTTTTTGTCGGTCCGGTCTGGAAAGACGCGCAGTTGAGCGCGCTTAAAAAATTACCCAATGTAAAATTTATTGGCCGCGTGGCTTTTGATAAGATCGGCTATTATTTAACGAACTTTGACGTGGCCATAATTCCTCATAAAATTGACGGTCTAACTAAATCGATGGACCCGATGAAATTTTATGATTATTTAAGTGCCGGTCTGCCAATAATTTCTACGCAGAAAATTGTCGATGATCCGAAACTGCAATATTATGCGCCGTCTGCCAATAATTTCAGCCAGGCGATTAATTTATCTTTGCGCGAAAATAATCAGGAATTAGCCGCCTATCGCCAGGCTTACAGTCAACAAAACTCCTGGCGCAATCGAGTTGAGGCAATGCTTAAAATTATTTCCGAAAAATTAATTGATTAGCTTATGTTATTTTGGGTACTGACAATAATCCAAATACTTTTAATTATCAGTGCTGGTTTCTTGCTGTTGCGCGGCATCTATATTTTGAGAACTTTTCAGACACAAATTGTACCGTATGTGCCGATTACGTGGCCGGTATTAAAAAAAATGATCCTTCTTGCCCACCTGCCCAATGATGCCAAGGCAATTAAAATAGCTGATCTCGGCGCTGGCACCGGAAAAATGATGATGCTTCTGGCAAAAAATACGCCAAAAAATGTTTTGATTTATGGCGTGGAAAAATCGCGTTTATTGTATCTGATTTCTCGCTGGAGGCGGCTATTTAATCGGCGAAAATCCAGAATAAATTTATTTTGCGGTGATTGGTCTTTTTATGACATTAAAAATTTTGAGTTCCTGTTCCTTTTTTTAACGACCAAAGGCATGGCCTCTTTATATTCAAAATTCGCGCGTGAGCTTAAGCCTGGCGCGAAAATCATCTCTTACTTATTTAGCCTGCCGCCTAATCAAGTTTTTATTGAAGAAAAAAAACAGTGGGGGAAACACGAGAGAATTTTTATTTACACAAAAAAATCTGCCTTTGCAGATCAAAAATAGACTTACGCGTTTGATGAGAAGACATGTGATTTTGTCATTCCCCCGAAGAACATCGGGAGAATCCAGTATTTAATTTATCTATTAAGCCATAGATTCCCGATCAGGTCGGGAATGACAAGAAAGTAATTTAGAAATAACAATTGCAAATTCGCCTTTTTGAGGAGAATTTTGAATTTTTTGAATTACCTCATCAATCGCGCCTCGATAAAAACTTTCAAATAATTTGGTCATTTCCCGGGCTACGATAAGCGGCCGATCCAATTGTTCGGCTTTAGAGAATACATCGCGCACCGCGGTTAAATCTTTGATTATGGCGTGCGGCGTAGAAAAAAATACTTGGGTCTCATGATTAGCCGACAGATTTTCAAAAAAAGCGATTCTTTTTTGGCCTTTTTTCGGCGGATATCCCCAAAAAGAGAATTTATCAGCACCAAAACCAGCCACACTTAAGGCGGCTGTTACGGACGAAGCTCCTGGAATCGGGATTATTTTAACCTCCGGCAATTCGCGAGAAACGGTATTGATGAGGTTACTGCCTGGATCGGCGATGATTGGCGTACCGGCATCAGTCACTAAACCGATATTTTGATCGCGGCGCAAGCGCTCAATTATCTCAGCCTCGCGTCCGGCATGGGAATGAGCGTGATAGCTTAAAACTGGTTTGGAAATGCCAAAATGATTCAGCAATTGCCTCAAACGTCGCGTATCTTCGGCAATCAGGAGATCAACTGATTTGAGGACCTCCAGCGCGCGCAAAGTAATATCCTGCAGATTACCGATGGGAGTTGCAATAATATATAGGTACATATGCCAAATTTTGCCACTTATTTATAATCTTGTCAATGTCATTATTTTATGCTAGCATTTATATGCTTTGAAAACCCGAGTAATCGCCTCGCACCACTCACTATGTTCGGGTACAAGGCAAGCCCTTTTAGTATTCGCGAGATTAAGACTCTTTGTTTTATAGCGAAAGAGGGGCCTGCCCCGTACCCGAGCGCAGCGAGTGGTTCGGGGAGGAAAGTCCGGACTCCTTCTCTGCCCATACTGGGCAGGGTGACAATTCCTAGCAGGTAACGCCTGCCGTCCCGCCCTATTTCTAGCACAGACATATTTAATCATCGTCCTTAAGGCGAAGCCGCCTTACGGCTCTAAATTTTGATCATTTACGAACTGTGTTAGAAATGGGGCGGGATAGGGAAAGTGCCACAGAGACAATACCGCCCTGAACCACTCACTATGGTTCGGGTACAGGGCAAGCCCTTTTAACTTTAACGCGAGAGGGGCTTGCCCCGAACCCGAGCGCAGCGAGTGGTTCGGGGTAAGGGTGAAAAGAGTGGGGTAAGAGCCCACAGCTCTTTTAGGTAACTAAAAGAGGGGGTAAACCCTGGGTGGAGACAGCAGGATTGGTGCCCTGAGCAATCGGGGATCCCTGCGCTAGAATCCATAAGTGATTATGGATCAAGGTAGATGATTACTTAGAAACAGAATCCGGCTTATGAGGTTTTTAAAGCATTTTTTTTGATTTTTTTATGCGTCGCTCTGATTTTGCATATACCGCGATTTTATTGCCTTTAGATTATCTAATGTTTTTTTTGGCTGGAATTCTTGCCTACGAATTGCGGAAAACCGAACTTGTCCGTAATTTGAATGTCGTCAGTAATATTTTTTACGAGATTCCTTTAGGTAATTATCTGGCAATTTTGGCAATTATCGGCTTGATCGGACTAGCCTTTTTTAATTTTGCCGGGTTATATCAGCCGCGGGAAATCAAAAAATTTTTCAACCAAGCAATCAAGGTTTTTTTAGCCACTACTGCTTGCATTTCCGCTTTAGTCATCTTTTTATTTTTTAGGCAAGAAGCGCTGTTTGCTTCGCGCTTTTTAATTTTAGCCAGTTGGATTTTAAGCATACTTTTGATAATTTTTGCTCGCGGCCTAGTTCGGGCAATTCGTCGCCATCTCTTAAAATATAAAATCGGCGCTAAGCCGGTGATTGTCGTGGGACAAGATAGGAACACCCAACATTTTATTTCGGAAATTAACAAACGTCCGGAGTGGGGTTTTATGATTGTTGGCCAAGTGCACACCTTAGATGCTTTAGCAGACAAAGTGCGCGACATAACGGTTGAGTCGGTGATTTTAACTGATTTAAATTTGTCTCGCGAGCAAGTAAATGATTATCTGGAATTTTGCCAAACACGCCATCTGGACTTTAGTTATGCGGCTGATATGTTATCCGCAAATTTGCATAACATCGAAATGGACGCCATTGCCGGTTTCCCGCTTATCGAGATCAAACGCACGCCCTTAGAAGGCTGGGGGCGCGTAAAAAAACGCGCGATTGATATTCTTTTTAGTGCGCTGGCTATACTCATTTTATTCATTCCCGGGGTAATTATCGGCCTGATAATAAAAATTACCTCGCCCGGATCAATTTTTGTAAAATTGACGCGCGTCGGCGAGCAAAGCAAGTTATTTAAAATATACAAATTTCGTTCGATGGTTCAAAACGCCGACCAAATAAAACCACAGTTATTGAGTTTAAGCGAAAGGCAGGGGCCGCTTTTTAAAATGAAGAATGATCCGCGCATTACGCGCGTCGGTAAATTTTTAAGGCGGTTTAGTTTAGACGAATTGCCAAACTTTATTAATGCCCTAAAAGGAGAGATGAGTCTAGTCGGTCCCAGACCGCATGAACCAGCAGAAGTTAATCAGTATAAAAATAGCGACCGTAAATTGTTGAATATAAAGCCCGGGGTTACCGGGCTGGCGCAGATTTCCGGACGGAGTAATTTGCCGTTTGACGAAGAAGTGCGGCTTGATTTATACTATATCGAAAATTGGAGTTTAAAACTGGATTTAACGATCTTGTTAAAAACCCTGCCGGCGGTACTGTTCAAAAAAGACGGCGCAGTATAGATTAGTAGCAAGTATTTCAAAATTCAATTTTAACGTATTTTGTCATTCCCGCGAAAGCGGGAATCCAGTCAACTAAGCCATTTCTGTATTCCGGCTCAAGGCCGGAATGACAGAAAAAGTACTTTATACTTAATACTTTATACTATTCAATGAACATCGCTTTAATCCACGATCATCTTAATCAAATAGGCGGCGCAGAAAAGGTTTTAAAGTCATTTACCCGTCTCTATCCGCAGGCGCCAGTTTTCACTTTATTGTATGATCCGCAAATCAGACAAAATTTTTTTTCGGAAACTGAGGTAATCGGTTCTTATCTTCAACGCAAAAAATTAGCGCACAAATATTTTAAATGGTTTTTGCCGCTGATGCCGACGGCTATCGAGTCATTTAATTTAAAAGGTTATGACGTCGTGCTGTCCGATTCATCGGCTTTTTCTAAAGGCATTATAACTGATATCGAGGCTATGCACATTTGCTATTGCCACACGCCGACCCGTTATCTTTGGTCAGACTCTTGGGAATATATTATTGAGCTGGAAAAAAGCAATTATTTAATAAAAAAAATTCTTCCGGCGGTTTTAACCTATTTGCGCATGTGGGATTATCAGGCGGCCCAGCGCGTCGATAAATTTATCGCCAACAGCCGCTTTGTCGCCAAACGGATTAAACGTTTTTACCATCGCGATTCCACGGTGATTTATCCGCCGGTCGAAACTAAAAATTACCGTTTAATTTCCGAAAAGCAAAAATATTTTGTGATCATGGCGCGTTTGCGGCCGTATAAGCGCGTTAATCTCGCAATCGAAGCTTTTAACGAGATGCGTTTGCCTTTAAAAATAATCGGCGGTGGTTGGGAAGCAAAATATTTAAAAAAGCGCGCTAACCAGAATATCGAATTTTTGGGCGAAATTCTGGATCCTAAGCAAAAAAATATAATCTTAGGCGGCGCCCGCGCTTTGATCCATCCGCAAGAGGAGGACTTTGGAATTTCCGCGGTCGAAGCCATGGCCTGCGGCACGCCGGTAATCGCTTACGGCAAAGGTGGGATTCTGGAAACGGTTGTCCCGAATAAAACCGGCGTTTTTTTCGAAGATCCGAGCTGGGAATCGCTCGCTGATGCAGTTGTTCACTTTAAAGATTCAACGTTTGATTATCAAGCAATAAAAGCGCATGCCGAGCAATTTAACGAAGATCGTTTTAATCGGCAAATCAAAGAGTTTGTGAATCGTGAATATCAAAATTTTACCGAACAGCTAAAAATTTCCTGCCAATCGCGCGATACTTTGTTTTAAAAAAAGGTGATAGACCAGGAATAGAATTTATGGTATGTTGAAAAACAGCATTAATATCAATCAAATTTAATCTAAATCATGTCTATTTTCAAAAAAATCTTCGGCGACCCGAATAAAAAAGTTCTGCAAGAACTCAATGTTTTTGTTGAAGCAGTCAATCAACTCGAAGCTGATTTTGAGAAAAAAAATCAGGACGAACTGCGGGCTTTGACCCAACAATACATCACCGAAATCGCTGAACTCAAAACATTGGAAGAAAAAGAAAAATATTTGGATAAAATCCTGGCGCCGGCCTTTGCCGCGGTGCGCGAGTCAGCCAAACGCACTTTGCGCCAGCGGCATTTTGACGTGCAAATTTTAGGCGCCGCCACTTTGCATCAAGGCAATATCGCCGAAATGAAAACCGGCGAAGGCAAAACTTTGGTCGCCACCATGGCCGTTTATTTAAACGCGCTTTTGGACCAAGGCGTTCATGTGGTAACTGTCAATGATTACCTGGCCAGGCGCGATACTTCGTGGATGGGCCAGATATACAATTATCTGGGTTTAAAAGTTTCCTGTCTACAAAATCAAGGCAATTCTTTACTGTATGATGAAACCGCCAAAAAAGATGTTGCTTCTGAATCGACCGAGGATGACGAAAATATCGAAACCCTGGCATTTAAAGTTGATCAGGATTTTTTGCGGCCGTGCAGCCGCGTGGAAGCGTATCAAGCCCACATTACTTACGGCACCAACAGCGAATTTGGTTTTGATTACCTGCGGGACAATATGGTCGCGGAAAACAAGCTCAAAGTCCAGCGCGGCCATCATTATTACGCCATCGTCGACGAAGTTGATTCGATTTTGATTGATGAAGCGCGCACGCCGTTGATTATTTCTTCGCCGGACACTAAATCAGCGGAATACTATAAAAAATTTGCCTATCTGATTCCGACGTTAAAAGTCGGTGAACATTATAACTTGGATGAGGAACGCCATGCCGTAACCTTAACCGAAGCCGGGATCGAGCGGATGGAAAGCTTGTTGAACGTCAAAAATATTTATACCGAAGATGTCACCTTGGCCTTTCATTTAGATCAGGCTTTAAAGGCCTATGCCTTATATAAACTGGATCGCGATTACGTCGTCAAAGACGGCGAAATCATAATTGTCGACCAATTTACCGGGCGATTGATGCCTGGCCGCCGTTATTCACAGGGACTCCATCAGGCAATTGAGGCTAAGGAAGGCGTGGAAGTAAAACAGGAATCTAAAACACTCGCCACCATCACTATTCAAAATTATTTTCGGATGTATCACAAATTGGCCGGCATGACCGGCACCGCGTCAACCGAAGCCGAGGAATTTAATAAAATTTACAATCTGGAGGTAACGGAAATCCCGACTAATAAATCGATCGTCCGCAAAGACAGGCCAGATGTTATTTACAAATCCGAAACCGGAAAATTTAAAGCTTTAATCAATACGATTCGCGAAAAATACGATCAAGGCCAACCGGTTTTAGTCGGCACAATCTCGATTCAAAAAAATGAGATTTTAAGCGAGTTGTTGAAAAAGGCCAACATTCCGCATCAAATTTTAAACGCCAAACAGCACGAAAAAGAAGCGCAGATTATTGCTCAAGCCGGTAAGCTTAAAGCCGTAACCGTCGCCACAAATATGGCTGGCCGGGGCGTGGATATTGTTTTAGGCGGCAATCCGGTTGATCCGATTGAGGCCGAGCAAGTGCGAAAATTAGGCGGCCTGTGCGTTTTCGGCTCTGAGCGCCACGAAGCCCGCCGGATTGATAATCAATTGCGCGGACGTACTGGCCGGCAAGGCGACCCTGGGGAATCTCAATTTTTTATTTCGCTGGAAGATGATTTGATGCGCATTTTCGGGTCAAGTCGGATCAAATCCTTAATGGACCGTTTGGGCCTACCGGATGATCTGCCGATTACCAACCGGATGATTTCTTCTTCGATCGAAAAGGCCCAGGAGCGCGTGGAAGGCCATAATTTTGACATCCGCAAACACCTGGTCGAATATGATGACGTAATCAATAAACAAAGGACAGCTGTTTACAGGGAACGCAGCAAAATTTTAGATCTTTGGGAGGCAGAAGAACCCTTGCGCGATTTAATTTTGGAAATGGTCAAGAAGGAAATCAAAAAAGTAGTTGAGATTCATACCGCCGGAAGCGATTGGAATCTTAAGGAAATTAAAGAAGTTTTGCAAAGCATGCCGATTAGCTTTGATGATGCCATATTTACTGATCCGCAAATTTCGACTGATAAATCAGCCCTATCGGAAAAACTGCAAAAGTTGGCGGAAGAGCATTATCAAACCGTAACTAAGGATCTTGATCCGGAAATGATCAAACAAGTAGAGCGCGCGTTGCTACTGCGGACGATTGATAATTTATGGATCAACCACCTGGATGCGATTGAACATTTGCGCGTGGGGATTGGTTTGCGCGGCTACGGACAGCAAGACCCATTAACTGAATACAAGCGCGAGGCGTTTGCGATGTATCAGGCTTTACTGGAAGAAACAGACAAGCAGGTTGTGTATAACATTTATAAAATTTTTATTTCTTACCAAATGCAAAAACAGGCGGCTGAAAAACTTTCGCCGGTGATTAAAAACGTAGCTAACGCCTTTCAGGGTGCGCGTTTACAACACGAAACAACAAACGCATTTAGCGCAAGCGGAATGACTCGCACCGAGCAACCTACGAAACTTAATAAAGCTGATCCTTATGCCGGCGGCCGGCACCAAGATCAAGCCGCTGATCATTACATCCCCAAAGACCGCGATCCGGAAAGCGGACAGAAAGTCGGGCGTAACGATCTTTGCATTTGTGGATCAGGCAAAAAGTATAAGCGTTGTTGTGGCGCGTAGAAATGCAGGAATTTTTTGTAGGTTTTTAAAGTAAGTCATGAAAAGCGAATTTTTCTCCCTTTTTAAAGGGAATGATGGGAGTCAAATTTTTCTCCCTTTTTTAAAGGGAGTACCCGAAGGGGGAGGGATTTATGAAATTGCATTATCAGAAATACCTAAATCCATATGCGAGAAAGTTGCGCCGAGCGGGTAATCTTTCAGAGATCTTACTATGGAAAGAACTCAAACAAGACAAACTAGGGTACCGCTTTCTACGCCAAAGGCCGATCGATCGTTACATTGTAGATTTCTACTGCCATTCACTGGGCTTAGTAATCGAAATTGATGGTGCGACTTCTCATGATTATAAATTTGAAGACGATAATATACGCCAAAAAAAACTTGAATCGCTGGGGATGAAAGTTTTGAGATTCTCTGATTCTGATGTGAGATATAATTTAGATGGCGTAGTTTCGGTTATAAAGGTAGAAATCCTCCGGCTCGCAAGCTCGCCACCTCCTTTACAAAAGGAGGAATCAAACACCTCGTAGCAAGCTATGGTGTAGTCAGCAAGTTGAACGTTATTCAATAAAACTATGCAAATAACCGTCGGCTCTACAAATAAAATCAAAGTAGAGGCCGTGCAAGAAATACTGCAAGATTACCCTCATTTAAAAGACGCGATAATTTTCAGCGTTGACGTTTCGACTGGCATTGCGGATCAACCAAAGTCTTTAGAAGAGACAGTCCAAGGGGCAATGAATCGGGCCAAGAATGCTTTCCATGATTGCACCTACAGTTTCGGTATTGAATCCGGGCTAATGGTTGTGCCTGATACGAAAACAGGTTTTATGGATGTCTGCGTTTGCGCGATCTTTGATGGAAATGAATATCATCTCGGTCTTTCGTCTGCCTTTGAACCTCCAATAGAAATAGTCAAATACATGATAAACGATGGTTTGAATATGACCGATGCTACCTATAAGGCAGGACTTACAAAAAGTCGTAACCTCGGATCGAAAGAAGGACTAATCGGCATTATGACCAAAGGAAAATTGACTAGAAAAGAATACACCAAAGAGGCGATTAGAACCGCGCTGATCCATCTGGATAAGCTTTCATGACATAGCTCAATCTATGGACGAATATAACCAAAAAATAGCCGAATATTACGACGTCACCTTGCCGTATTACAAGTTCTTTTGGAGTAAGGACAAAGAAAGAAGCGCTATTCATTACGGGTTTTGGGATTCTGACACAAAGTCACTTAATGACGCTTTATCTAACCAAAATAAGTTTTTGGCTGATGTTGCAGGGATAAATGCTGATGACAAAGTACTGGACGCTGGCTGCGGCGTCGGTGGAAGCGCGATTTGGCTGGCAAAAAATAAAGGAGCGCGGGTAGTTGGAATTACGATCAGTCAACGGCAGTTGCAAAAAGCGAAAAAACTCGCGGATTTACATGGCGTAGGCGATGAAGTTGAGTTTTATCTGACCGATTATACTAATACAAAATTTCCTAATGAATCATTTGATGTTGTCTGGGGGATCGAGAGTATTTGCCATGCGGAAGTTAAAAAACATTTTTTACAAGAAGCGTATAGAATTTTAAAAATCGGGGGTAGATTGATTGTTGCTGACGGCTTTTTATTGAGAGAACCGCAATCCGAACGCGAGAAAAAAATATTACAAGATTTTCTTGATGGATTTGCATTATTAAATTTAGCGCGCGTAGATCAATTTAAAAGCGCGATAGAATCAGTTGGTTTTACAAACATCAAATTTTGGGACAAAACAAAGGAAGTCGAGCCGTCTTCCAAAATTATGTATAAAAAAGTGAAATTATTTTATCCGCTTGCTAAAATTTTGAATTTCCTGCATATTATTCCTGACTTATTAATCAAAAATAATAACGCTGGCATCGCGCAAAGGGAATTGCTTAAAAGCGGTTTAGGAGGTTACGGAGTATTTTATGCAGAAAAGTAAGATTTACGCGCGAATAGTAGCGTAGCAGTTGAAACATTAAAAAATGAAAACACCACTCACTCTCTGCATTGTCCACCAGCACCCACGGGTTTTGCTGGGCTATAAAAAACGCGGCTTTGGCCAAGGCCGTTGGAACGGGTTTGGCGGTAAAGTACACGACGGGGAAACTATTGTAAATGCGGCGAAAAGAGAAATAAAAGAAGAAGCAGGAATCAATGTTAAAAATTTAGACAAGGTCGGATTATTGGAATTTGAGTTTGTTGGCGATCCGCAAATTTTAGAAGTTCATATTTTTCGGGCAGAAAATTTTGACGGACAGGTGAGTGAGAGCGAGGAAATGAAGCCACAATGGTTTAACGTCGCAGAAATTCCTTTTGCGGAAATGTGGCCGGATGATCAATATTGGTTTCCGCTATTTTTATCTAAAAAAAAATTTATAGGCAAATTTATATTCAAGGACGTGAACGTTATTTTAGAACACACGCTTAAAAAGGTTAGAAAAATTTAAAATTTATTTAATCAATCCAAAGGTCGACGCAATAATAATTTCGAACTAAATTATGAACCCCAACGATTATCCAATATTTCAAAACGCAGTATTTTTGCCGTTTTTTTTAATTGCCGTAATTTGGTCGGCAATTTGGAAAGCAATCGCGCTGTGGAAATCTGCCCGTAACAATCACTTAGCGTGGTATATCGTTTTAATGATTTTCAACACGCTCGGCATTCTGGAAATTATCTACATTTACGCGATAGCAAAAAAGTCCGCTGTTAAAGCGAGCCCGGAAACGCAAACACCGTCTGCTGGACAATCAACTGTTTAAAGTTAAGAATAGCTTATAATGTTTTTAACTAAATTTGGTAGAGAATAAATCATTACGCAAGTAAAGACAATTAAGGGCACGTACAGCAAAACAATCACCCAAAGGGCAATATCTGTCACGAATGAATCTCTTTTTTCGCGATCTTTGATGACCGCTTGAATTTTTTTAATCATTGATTATTTGGTAAGTTTTTAAGACCCAGTATTATAATACAAACGATAATATTTGTCAAGGG
>MHJY01000040.1 GCA_001818235.1 Candidatus Jacksonbacteria bacterium RIFOXYB2_FULL_44_15 | reverse complement strand
TTGTGTAGTCGCGCCTTCGATTATAAATTTTAATTCAGTGAGCGGTTTATTAACTTTGGCGGATAACAGGACGATGCCAGAAGCGGTTGATGGCGCAGTTAAAAACTGGACGCTAAGCGGTGTGGCAGTAGTGGTATTTTGGACCGTTACTGTAAATTGTTTATCGCTCATTTCCTCCCCGGCTGTTGCCCAACCTTTGATTTTATACTCGCCATTAGGCCCGGTGGTAGTGTCCCAGGTAAAGGAATAGGTGTTGGTGGCTGTTTGGTTTGCCGGGTAATATTGCGTGGTAGCGCCAATGACATCAAAATTAAAGTTTGTGACTGCTTTATTAACTTTGGCTGAGATGGTAACTGTTTCGGAAACGGTTGTCGGCGGATTTAGAAACTCAATCGTCAAAGCCGGCACAGTGGTGGTATGATTTTGGACACTGACGAGGATGTATTGCTCGGCGGTTTCGTTGCCAACGCGGGTAATGGCTTTAATTTTGTGTTGGGTATTGGGAAAATTAGTCGTCAACCAATCGAAAAAGTAGGTATCCGAGGATCCGGATTCGAGGGTGCCGGCAAAAGTTTGCTCAATACCGGTTGCAGTAATCAAAAAATTTACCTGGTCCACCGGCTTATTTACTTTAATTTTTATTGATGTGGCGCCGGTGGCTGTGGTCGGCGAGGTAAGAAAAGTGATTACTAAAGGCGAAGCGTTGGTCGAGGTTGTGTTGGCTAGAGTAACCGTGATAAAATTTTCACTGTATTGCCCGTTGACCGTGGCAGTGGCCTTGACTTGATAGACGCCATTCGGATAGGTGGTGGTGTTCCAAAGGAAAGAGTGCTTTAAACCATCAGTTGTCACCCCGGGATACGAGCCAGACTGCCCGCTGGTTTGCGTACTATCCACGAAAAACGTTAAACTGGTAAGCGCCGAGCTGGTCTGCACCATAATAGTGGTGGTGCCGCTTACAGTGGTCGGCGTACTCAAAAAAGTAATGGGGATAGAGGTTGGCAGTTCGGCGCGCGTTTGATTGATTATTTTCGGGACGAGGATGGTCGCGAGTGTGACGAACAACAAAATCGATCCCATTAAAAGAAAGTCCAATTTTTTGATGGCGAGAAATTTGTAGGGCATATAAATTTTTTAATTGATGTTATTATAACATAACCCCAGTTGCTTATCCATCTCAAAATCGCTATACTATATATATCAACATATTAACAGTATTTTAACCTCAATTATATGCGCATTGGATATTTTACTGACACTTATTTGCCAGCCACTCACGGTGTGGCAGTTTCCATCGAAAGTTTTCGCCATAAGCTCGAGGCCAAAGGTCACGAAATTTATATTTATGCCCCGCAAAGTCCGGGGTACGTTGATAAGAACTCGCGGGTAACGCGTTTTAAATCCCTTAAGATTATTGAAAACCCAGAGCTTAGGTATGCTTTTAATTTATTGCCGGTTAAGCAGAGTTTTTTAAAGCTCACCAATTTTAAATTGGATTTGGTGCACGCGCAGACGCCGTTTAGTTTAGGCGTTTTAGCCAAAATTTTCGCCGAGCGCCAATTGATTCCGTTGATTTATACTCATCACACTCATTATCCTGAGTACGCCAAAGCGTATTTCCGTGAAAAAATTTTACTGCCCCATTTGGCTAAAGTTTACAGCACTTGGTTTGCCAACTTATGCGATGGCGTAATCGCGCCGTCTTTAGCCATCAAAAAAATGCTGAAGGGCTACGGCGTTAAAGACAAAGTTCCGATTTATGTTTTACCTACCGGCATTTGCGTGGAGCATTTTACCAAAAAAGTAAGCGCCGAAGCGCAGTTGCAGTTACGCCACAAATTGGGCATCAAGCCCGACGCCAAGGTTTTGATTTCCGTAGGCCGGATCGGCAAAGAAAAAAATTTCGATTTTTTATTGAACGCATATCGCGAGATGCGGCGACTTCAGCCGGGATTGGTGCTTCTTTTGATCGGCGATGGGTCGTATTTGCCCAAGCTTAAAGAAAACGCCAAGAATTTGGGAATTAGTGACAGCGTAATTTTTACCGGACTAGTGCCGCACGACGACATTCCCAAGTATTATCAAATGGCTGATTTGTTTTTGTTCGCCTCGCTCACTGATACGCAGGGAATTGTGGTGTTGGAAGCGATGGCTGCCGGTTTGCCGGTGGTGGCTTTAAAGTGCGATGTGTTTTTAGACATCATCAAAAGCAATCATAACGGCTTTTTGGTCAATACCGCCTCGCCGCGGGTATTTGCCGACAAGGTGTTGGCTTTGCTAAAAACGCCTAAAGAGTATCATCAATTCGTCTCGGCCGCAGTGGATACAGCCAAACATTTTTCCGAGGAAAGCGTGGCCAACCGGCTCATTTCCATTTACGAGGAACAGTTGGCGAGTTTTCGGGCAGTCGGGGCGAGGAAGTAACTTAAATTTTTAATTTTTATTAAATTAACGAATAACCAATCATCAAGATACAAGATACAAACAAATTTCAATAATCAAAACTTAATAACCAAACAATTTGGACGTTGGTTATTCAAAGTTGGTTATTATTTGCCTGCCCGCTTCGCGTTGCGAAGCAAGGCGGGCGGGGACACTTGTTTCTTGGTGATTTTTGCCTAAATTTTTAGCAAAAAAGTTTGGTGGGTAAAGAGGGGGTGGGAGAAATCCACCCTTTTTTGTTGACAAAATAGTTAAAAATGATATAGTAGCACGTTGCCATCAGACCGCAATTATTGTGGTTAGCGGCAACCATTTTGGGTTCGATTTGAGTTCGAAATGAATAAATATAGTCTAATTTTATTTAGACGAGGTGTAAGGAGTCTTTGACTTCTTTTTGACAATTTAATGAGGAGGAAATGTGATGAAACGAAGAGTGTTTGTTTTAGGTGATGGAGCGGCGTATTTGCCTGACCCTTATGGGTTTGGAACGTTTTCGCAACTGTATCAGAAATTTTTTGAACCAGGTACGGCGATTCGCGCATTATCTGAACCAATTCTGATGAGTCGAGGTAAGCATCCGATCGAGATTTCGCATGCCGCATGGATAGATAAAGTTGAGTTGGACAAGGGTTTCCCCCATGACTTAGTGCGTTATGCTGCTCCTGATAATCCGTTTCTAAAAAGCGTAAAAATGGCAATGATGTGCGCTCATCTCGCGATAACAAATGCTGGTTTACCCAGAGATCTGGACGGATTCAAAATAAGCGATATTATTGATCGTTATAAGATAGGTGTAATAGGCGGCACTGGCAATAATGATTCCCCTGGGTATAATTATCACTATCAAAATTACCAATCAGGAAATTGGGATCGAATAGGATCTTATGCCGTACCAGGGATAATGTCTAATGGTCCTACAACGATCGTGGCAATCTTGCTTGGCGGGAAGGGGCCGTCCTGGACAATGTGCACGGCATGTGCAAGTAGCATAGACGCCACTGGTATTGCTTCTCGGATGATTCAGTATGGTGAGTTAGATATAGCGGTTGTTATCGGCTTTGAGTCAAGTGATAACTATTTTAAATGTTTATTTGGTCGTGCTGGCGCTTTATCGCAAAGGGATGACTCGAAACCGTTTGGAGCCCGCGATGGGTTTTATTTAGGTGAAGGTGCTGGTGTTACAGTTTTAGTGAGCGAAGAAGTTGTTACACGCCTAGGTCTTGGCAATTCGATCACGGCAGAAATTTTAAGTTACGAAGCATGTTGTGATGCTACTAGTATGGTAGCTCCAGATCCAGATACGAGTTGCCATTTAATCGAAACTGTTTTTGCGAGAGCTAAGCGTGACTATGGCTATGTTCCGGAAGGAAATTTAATTGTTAGTACGCATGGAACAGGAACTGTTCTTGGTGATAAAACTGAGTTGAAATCAGTAAATAGTGCGGTGCCATGTGACATAAAAAATATTTTTGTTGTCTCGTCAAAAAATTGGTTAGGGCATACGCTGGGAGCAGCTGGTGTGCTCAGTTTACTATTCGGAATACAGGCATTACAAACGCAAAGTATTCCGACAATGGGAGATTACCAGATTGCAGAAGATTGTCGGCAACCCAGGTTGACATACGCTGTTGGCCCTAAATCATTTTTCGATTTAGATGCTGAAGTCGCGCTCGTTAATGCCTTTGGTTTCGGCGGACAAAATGCCGCTATAGTGTTAAGACGTTACAACGGTTAAAAAAAGGAGTGATTGGAATGTTTACGTTGTTTGTAAATGTACGCTTTGTTCCTGACCCACCAGAGTCTAGATCTTCTGTCTTAACTTACGGGATAGGATGGGTTTTAGTTCAAGATAATTACATTCTTAACGTTGGTTATGGATCCCCGCCAAAATTCGATATACCGCCAGAGGCTATCACCGTTATTAATGGTAACGGGTTATGGATCGCGCCGGGTGGAATCGATGAGCAATGCAATGGCTTCTTTAGTTGCAACTTTGGCAACGCAACCAAAGAAGAAATAATCGCGGCTCTCAGACAAGCTCTCGCCTATGGCTGGAGTGGGCTATTCATCACGATCATTACCGACGACCCAGCGAAAATGATTGCTGCTGCCAAGGTTGCTGTAGAAGTCGCCAATGATCCTATTTATGGCCCGATGGTTTTGGGGATTAAAATCGAAGGTCCGCATTTTTTGCCGGGTCCAGCCATTGGTGCGCACGATCCAGTGTGGATTCAGCCGATCATTGACGAAAAAGTCCTCTATTTCCCAATTCGTGAAATTGTTCCGGCGTCTATGGTTTTAGACTTCATTATTGACCCGGGATGTGAAAACGCTTTACAGTTTGTTATTAAGGCACGTAAAGACGGCACTTCTGTCGGCGGAGGACATGCTGACTTTGGGCGCGATGATCCTGCTCGTTATCTTAAGTTAGCTACCTATGACGAAGTTGCGAGCGCCGGCCTTAATCACTGGGTGCATGGTGGAAATGGCTTTCGGTCAATGGCATATCGAAACTCACTGGAACAGATATGGCATGACGACATTTTTGGTGAACTCGGTTATCTTGGGCTCGCATTCCAAGACCCGCGCGTCCAGGTAGGAATGATTTTGGATTTTAAACATCTTCTCCCTTGGCTTGTGAAGAAGTTTCTTGAATTACAGGGGATTCTTGGTTCACATTTTACAACAGACGCCATGGCCGCTGCTGGTATGGGAGATGGTGAGTTTCGCATAGGCTCCCGGACAGTTTTCGCTCGTGGCGGCGTTGTTTATAGCGATGCCGAGGGCAAGTTTTTGGCGGGCAGTGCGACGGATCCGCGTACAATAATTACAAATGCCTTATCTCTTGGCATTAAACTTGAGGATGCCTGGCAGATGATGTGCTTTAACGTAGCTCGATTGTTCGAGCTTGACGATCAATATGGCAGTTTACGCATCGGCAATAAGGCGATGCTTGTACTGTTTAGTCTCGAGAACGGTCAAGTTGAAATCAAACTTAATGTGATCGATGGCAATGTTCTTTATAGAGCGCCAGATTTTTAGGTGCAAGAATATTGTATTAGCTGGAGCGATGATTTTTTAAATTATCATCACTCCAGTTTTTTGTTTTCCGCCCCAAACACAAAACCCCCTCCCCCGAGATCTCGGGCGAAGGGGTTTACGAAATCAATCTTTAAAGACTAAAATCTTCGTCTGCCACCTTGTGGGCTGTCTTTGCGCATAGAGCGGTGACAGTCGCGGCAGTAAACCGGACGGGTGCCGTCTGGTTCGAACGGGAGTTCGGTGATTTCTGCATTGCATTTACTGCAGTTCCAGTTGCCCTGAACCATGGTGGCCGGGCCAAATTGTTGGTTATTCATTTGATACGATGTTGGTATTTTGTTAACTTTAATTATCAAAAGATTTTTGAATTATTAAGTCAGACAAAACACTTTACTTATGGGATGAGTATATCACACTGGTAATAGTTTGTCCATAGGCGCTTGCTAATTCGCCGTAAAATCGTTATAGTAGTGCTAAGTATGGCTTTTTCTTTAACAACTTGGCGGCTGCGCCGATTATGCTCATCCAGCGGTTTCGCCGCTAGAAGCAAACAATTGGCTTCTAATTTTAAAAAATTTACCTTGCGCAAGTCCCGGCGGCCGGGTCATTTTTGGCGTAACTTAATTATTGGTTGCCTCATCGCCGGCACGGTCGGGATGATAATGATCGTCGGCCTATTTTTTTATTATTCGCGCGGGCTCCCGACTATGGACGAGGTGCGCAGTGGAGCAGTGGCTTTTCCGGAAAGCACTAAAATTTATGATCGCACCGGCACGCATTTACTGTACACCATTCACGGCGAGGAAAATCGGACCAGAATCACTTTATCGCAAATTCCTGATTACGTTAAGTGGGCGACGATCGCGACCGAAGATCAGGATTTTTATACGCGAAGTATGGCGATCGACATCAAAGGCCTTGGGCGCGCCGTGTGGAGCGTGATCAAAAATCACAGCCTGGCCGGCCCTGGAGGATCAACCATCACCCAGCAGTTGGTTCGCAACATCGTGCTTACCCGCGAAAAAACAATCGCCCGCAAAATCAAAGAAATAATTTTATCATTTAAAATCGAGCAGGCTTTCACGCGCGACGAGATTTTGGCGCTTTATTTGAATCAAATTCCTTACGGTTCAAACGCCTACGGCATCGAACAGGCGGCCGCCACTTTTTTCGGCAAATCAGCCAAAGATTTAACTTTAGCGCAGGCGGCAT
>MHJY01000039.1 GCA_001818235.1 Candidatus Jacksonbacteria bacterium RIFOXYB2_FULL_44_15 | reverse complement strand
AATATTACCTTAAAAAATTGTTGAAGTGAGTTTTGTAACCATCTCTACCTCCCTTTTTGAATTTGGCGCTTATGCGCCGATTAAATTGTCAAACTTTAGCAAAGCTAAAGCGTTTTTACCCTAACATTTTGGGTATAAAATGTCAAACACGCGCGTTAATCAAACAAAAAATCACCTACTACGATGAAATGGTCGCAATTGCTGAACGAAGCTCGAACCTTTTTTGAACGAAAAATGCTTGATTAGCTCCGCTCCGCGTTTCCGCCCGCCTGAATGCCTGCCCGCCAAAGTTTTAACGGCGGCGGGGACGGCCAGAATTTTTTCGAGCGGACGGCGGGGCCTCAATTAAATATACAAGTCTATATAAATTATAGACTAAATCTACTCATATTTAAAGAGTCTTAAACTATTGAGAATTACCAGAATGGCCACACCTGAATCCGCGCCGATCGCCCATTCCAAGTGAACCAGTCCAAATAACGCCAAGATCATAACTATCGCTTTGACTCCAAGCGCGGCCGTAATGTTTTGTTTAATGGTACGCATGGTTTTTTGTCCGAGAGCGATAGCAATTGGCACATTAGAAATATTGCTATTCATCAAAGCAATGTCGGCAGACTCTATAGCAACATCTGAACCACCGGCACCCATAGCAATGCCTACATTTGAAGTAACTAGCGATGGCGCGTCATTGACTCCGTCTCCAACCATTGCGACAGCTTGATATTTATTTTTTAATTCCTCAATCTTTTTAACTTTCTCGTCTGGTAATAGTGAGGCGTAGACATCCTTAATCCCAAGTGAATCAGCCACATACTGTGCTGTGTGAACATTATCGCCAGTTAAAATGGCAGATACAATATTCATGCGACGGAGATCTGCAATGGTTTGTTTTGATTCATCTCGTATTTTATCTGAAATGGCCAATGCACCCATTACCTGATTACCTTCGCTAATAAGTATGACAGTCTTGCCTTGTTTTTCTAGCGCCTCGACTTTTTCGATGATTTCTTCCGTGGTAGAACTATGAGCTTCAATCATCTTTAAATTACCAATGCAATGCTCAAGATCGTTACAAACAAGGCAGGTTGCTTTTCCGCCCTTTCCTACAACATTCAGATACTTGTGCATGACGTGTGGAGTGACGCCTTTTCCCTGTACGAACTCAAGAATGCTTTGCGAAAGTGGATGTGAGGAAAAGGTTTCGATTCCGGCGGCATCGGCCAAAACCTCTTCTTCAGAATAACCATTGAATGTGATCACATCAGTTACAATGGGTTGCCCGTAGGTAAGTGTTTTTGTTTTATCGAATGCCACGGCTTTTATTTTGCTAAGCAGTTCAAGGAACCGCCCGCCTTTAATGAGAATACCTTTTCGAGATGCACCTCCGATGGCCGAAGCTATGGCAACAGGTGTAGATATAACCAAAGCACATGGGCACGCAATCACAAGAAGCACCAAAGCCCTATAAAGCCATACACCGAACGGCTCCGAAAATAAAAACGGTGGAATAGTGGCTATTAGAAGTGCAATACCTACGATCACTGGCGTGTAATATTTTGCAAAACGATCAAGAAATTCTTGTGCTGGCGCGCGTGATGTTTGTGCTTTTTCGACCAGCTCGATGATTTTGGAAAATGTTGAGTCCTTACTTTCCTTAATAACTTCAATTTCTAAATATCCGTTTAAGTTGAGCGTACCAGCAAAAACTGAATCGTTAATCCGTTTATCGGCAGGAACAGACTCTCCCGTAATTGTTGCCTCGTCAACAGATGACAATCCCTTTATAACCTTACCGTCAATCGGAATCATATCACCGGGTCGAACAATAACTACATCGCCGATTTTAACCATTTCGACTGGCACTTTTTTGCCGTCAGCAAGAATAGCTGTTTTGGGAGATTTTTTGATAAGTGTCTCTAAGGCTCTGCGTGAACGCTCGACACCGAAGTCTTCAAAAAATTCGGCAAGCATAAAAAAGAAAATGACAGCGGCTGCTTCGGCATATTGGCCGATATAGAGTGCGCCAATAGAGGCGATAGATACCAAAAAATTTATATTAAGAAAGCGTTGCTTGAGTAAACCATTTAATGCCGAACGAAAAACAAATATACCTCCTGCCAGAATAGAAAGGATATAAAGGCCGAGAATTATTTTCGGCTCAAGCGCAGTGAATTCGGCCAGATATGCCAGTCCAAACAAAATTCCACTAGCTATAGTGAGGTTTTTCTTTGTTAGGATATCCGGTTGCTTGCCATCGTTTTTGCAATCATCACAAGCAACCTGATTGGTATTTTTTCCTGAATATTTTTTATTTTTGCAATGATCCATAATTTTAGAATATTATAAATTTTTTAATCTCATTTCTATAAACACGATACGGCTTAGGTCCTACAAACGCTTTGCCGTTTATAAAAACTGTGGGGGTGCCGTAAAGGTGTGTTTTTTGTAGTTGTTTAAGTTGATTTTCCACTACGCTGGTCGTTTCCGTACTATTAAGACACTCATTGATTTTGTTTACATCAAATTCAAAATTATTCAAAATTCTTTCCATATAATCTTTGCCGTAAATTGACACCTTGTCTACAGTAAATAAGTAATCGTTGAATTGCCAAAATCTTTCACCGTATTCTTTATATACACAATATCCAACTCCTGATAAATAGTTGGTGTTTTCTTTGGCAGGGTAATGGGCAAAAATATAATTAGTTTTTTGCTCTCTCACTAATTTTTGAATGTCAGCATAAGCTTTTCTGGTATAGTCGCATTCATAGCAACCGATCAAAACAACTGTGTTTTTTGAGCCGATGTTTTTAGTTGAGAAACTGGATAAATCTACATCTTTAAGAGTTACATTTTTTTCCTTTTTTTCTACCGCTCCGCAGGTGGCGTTAATTTCAGTCACTTTATTATTTTCGCCTTTCGGATCAAAAGCGCAAAAACCGTTTTGGTTAAGGCCATTGCAACTGCCATAAAGGTAATAGTTATATCCGCCCTTAACAGTCCAGAATGTACTTGCAATCATTAGAATAAAGAAAATCCATGACAGCAGTTCAAAATGTCGATTAAACAAACGAGCCAAAAAAGTCGACCTGCTTAATAGTCTAACTAAAATCCGGCTTTTTATTTTTTCCCTAAAACCAGTGTTGCATGGACGCAGTGTCACTCTTCTGAACACACAATCAAGAGCTTCTTTCGCCAATTCCCGATGGGTGGCGCTAAATATGCCCAAAATTGAGAAAATTATTAATGCTATTATACAAAACATATTTTATAGTATTTTTATTATTTTATTTAGACCGCTAATAAATTCTTCAGCCTCTTCCATTGTATTGTAAAAATACAGCGACACTCGGGCGGAATTTTTAATTTTTTTGTCATTAAACCATGAATGAACGCAATGCTGACCCGACCTAATCATTACACTGGACATTTCATCAAGCATTAAAGCGACCTGATGCATATCCATATCATCAATATAAAAAGAAATTATACCAGATCTCAAGGCGGGATTTGTCGGTCCGATAATTTTAATTTTTGGAAATTTACTTATTTCCTCGGTGATATAACGATTTAGTTCTAGCTCCTGCTCTCTTATGTTGTCAAATCCTATAGCCTCAAGATAGTTAACCGCCTCACCAAGTCCTATAATTCCAGCGTAATCCTGCAATCCAGCTTCAAATTTTTCTGGTGCTTTTAACATTTTATGATCAGTATATGTGGAATACTCGACTGTATCTCCACCGACCATAAACGGTTCAAATTTTTCCAGTAAGTTGTATTTTCCATAAAACACGCCGGTTCCGGTCGGTCCTAACATTTTATGGCCGGAAAAGGCGAGAAAGTCGACATCCAAATCCTTTACATCAATTTTTATATGGGGAGCGCTTTGCGCTGCATCCAAAAATACTAAGACACCATTTTCATGAGCTGTTTTTATAATTTCTTTGGCTGGGATTGTCGTGCCATCTAAATTTGAAGTGTGAACCATTGATACTAACCTCGACGTTTTTACCAGTTCTTTGTATTTTTCAAAATCAAAAGTGCCATCATTTTTTGATTTAACAATCTCATGACGAATCCCTTTCTTTTTGATTAACATCTGCCACGGAATCAAATTCGAATTGTGTTCCTTGTCGGTAGTTAAAACTAAATCCTCATTTTTTAGATCTAATGAGTTCGCCAATAAATTAACTGCCTCCGTCGTGTTTCTCGTAAAAATAACTTCTTGCTCATCGGCATTGATAAAATTTGCCACAATTTGTCTGGCCTCTTTTATTTTCTTGGTGACTAATTCTCCTAACCTATGGGAACTTCTGCCGGAACAAGCTGGAAAATAAAAATAATATTCATTCATCGCTTCAATAACCTGTTTTGGCTTCAAGCTCATACAGGCACTGTCAAAATAAACAATCGGCTTTTTTTGGGCCTGTTTATTGAGCAACGGGAAATCATTTTTAATTTTTTCGTAATTTAACATATTTCAGTGTATCGCTATCAATCGAGAGGGGGCAATTTTATGTACGCCCCCTCGATTGACTTATTAATTTGTAGGATTAATGACAACCAGCGTTGCTTGCACTACCGGCTGGGGCAGTACCTCCTCCGAAACCCGGAGCTGGAGCCTCACTCGATAACTGTAGGTGACTTCTAATTTATATAGGCCACCTTCTTTGCCCACAACCTTAACTGTAGCCGTTCCTTGCCTTGCAATAATTCAGCATTCACAAATTCAACTGACTTTGCTTCAATCTCCTTTATCGGTAAATCGGTAACTACGCAGATTTTGTAATAGAAAAATAAGTAATCGATCCTATTAGACCCACCCAATGATTACGCCGATTAGTAGTTGTTTATTAAATAATTTTATTATATACATAATGTTTGAGCTAAAAAATATTTTTTAAGATAATAAAAAGCTACCATTACCTATTACGGTGGGATAGCTAAAAATAACTTAAAATATTTTTGAGTTCAAGATGCCCTTGGCAAATAAAATAGTAAGTAAATTGTGATCAAGAGTAAAATATCTTAAGATTACCCTGAATTTATGTTGGTGCTCTATGAGTTTTGTTTTATAGTCAGAAAGTAAAAATACTAAAACACCCAAAATTAATAAATAACAAAGAGGTAGAATGTTTTTTATTATAGCCGTCGTAAATGACGATCTTTCCTGTAGGTGGCTTCTGATGTCTTCATTAATGCAATTGCCATCCTGGCAGACTTGATTTTGAGGATTATAAATACAACCATCGGCGGAAAAAATTGGAACGAACTGCCGTTTGCTTTCCTGAAAAACTGAATTTGAATTTGTCCGACCTTACGATTTAATTCCGAAATATTTACCCGCCGTAGCTGAAAAAGCGCAGGAGGGCAGGGCTTTTTGCGAAGCGAGACCCGCTCCCGCATCACCGTGCGGGATAAACTCCGGCGGGGCGAGCGAGCAACCAATCGCCTCTGAATTTGAAAAAAGTTTAACTTGGTCGGGGTGGCGGGACTCGAACCCGCGACCTTCGGCTCCCAAAGCCGACGCGCTAGCCAACTACGCTACACCCCGGAATTTAATTGTCGTAAAAGTTGATTTAACCCATTAGTAACTATGTTGTAAGTTTTTTTGTCATGATATCTAATTTTACATGTGCCCATTGTTTTGCCCGGTTTATTTCCGATCGGCCTGATGATTGTTTTATGAAATCTTAATTTAGGGATTTGTGTTACTTTTGACCAAAACTCCTCACAGTCTTTTTGATTATTGTCAGCATGAATTTGTAGTTGCACTTTTAATCTACTTTCGTTAATACCGACGTCATTTCTTAAAAAAGCCAAAAAGATTTTTACTATAGCAGGGTCAGTATTAGTGATTTCAACTGGGTAACTAACCGCCTTTTTCCACCTTTTGTCCCTCCTTGATTTTGTCCCCTCTGACCACCAGAGGGTTAAGCCAATTATTTGTCGTAGAGCGTATTCCATGTTGCTAGCGTAGCATATCTCACGCTACGGAGCAAGAGATGAAATTTTTAAACTTTGGACATAATTTCCAATTGTTTTTAGCATGTCTGTTGGATTTTTTTGATTTCGATGGACAATATCGACGATTTTCGAACAAGTTACCGCGCCCGAAGCCCCGGCAGAGATGATTTTTTTAATATGTTCTTTTTTGCTGATTCCAAAACCAACAATCAAAGGCAGTTCAGTCAATTTTCGAACGCGTTTGATAAAGCTTAAAGTGTCGCTGGCCAGTTGTCCGCGGCTACCAGTCGTGCCGGTGGTAGAGACGAGATAGAGGAAAGTCGGCAGTGGCGTCTTGATCAATTTATTTGTTCGGGTTGTAGTTTGGAGGGCGAGCTGGACAATTTTTTTTACCCGTTCATCCGGCGTTGTCGGAACGCTGAGCGTCCCATTGACGACGCTTAGCGTCGTCGGCGCGATCAAAAATATTTGCGCTAGCCCATGTTTTTTCGCGCTAGCCACAAACGGCGTTGCTTCTTCTATCGGTACATCAGGAACAGCTACATAGTTGATGCCGGAGGCGGCGGCAGTGCGGTAATAACAATCAAACCCCAGATGGTAAATAATGTTGGCGTATTCAATCAAAAACAGGGGAGAGGCGGTCTCGCGCGAAATTTGATGGTAAAGATCAAACGCTTGTTTTTTGGTAAAACCACTGGCCAAAACTCGTTGGTGCGCAAGTTGCAAAGTCGGGCCATCAGCAACCGGCTCGGAAAAGGAAGCAGACAATTCTAAAATGTCGGCGCCGGCTTGTTGGCACGTCTTGGCGATCTCGAGTGTCAATTGTGGATTGGGATAACCGGGGACGAAGCCGGTAATCAGAATTGGTTTAGGCATAAACGGTTAGAAGATATAATTTGCGGTTGACCGGGTACACCAGGCCCCGGTCTTTTTTGATTTCTATTTCCTGCTTAACTCTTAAACCCAATTTTCTAAACAGCGCTTTCCATTCGCCATCGCGGCGGAAAATCATTTTTTTTGAGTTGTATTTAAAGTAGGAAGTAAAACGGTGTAAGACGATAAACCAGTGGTCGTACCAATGTTGCGGCACATCTTCCAAGATTATAATTTCCTGCGAGCTGACTCTGATCATTTCCTGCAATAGTTCTTCCTGATGCGGACAATGGTGCAGGACAAAGGCGGCCAATGAGCTCTTAAAGGTTTTGTTTCCGTAGGGGATTTTGCGGCCGTCAAAAATTTTTGGAGTAATGCTTGTTTTGCTGTGATTGCAGACGTCCACGCAATGGATGGCGGCCTTAAGTTCGTCTTTGATTTTTTGTGCTACCAGGCAATTGCCGGAGCCAACGTCCAGTACTTTATCATCGCGCCGGATAAAGTGTTTTAAATAGGAATAAGTGTTGCGGGAGTAATGTTGGTCTATGTTAAACATGTTGATGGGTTATGAATAATATTTTTTAATTAAGTCCTCGCGGCCGCGCTCGCGCAGGTAATTGATAAAGTCTTTGGTTCCCTGGCTCTCCATGGCCAGCTCCCGGCAACCGTACCACTGGGTGTTTGTTTTGGTTAACAAGTTCTTTCCAATCGGGACGATTTCGCCTTTTTCATCGTACCCTTGTGCCCGGGCAAAATCAATCGGCCTTTCCAGTTGGTCAATATTTTCAACGGTAATGCCTGACATTTGCGCGTAATCAATCAGAGTTTTTCTTAGGATGTCAGCTCCGTCAGGAAACTCAAATTCATAACCATATCGCGCCCAGACATAAGCGCCGATTTGGCCTACTTGGGGCTCACTAGTCGGGCTATTTTTAATCGTCCAAATATTATGATTGCGACAAAAGTTTTCCAGCTGGCATTCTAAATCGAGTCCTAATCCATGCCCGGTTTCGTGCAGACGTCTTTCCTCAATGAACAAAAAAGGTTCATCATCGGCGTTTTTTTGAAATGCGAGCGTGACGTGTCCGATTACTTGATCAGCTAAAGATACTAAATCTAGTCGAAGAGTCAAAAAACGGTGGTTGGTGAATTCGGTTGCATGCGGATAATCAGGAAACATTTTCGCCTTGATATTGCTGATAGGTAAAGATAATTCTTGGGCAAATTGCTCGGGTGTGATATTTTCGCCAAATATCTGTTTGCAGACGTTTCTTATCATTTTAGGGTCTGATGGTTCTGAATGATATTCGAGATTGTTTGGTACTGATTCACTGCGTTCTCGCATAATATTATTTAAAGATATTTCGCCACTTGTTCCATGTCCTTGTCGCCGCGGCCGGAAATATTGATGACGACGATATCGTCTGGCTGGCATTTTTTGGCGTATTCAACTGCCAAGGCGACAGCGTGCGCTGATTCGAGTGCCGGGATGATGCCTTCGGTTTGCGACAAGAGTTTAAAGCCGGCGATAGCCTGGGCGTCGGTGATCGGAAAATATTTGGCGCGTTTGGTTTGTGAGAGGTAAACATGTTCTGGCCCAACACCTGGATAATCAAGGCCCGCGGAAATCGAATAAGCTTCTTTGATTTGGCCGTCCTCATCACACAAGGCTTTGGAAAGCGAGCCGTGGAGAATCGTGTCACAACCACAGTTAATTGCCGCGCCATGATGCCCGGTTTTGATGCCTTTGCCGCCCGGTTCAGCGCCCCAGAGCCCAACATCATCATTTATAAATTCGTAAAACGCGCCGATGGCATTGGACCCGCCGCCGACGCAGGCAATAATTACTTTTGGCAGACTACCTGCATGGTGTTTAATCTGCTGTTTGATTTCCTGTCCGATAACGCGTTGAAAATCGCGGACCATCGTGGGGTAGGGATGCGGGCCGGCCGCGGTGCCGAATAAATAGTAAGTAGTGCGGACGTTAGTAACCCAATCGCGCAGGGCTTCGTTAACCGCGTCTTTTAAAGTGCCGATGCCAGGCCGAATTTCGACTGGATTAATTTTGGCGCCGCAGGCCTTCATACGTAGAACGTTTAATCGCTGGCGTTCGATATCTTCCACGCCCATGTAGATTTCGGTTTCCATGCCCAAGAACGCGCCGATCATGGCGGTGGCAAAACCGTGTTGTCCGGCGCCGGTTTCGGCGATCAGGCGTTTTTTGCCCATAAAGCGGGCGAGCAGGCCTTGGCCGATGGCGTTATTGGTTTTATGCGCGCCGCCGTGAAGCAGATCTTCACGCTTTAAATAAATTTTACAGCCTAATTTTTTTGATAAATTTTCCGCGTAGTAGAGCGGAGTTGGCCGGCCGGCGTAGTGGTGCAATAAATCTTTAAATCGAGTCTGGATTGCGGCGTCTTTTTTAAATTTTTCGTAAGCTGTTTCTAATTCCAAAAGCGCCGGCATCAGGGTTTCCGGCACGTACTGTCCGCCGTATTTGATTTTTTTGTAGGGAAAGTATTTGGGCATGGACGATCGTTCAAAGTTAAAAAATATCTTTAATATCCTTAGTTATAACTTCTTTTGACAGTTTTTGAACGTCAATCGGAAAAATTTGCAAGGTGTCATCATTCCATTTAAGCAAGTAAGTATCAGTATTAAATTTTTTTCGCCAAGCCGCCGGCAAAGTAATTTGCCCGCGCGAAGTGGCTTTTTGGATTGTTGTCGGCATAGTAGAGAATTCCTATTTTCTTACTTGCGTATTTTAGCAAATCAGTAAACGGCGTAAATACCCAGACCATATGCATCTTTTTTGTTTGACAAAAACGCAATTTTAAAGTAAGTTCTTTTGTCTGGCATATTTACCTAAAAAGGAGGTGGTACGGTTGACAAATAGAGTTTTTAAACTTGTTTTGACCTACGGAGAAAAGTCGGCTGGAGAAATTACATCTTATATGGTTAACATATTTGATGACACGCACAAGGAGCCGGTTACTATTCCCCTTAATGCTATAAATATAGTCCACGCTCAAAATGAAATGAAAAATTTGGCAAGTATTATGTCACAAATTTCCAAAGACATAGATTACCAAACAACTACTGATCAATTGATTTAAAGTTAATAAGTTCATTGCCTCGTGCATGTCGCCAGACCATGCACTTTTTTTTATTTTCCTATCTTTACAAACTTCCTTTTCCCAACCTGTAGAATCATTCCAGCTTTGATGGTGATTTCTTTTTCCCAATCCTTAACTATTTGGTCATCAATTTTTACACCGCCTTGTTCGATTACCCGTTTGGCGTCGGCTTTTGATTTGGACAGTCCGGCCGCGATCATCAGGTCAGGCAACAAATAATCATTTTTAACAGCCTTAAACTCCGCCATCTCGCTTGGTTTTTCGCGGTTTTTAAAGATCCGGTCAAATTCCGCGGCCGCGGCCACAGCGGCGATTTCGCCATGATAAATTTTAACAATTTCTTTTGCCAGCCGCGCCTTGGCGTCGCGCGGGTTAATCAAACCAGCCTTCAAATCACGTTCCAGATCAGCGATTTCGTCGAGCGGCACGTCAGTCGTCAATTTAAAGTATTCGATTATTATGTCGTCAATCGCGGACATCACTTTACCGAACATCTCTTCCGGCTTATCCAACACCCCGATGTAATTGTTGTAGGTTTTGCTCATTTTGCGGCCGTCAGTGCCGACTAAAAGCGAGGTCGTCAAAATATTTTGCGGTGGCTGTTTAAAGTGTTCCTGCATGGTGCGGCCGATCAAAAGGTTGAATTCTTGGTCACTGCCGCCGAATTCGACGTCCGCGTTGATGGCGACTGAATCATAGCCCTGCATCAGCGGATACATAAATTCGTGGATGCCGATGGGGTGGCCGTCAGCGATCCTTTTTTTGTACATGTCGCGTTCAATCATTTGCTGGACCGTAAAAATACCGGCCCATTCCAGGATGTCTGTTAAATTAACTTTATCAAACCATTCGGATTGATAAGAGAACTGGGTTTTGTCCAAATTTAAAACTTTTCCGATTTGTTTCTGATAAGTTTCCAGGTTTTCGTAAACCTGCTCGCGCGTTAAGGGCTCGCGCATTTTGTCGCGGCCTGACGGGTCGCCGATCCGGGCAGTGTAGTCGCCGACGATGATTATTACCTGGTGGCCGAGCTCCTGAAAGGCGCGCAATTTGCGCAAAACCACCATGTGTCCGATGTGGATGTCACTGCCGGTCGGATCAATGCCAAGCTTTAAGCGCATTTTGTCGCCGGCTAGCAGGCGTTTTTCCAGGTGTTCTTTGACGATGATTTTTTCCACGCCGCGGGTTAAAAGTTCGTAAAGTTGTTCTTTGGTTGGGGACATAACGACTGTCATTCCGACCGACTCCGAGCATAGTGAGGAGGAGTGGAGGAATCTCTCTCAATTCAAGTTAAGGGATTCCTCGACTGCGCTTCGCTTCGCTCGGAATGACAAAATGACGTTAGTTGAGTAAATTAAAAATTATGGTTTCATCATACTTTGAGACGGGCGTTTAGTCAATAAAAAAAGAAACCCTGCTAATTTTGGTTCGTCTTTGATCAAGTCAAAGCTTTTAGCAGGGTGAGATGGAGTAAGTCATGGGCTCCTCCGTGAGTTAATTATTTGGTAAGGCCAATGAATTCGATGTTTTTAAGTTGAATGTGCGCTATAAAATTGTACTTTGGCGCACGGTTGATTTCAACATACACTGTGGTGGATGTCAGATCGAAAATCTCTTTTATTTTATGTTTTTCCGTTTTTCCTGTTGTTACAACATCCTCACAGTATATGCATATACCAGGGTTTTTGGGATCCGCCGACCGAAGTCGGTTATAAATTTCTTCGGGAGTCAATTTTTTCACCTCCTTGAGTGAGACTTTCCTCCCCCTCTACTAACCATTAATATTAATTGGTCATAATTTAACCTTATTTAGCGGTTTTTGTCAACCCCGCACCAAAACATTACATGCATACCATGGTAACAGTTTAGAGGCGAAGCCGCCTAACGGCTTTAATTATTTGGCCATCCCGCTTGCCGTTCCAGTTTGGTTCGGGGTCAACTTTAAAAAAAGAAAGCCCGTTTGATGGGGCTTAACCTTGAAAATTGATGAATGTTTTGTTGATGGATGTTTTGTTAAGGGGTAAGTTTTAGCTTGCCCCAGAGTGTGGTTGCTTTGTTTCCGGCATAAATCTTTGTCAGTACTCCTTGAATAAGATCGTTCAAGGAGTCAAATTGTCGGATGTTGTATCCGTTGATTGTGATAGTTTCTTGAGCCAGAAGGATTTTGATTGGCGAAAATTGCTGTTTTTCTTTTGCTTCATTAATCAACTTGTTGTTGACCGACAAAGTAAAGTAATAACGATTTTCCGCCCAATCATAACTTCCGAAAATAGAGCACAATTGACCGCTTTGCTTTGGAAAATCAATCCGGCACTCGGAAACCAGCGGCTGGCACGGAACGCTCCACATAGCAGGCGTCCAGACGCCGTCACTGCCGGTAAAGGTAATAGATATTTTACTGCCTTTGACAGCCGGAATAGTAAGCACGCCGTCGTTGGTCAATAAGAGCTGAACAAGAAATGTATCCAGTTTAAAATTGATCACGTCGGTGCCGGGCGGGTAGTTATCGGCGGTTAGTGCAGTTGCAATCAGCAAGATCAGCGTTATGCTTATGATTACCAATTTATGGCACATTATTTTTCCTCCTTTTTTGATAGTGGAATAATTTTCAAGGTTGAGCGTAGTTTATGAGTTTTATCGTGTTTTGTCAAGCTGTAATTTTTTGCGCGTTGTGGTAAAGTGAATGTCATGACTCAACTCATTATCGGCGTAGTAATCGGCGCGTCAGCTATCATCATCATTTTCTTTTTCGTCAGGAAACTCTTAGATAAACAAACCAAGAGCAGTTTTGATGATTTATCCCGCAAATCTTTAACCGAGATGATGCCAACGCTTTTGGATTTGGCCAAGCGCGAGCTCAATCAAGTTCGCCAAGAAATCAATCAAGACGTCGCCAAAGAAAAAGGGCTGATCAAAGAAACCCTGCAGGAGATGGAAAAAAACATCAAAGAAAAACAGGAGGATTTAAAAAAACTGGAACTTGATCGGGCGAAGCAGTTTGGCACGATCACCGAATCAATCAAAAATCATCAAGAGGCATCAGAAAAGCTCCGAGAAAAGACCGAGGATCTGGCAAAAATTTTAGGCAATAATAAATTACGCGGGGATTGGGGCGAGCGGGTGGCCGAAGACATTTTGCTATATGCCGGGTTTCAGGAGAACGTCCATTATCTTAAGCACGAGGTCGGCAGTAGCGGAACGATTCCGGATTTTACCATCATTTTGCCGAACAAGCGCAAAGTTAACATTGACGCCAAATTTCCCTTTGCCAACTTGCGGGCGATGCAGGAAGCTGATGATCCGGCCATTAAACAACAGTATCTCCAGAAATTTACCCAAGACGTTAAGCAAAAAATCAAAGAAGTTACCAGCCGGGAATACATCAACGAAGCTGAGGATACTCTTGATTACGTGATTGTTTTTGTGCCGAGCGATACGGTTTACGGTTTTATTCACGATAGCTTGGCGACCGTTCTGGACGAAGCGTTTAAAAAGAAAGTGCTGATTACCTCGCCGACTTCTTTTTACGCGACGGTGCGGATTATTATGGAGTCGTACCGGCATTTTATGTACGAAAGAAATATTCGCGAGGTTTTGCAAATTATCCAAGGATTTATCGAGAATTTCCACCGCTTTCAAGAGGAGTTTACGGGCTTTGACGACACTCTGCGTCGATTGCGTCAGAATTACGATCAAATAGTGGAAACGCGTTATAAAAAAATGAACGTCCAGATCAGAAAAGTCGAAAAGCTGGAAGGACTGGGGGAGGAGAAATTACCTCGGCTGGAAGCGTAATCATCAATCACTAAATTTAAAAACAGCCTGAGTGGCTGTTTTTGTTTGATTTGAGGCTGTCAGAAAAGCAATAGTGGCTGAAATAAGGGATCCCTCGACAAGCTCGGGATGACAAAATCGTATTTTGCTAGTTTTTAGGTAGCAGTAATTTTAACGCGGAGCAGTTGGCATTGGCAACTCGGCGTCAGGCGAATTTTGCCAGACTCCAGGATATTCTGATTCCGGTGACACGCCTGGTAAACCACGTTTTAAATCGTTGATTTGCGTGGTTATGTTTTGCCAAGTTTTTTGCATGGCGCTAAAGAGACCCATCTGTTGCGCGATAAACACGGAAAGGCCAATCACAACGACATAGGCAAAGATACTGCCGAACGCGTGCATCATACCAGCGAGAAAGTTTCGCCAAATCAAAACGCCGGTCCTGCCATAAACATGCTCCACTGCTTTGGCGAGTTCAAGAATGTTTTTATTAATTTTTTCCGGCGGAAGTTTAGTCGGATCAGCCGGCTGGGGAGTGGGCATAAGAATCGACATTCAGTATATCATAAACCAGTTTCGTCAACAAAGTTTTGGGCGAGACGCGCGATGATTTAAGTAAACGGTCGGTTGCCAGAATTTTGTCGTTGATGGCGATGAGCTCAACGAAAGAAAACAACCGGGCTGTGGCCAAAGTTTTTTGTACGACAAAAGGATGTTCGGCAATGGCGGTGGCAATCAGGCCATGGGCAGTGGTTTTGAGGCGCGCCGAGGCGGATTTTATTTTTAGCAGAATTTTGATTTGGCGGGCGATCATCGCTAAGAGATATAATGGTTCAGCTCCGCTTTGCAACTGGCCGACAAGTAACTTTATAGTCATCGCTAGGTTATGGTTGCCCAGAGCATCAGTCAAATGAAAAATATTTTCGTCCAAGGGCGACATGACCAATTCTTTGACCAGAGCGTGAGTTATCAAGCCTGGTGAGGCGGCGCATAATTTTAAAATTTCCTGATTCGCCTGCCAGGTGTCGGCACAAGCGGTTGCCAACAGTTCCAATGCCGCTGGCTCGATTTGCGTTTTGCGCGCGCTAAACTCATCCTGAATCCATTTTTTTAATTCCAGCGGAGTGGGAAGCTTAAATTCCGGATAAAGCTGTTTGCCGTTTTGGTTGGATAATTTTAACAGCGTTTTGATCAGCGTTTTTTTGGGATCAATCGCGTCGCGCTCATAAAAAATAACCGATGTGCCAGGAGATACAGCCTCAAGCATTGCCTGCCAATTCTCCGTATCCTTCGTCTGTTTATCGTTTAGAAAATACTTAAGAATCACCAATTTATCAGCCGCAAACAAACCGGTCAAAGTTAGATGGTTTTTAATTTCCGGCCAAACGGCGTTGGCGGCGTCCATTTCTATCACTGCGCCGGCCTTTTTGGTTTGGTATGCTGTCTTGAGCCGTTCGAGTTGTAGGTGCGCCCTCCAGGTGTCGCGCCCGTAGATTAGGATAATCATTGCCGAAAAATATGCAGGGTAGTATAATTAGACTAAATTTAGCACAGAATAATTTATAAGGGAACAGCTTGATTAATGAAAATTAATCTGGTTGTTGTTTTTAGCATATGAGTACAAAAAAAATGCTTTCTTTATTGTTAGTCGTAATGCTGGTTGGCTTGGCGATTTTGTGGTTTTATATTACGCGGCAAGTTCCGCTGACCTATGAACAACTTTCTCCGGAGCCGGCGCCGGTATCTCCTAAATCAACTGCCAGCGAAGTTACAGTAGGCTACGGGTCCAGCACCAAGGATGCCGAATACGAAGCAGTGAACGAAGCAGTGGCGCAGGCGCTAAAACCATTTAACGGCGAAGCGCCGGAATACGCGATTTTATTTTCAACCGTCGGCTACGATGTGGCAAAGGTTGTCCAAGAAACTCGAAAACTTTTGCCGGCTACCAAATTTTTGGGCGGTACTTCGATGTTCGGCGTTTTTACCACAGCCGGGTATCATGTCGGGGGCCGTGGATCTTTGGCTATTTTAGCCGTTTCTTCGCCGCGAATCACTTTTGGCGTCGGCGGAGCTGACATCACTAAATTTTCCGGCGCCGAGGAAGCTGGCCGGGAAGCGATTAATTTGGCTTTGGCCAGTGCCGGGAAAACTGGGGAAAAACCGACGATGGTTTATATAATGGGTAGTTTTGGCAACGAGGAAGCGCTGTTGTCCGGGATTGAGCAAGTGGTTGGCACCGAAGTACCGATAGTCGGGGGCTCGGCTTTTGATGATGATGCCAGCGGCAAGTGGAGCGAATTTGTCGGCGATCAAGTTTACACTACCGGCGTCGCACTGACGGTGTTTTTTACCGATTTAAAAGTCGCTTGGGCGTATGAATCCGGTTACGACAAAACTACTAACCGCGGCGTGATTACCAAAGCTTCCGGCCGGACCATCGAAGAGATAGATAATCAGCCGGCGCTGGACGTCTATAACGAATGGACCGGTGGTTTGGTGACGGAGATGTTGCCCAACGCCAAAGACGGGGTAATCGTGAATATTCAAGATTCCGCTTTAAATCCGATAGCGAAAATTTTACGCGGCACCCGCGGGGAAGTTCATTATTTAAGTATGCATCCTTATTATTGGGATTTGACTAAAAAGTCCATCAATTTGGGAGCGAACGTTGCCACCGGCGAAGAGGTGACGCTGATGCACGGCACCTGGGAAACTAACCTTAATCACGCACGGGTTACTCCATCTAAAGCGCTGGCGAGTAAAAATATTCAACCAGGCACGGCATATTTTGGCATCTTTAGCTATTGCGTCGGCAAATTATTGACCCTGCCAGAAGGAGAGCGGGACAAAATACCGCTTTTAGTTAACCAATCGCTTGGCGACATTTCTTTTATTGGGGCGAATACCGGCGGAGAACAAGGATATTTAGAAGGCGTCGGCAATCGGCACGGCGATTTGATTGCAGGCGTCATTATTTTTGGTCCGGAATATTAATTTTCCCTCGCCGAAACTTTTTTATGAAACAAGCAAGCCTGTTTAGAAAAATTTTTGGTTTGCTGTTCCTGCTGTCTTTTATTGTCGGTTTTTTGATTTTGATGGTGAGTGTTTCTCAACGTACCCGTGAAGCGGAAGAAGCGTTGATCCGCGAGCATCGGCTACTGGCCCAGACCGCGGCGCAAATTATCGAAAGCGGTTATTTAACGGAACGCTGGCCATATCAAACATTGCGTTTGATTGCCGGCGCCGAGTCGAATGTTTTTTTGTGGGTAGTGGAGCCGAACGGTAAAATATTTTTTGCCAATGATCCGGCAGACTTCGGCCAGATAATCAGCCAACGGTTCGAGGGTAGCGAAGAGAGTGTGACGGATATAATTTACAAGAACAAGGAGCGGATTAAATTGATCCAGCATAGTTTAAATATGTCGCCGCGCATGCAACCGTGGAATTTACTTTTAGGCGTGTCGCTCGAAACTGTGCGTACCAGCCAGCGCCAGATTCTCGTCGGCGGTTTGATAATTTTTTTGGCTTTGATTATCGGCACCGCCCTTTGTTCATTATATTTGGCGAACGTTTTAAGCCGGCCGCTGAGAGAGTTGCAGGCCGGGGTGCAGGCGTTTGGCCAGGGGCAGTCTAATTATCGCGTTAATCTTAAAAGTCGCGACGAAATTGGACAACTGGCCACAACCTTTAACCTGATGGCCGATGATTTATCAGCCGAGCGCGCGCGTTTGCAAGAAGAGCAGGAAAAAAGCCAGTCCATTATAACTCACTTGAATATTGGATTAATCGTCCATGACCGGCGGAACCGGATTTTTCTCATCAATCCTCAGGCCGAAATGCTCTTGGGCGTCAAAGGAAGTTCGGTGATCGGCAAGATAATTACCGCGGAACTTGCGGCCAAGGATCCGGGACGCGATAATTTATTTAACTTAATCAAACTAAAGCCCAAAAACAAACGTCAGGATTTAGCCGTTAAATATCCAGAAGAGCGGTTTTTGCAGGTAAGTTTGGTTGATTTAACGACCAAGGCGCCGCGTGGGACAGGGCGGTCGCTGGTGGTGGTTTACGATATTACGCGGGAAAAGGAGGTTGAACATTTAAAGTCAGAATTTATTTCGATCGCTTCGCATCAGTTGCGCACGCCGCTTTCGGCGATTAAATGGATTCTTAAGATGCTTTTAAACGAAGATCTGGGCGCTTTAAGCGTCGAGCAAAAAACTTACGTCGAAAAAACCTACCGAAGCAACGAGCGCATGATTTCTTTGGTTAATGATTTACTGGACGCTTCGCGCATCGAAGAGGGGCGCTATGAGTATAAATTTGAGCAGTTTGATTTAAAGCAATTGTTGAAAGAAATTGTTGAGCAAGACCGCGTGTTGTTGGAAAAGAACCATCTGGAATTTAAAACTAATATCAATGACGGTTTGCCGGCAATGGTTTGGGGTGATGCCGAGAAACTGATTTTAGCGTTAACTAATTTGATTGATAACGCGATAAAATTTACTTTACAGCAAGGTAAAATAAGCTTGGAGGTCAAAACTTTAGCGCGGCCGGCTGTGGTGCAGATGATTGTCCGCGATACCGGCATTGGAATCAGCAAGCCGGATCAAGCCCGCCTATTCACCAAATTTTTTCGGGCAGATAACGCCAAAAAAATGCAAGCCGAAGGGACCGGTTTGGGTTTGTTTATTGCCGGGAACATCATCAAAAAGCACGGCGGTAATATTCAAATCGAATCTGAAGTTGCGCAAGGCACAACCGTCACCTGCACATTTCCGCGAGACGGCCGTCCAAAAACTGAGGATCGCTCTTCTATCCCTGCCCCGCAAATTACCCTAGGAGAGCGGTTGTCTTAATCCATTCATCATTTTTAGCAAATATTATATTCAAATCTAGAATGATTACATTTTAATGATATGCGACATAAGCGCATTAGGCTGTAATTATATTTAGAACTAGCGAGTTATGTTTATTCAATCAAGCGTCGGGCGGTCGCAGGAAGTGGACGCCTTTTCCGCCGGACAAGAGGCGGCGCGGCAAGCTATGGGCGGACTCAAAGATAAAACTCCCGCTGACATCAAATTGATTCTTGTTTTTTCTTCGGTGGTTTTTGATCAGAATAAAATGCTCTCCGGCGTCCGGTCGATTACGGAAAACATTCCGCTTTTGGGCTGTTCCAGCGCCGGGGAAATCACGACTGCCGGCCCGAGTAAAAAATCCGTGGTAGTGATGGCGATTGCCACTGACTCGGTGACTTTTAATTTGGCCATGGGCGGCAACATCAAAGAAGATGCTTTAGCGGCCGGACGAACTTTGGCCGAGGGGTTAAAAGCAGTATCCAGCGACGGTAAACTTGCCATTATGTTGCCAGACGGCCTGGCCGGCAACGGCGCTGATATCGTCCGGGGCCTACAGCAGGTGCTGGGAGAAAATTTTCCCATTGTTGGCGGAGCGGCCGGTGATGATTTTCTGTTTAAAGAAACTTACGAATATTACAACGATCAAGTTTTAACTGGGGTAGTGATCGGCGCGATGTTGGGCGGCGAGATGAAGATCGGCATCGGCGTGCGCCATGGCTGGCAGCCGATTGGCCCGCCGCGTAAAGTTACCAAATCAAAGGGCGCGGTTTTATACGAGCTGGACGGCAAACCGGCGGTCCAGGTTTACGAAGAATATTTCGGGAAAAAGGCAGAGGAATTAAAATCAGAACCGCTTGCTCGGCTGGCCATCACTTATCCTTTAGGATTGCGGATTGCGCACAGCGACGAATATTTAATCAGAGATCCGATTACCGTCGGCGAGTCCGGAGAACTGACTTGCGCGGCCGAGGTACCGGAAGGAGCGGAAATCAATTTGATGATGGGTAGCCGGGAAAACGCGATTGATGCGGCGAGGCAGGCGGCTGAGCGTTGTTTGGAAGAGATTAAAGAGCAGGGCGGCAATCAAGTAACAACGGCGATTGTATTTAATTGCATCGCCCGAAGCAAAGTATTAGGTCGAGACGCGCAAAAAGAAATTGATGCCATCAAAAAAGTATTGGGCGAGTCAGCCCAGCTGGTCGGTTTTTATACTTACGGCGAACAAGCGCCGATTGGCGCAAAAAATTGTTCTTGCGGGCGGAGTTGTAAATCAGAGTTTTGCAACGAAACGGTGGTAATTTTGGGTTTTGGTGAATAAAGAGAAAAATTTTATGTCAAACAAAGAGCAGACTAACGACCAACCTTCTAACTTCCAGGATTTGGCGGCTGTTAATCAGCGGCTGGCGGTCGCCTTAGCCGAACAACAACGGATAGCACAACTGGTTATTCAAAAAGACCTGGAGTTATATACTTTAAATGATACTTTGGACCGGCAGGTGAATCAGCTGAAAGTTTTGCAGTTAATGGTTAATGAAGTTAGATCTTTAAATAACCGCGATAAGGCTTTGCGGCTGATGGCCCGGCGGCTGGTTCAGGAGTTGCAATTTTCGGCGGTTGTTGTTTTGCTTGGTCCGCCGCCGTTTACCGTAGGGGTTAAATACAGTTACCATGAGATTGATACTGACGAACTAAAGCGTTTACCGGTTATTATCAAGGCTTTCGAAAAGAAAATAGTTTACGTTGATCGGCTGGCGTCTGCCGGGCCGGACGAACAGGCGCTGGGTAAAGTACTCCATGCCACGTCCTTTGTCGCTTTGCCGTTACAGTGTCATCAAAAATTTTATGGAGTGTTTATCTGCGCGCTGGACGACCCATATTTGCGGCTTTCCGAACATGACCGGGAGTTTTTGGAAATTGTTTCCAACGCGATCGCTGGCACGATAGAAAGTCTGGATCTGGAAGAACGCCAACATTACATTGATTCTTTAAAAACCGAGTTTATCTCCATCGCCTCCCACCAACTGCGCACCCCGCTTTCGGCGATTAAATGGATTTTAAAGATGATTCTTAACGGGGATTTGGGGCCGCTAAACGCCGAGCAGGCGACGTACATCGATAAAACTTATAAGAGCAATGAGCGAATGATAGAGTTGGTTAATGATCTTCTGGACAGCTCGCGCATCGAAGAAGGTCGTTTGGAATATACGCTGGCGGAAGTGGACGCGCGGCTTCTAGTCAAGGAAATTTTGGATCAATACCGCGTATTAATCGATAGACAGGGCGTAATTGTAGAGACTAATGTCGATAGCGGCGAGCCGGCAATGATTTTGGCGGATCACGATAATTTAATTTTGGCGCTTACTAATTTGATAGATAACGCCATCAAATTTACTCCCAAAAAGCAAACAATCAAAATTTTAGTCGATCACGATCGAAGTTTTGTCCGAATTACCGTTAAAGATACCGGCATCGGCATCAGCGCTGAGGATCAACAACAACTCTTCACTAAATTTTTTCGGGCCGATAACGCCAAAAGAATGCAGACTCACGGTACCGGACTGGGGCTATTTATCGCCAATAATATCATTAGAAAGCATAAAGGGCGGATTAAGGTAGAATCGGAAATTGGCGTCGGCACTACCGTTACCTGCTGGTTGCCCCCGGCCAAAGGTTCATAATTTTTTTTATCAAAAAATATTTTGCTTAATGTAACTAAAGCCGGGTGTTTACTTTATCAAAAGTAATGACTTAGGCGGAAAAATTTATGAGTCAACCAATTAGTATTTTGATTATCGAAGACGAGGAGCCTTTGCTCGAGACTTTAAAATTAAAGCTGGAAAAGGAAGGTTTTAAAGTCGACGGCGCCGCTGACGGCAAGCAAGGGTTGGACAAAATTTATTCCGGCAAGCCTGATTTGCTTTTGCTGGATTTGGTTTTGCCGTCAATGACTGGCCAGGACATTTTGCGCGAGCTCCAGAAAACTCAAGATCCGCAGATTAAAAAAATGCCGGTGGTGGTGATTTCCAATTCCGGCCAGCCGGTGGAAATCAAGGAGGTGCTGGCTTTGGGCGCGGATGATTACATTATCAAGGCGAATTTTACGATTGATGATGTTTTAGAGCGGGTTTACAACGCGCTTGAAAAAAAATCCGGCCAGCCCGACGTTTTAGTCGCGGAAGATGAATCCTTTTTACGGATGGTGCTGGCCAAAAAACTTCGTTTGGACGGCTTAAAAGTGGTTACCACGATTGACGGAGATAATACCCTACGCACTATTTTGGAGGTCAAGCCGAAAGCGATTGTTTTAGATTTGTTGATGCCCGGGCTGTCGGGATTGGAAGTGTTGGAGACCTTGAGCAAGGACAGCGCTTTTCATCCCGATGATCACCGTATTTTAGTTTTGTCCAATTACAGCGGCAAGGAAGGAGAGCCGATCATCAAAAAAATGACCGTCGGTTATTTGATTAAATCCAACTGCGACATTGACGACATTGCCAAGAAAGTTGGCAGTATGGTGGAGGAGGTAAACAAGGGAGGTCAAAAGTAGCTGGCTCAAATTTAATCTGCGCATTTTAAAAACACTCCGGTATCGGTCGGGGTGTTTTTGGTGGGAAAGAAAACCAAATCATTCAAACTTTTGAGTTACAGATTTGGTTAACACGCAAAACTTTTTTGCAACTGCTCAATCAATTTTTTCATTACGCTACTTTCAACTTCATTTACACGATCAAAGCCTGGCATTCTCGGCCAGCCGAAGTCTTTAAAGGTGGCGTTGGCAAAGGTTTTTTCTCCAGAATATCTGGGGATGATATGAAAGTGAACTTCCGGGTCATGCATCATCAACATCAGGTAATTGATTTTGTCGTATTGGAACAAGTCCTTTGTTTTGGTCTCAATTTCTTTAATGATTTTGGGTAATTCATAGAAACCAACTTCAGAAATTTTGAAAAAAGCGTCAACTTCTTCTTTGCAGATCAAAATTAAAGATCCGAGCGTAACTTGTTTGGGTCGGCATAAAAGTAGCCAGTTTTCGTATTTTTTGATAAGCGTTTTTGGATAGCCAAATTTTTTAAGTGTTTCGCTGAGCATAGATTATTTTGGTGGGACGCTAAGCGTCCCGATAACCACGCTTAGCGTGGTGCGCCCAGCAGGAATCCCAGCCAAAGGCTGATCACCCTTTGGGTGAGAACCCACAATAATGTAGAAAACGTTGGTGCCCCCGAGAGGAATCGAACCTCTATCTCCGGCTTAGAAGGCCTGCGTTCTATCCATTGAACTACGGAGGCGAGGCTTGGCACGTCGCTCGCGAGTGACGTGCCTTGCTAGTGCTTTGTTTTTAATGTTATCATAGTCACCAGAGGCGTCAACAAAGAGCTTATGACTCAGCAAACGGAAAAATTTATGATTATCGACGGCAATGCCTTACTGCACCGCGCTTGGCATGCTTTGCCGCAAACGATGAAGGCTCCTGACGGCCGGATTACCAACGCCGCTTATGGCTTTGCTTTGATTTTATTTAAGGCGATCAAAGACATTCATCCGGAATATCTGGCAGTTTGTTTTGACGCTAAAGGCGAGACTTTCCGCGACCAGATGTACGCGGCTTACAAGGCCGGGCGTCCGGTTAAACCACAGGAATTGTACGATCAAATTCCGATGGTTCAGAAAATTTTAACGGCTTTGAATATCAAATATTACCAAATTTCCGGAGTCGAAGCTGATGACGTGATTGGCACTTTGGCACAAGAAGCAAGAAACAAGAAACAAGAAACAAAGACTATTATAGTGACAGGTGATTTGGACACACTGCAATTGGTTGATGAGCAGACCGAAGTCTATACTTTAAAAAAAGGCGTGACCGAAATTTTGATTTATGATACTGAAGAAGTCAAAAAGCGCTATGACGGCTTAGAGCCGCATCAACTACTTGATTATAAAGCCCTGCGCGGCGATCCCTCGGACAATATCCCGGGCGCGCGCGGGATCGGCGAAAAAACAGCGATTCAACTGATAAAAAAGTTGCAAACAGTCGAAAAGATATACGCCGAGCTGGCAGAGAAGTCAATCGAACAATTGGCGAAATCATCAGGTCTGCGCGAATCGGTTTTCGAAAAATTGCTGGCGTCAAAAAAAGAGGTGGAACTCAGCAAAAAATTGTCAGCCATCAAACAAGACGTCAATATCAAATTTGATTTTAAAGAAACTCTTTTTGGTTTTTTTGATCCGACGGTAGTCGTCAAAGTTTTGCAAGGCTTGGCTTTCCGGTCGCTGGCGACAGAGGTACAACGGCTGGCCGGGGAGTACGAGGTAAAATTAAAAACTAAAAATGAAAAGCCTTCGACCCGAGCTCAGGCCGAGGGTTCAAAAATTAAGGAAGACTATTTGATAGGAGAAGATCAGATTGCGCATTTTTTGGTTGAGCTGGGTCGGCAGAAAGAATTTGCCGTTGATACCGAAACTGATTCCTTGGATACTATTTCGGCGCGATTGGTGGGTTTGAGTTTTTGCTGGGGGCAATCAGCCCATTATTTGGAATATAAAAGGCTTCAGCCGAAGGCTGATCAGCCTCTGGCTGAAAAGCCCGAATTCTTGCTTCAATTAAAAAGCATTTTGGAAAACAGGGAGATCAAAAAAATTGGCCATAATTTAAAATTTGATTGGCAAGTGCTTAAAAATGTCGACATCAATTTACAGGGGATTTATTTTGATACGATGGTGGCGGCATATCTCATCAACCCCGGCCAGCGCATTTACAGTTTGGATGCTTTGGCTTTCGCGCAATTTGGCGTTGAGATGCAAAGGATCGAGGAACTGATTGGCCCGCGAGGAAAGCAAGGCCAGCTTAATATGGGGCAAGTTGATAGCTTCAAAGTGGCCAAATACGCCGCCGAAGACGCGCTTTATACTTGGCGGTTGTATCAAAAATTCGCGCCGGAGATCAAAATCAAAAATTTGGAAAAAGTTTTTTTTGAAATCGAGATGCCGCTCATAAAAATATTGGGCGAGATGGAACGCGTTGGCATCAAACTGGACAGCGGGGTTTTAAAGCATCTGGATAAAAAAGTGAGTTTGGACATCAAAAAATTAGAAATCAAGATTCATAAATTGGCGGGCTGTGATTTTAACATCGCTTCGCCGCAACAGTTAAAAGAAATTTTGTTTGAGCGGTTGGGCTTGGGCACCAAGGGCATCAAAAAAAATAAAACCGGCATTTCCACCGCGGCACCGGAACTGGAGAAATTGCGCGAGGCTCACCCGATAGTGAAATATATTTTTGAATATCGGGAACTGGCAAAACTCAAATCAACTTATATTGATTCTTTGCCGGTGTTGGTTAATCCCAAAACCGGTCGTGTTCACACCAGTTTTAATCAAACAATTACCACCACTGGCCGGTTGTCTTCATCAACCCCCAATATGCAAAATATTCCGATTCGGACTGCCTTGGGTCGGGAGATTCGGCGGGCGTTTGTCGCGGCAGACGGCTATCAACTGCTCTCATTGGATTATTCCCAGATTGATTTGCGCATGGCCGCGCATTTGTCTGATGATGCAGAGATGATCGCAACTTTTAAAGCGGACTTTGATATTCACAGCGCGACCGCAGCCCGGCTTTTTAACGTCAAAATTGATGAGGTAACTCCGGCTCAGCGACGCAAAGCCAAGGAGGCGAATTTTGGCGTATTATATGGTTTGGGGCCGCGCGGGTTGGCCCAGCGGATGGGCGTGAGTTTTGCTGAGGCCGAAGATTTTATCGCGCGTTATCAGGCGCTGTACCCGCGGGTGTTTGCCTATTTAGACGGGGTGATTGCCGAAACTCGTGAGCGCGGTTTTGCCGAGACTTTGTTCGGCCGGCGCCGGTATTTGCCGGAGATCAATTCTGGTTCGCCGATGATGCGGGCCGCGGCTGAGCGGGCGGCGATTAATATGCCGACTCAGGGGACCGCGGCAGATGTGATTAAGATTGCGATGGTGAAGATAGATTCTGTTCGGAATGTCACCGAAATCAGGATGCTCTTGCAAGTGCATGATGAATTGGTTTTTGAAGTTAAAAAAGACAAAGTCAAATATTGGGCTCTAGTGATTAAAAACGAAATGGAATCAGCGGCCAAGTTAAAGGTGCCTTTGAAAGTCGAAGCCAAGGTTGGGGATAATTGGAAGGAGATGAAGCCTGCCTAAATTTTTTAGCAAAAAAATTTGGTGGGTAAAGGGCGGTGGGAGCTGGGTTTACCCGCCTAAGTTTTCAGCAGAAAAGTTTGGCGGGGCTTGCTTTTTTAATAAAATGTGGTAGTGTGAGAGTGCGTCGTTGTCAATTAGAGATAATAAAACAAAGGAGGTTAATTATGGCGGAGCAAGAAACGATCGAAATCCGCATTAAGTGGTTAGAGGTTGGCGAAGAGGGAATCCTAAAGCAGATTATTCAGAAGAAACTGGAGGATCTGGATTGTACAGAAATTAAACTATCTATCATGTTGAGCGGCAATGTGCATCTGACCTGTTCGAAAGATGGAAAGTTTTGTCTTTTTGAGGCAAGTGTGCCAGCCGATGTAAGGCGCTGGTTAGCCGATAGACGTAATCAATTTGCAGATTTTACTTTGCAGTTCACAGAAGTTGAGGAGGTGAAATAAGATGAATGTGACGCACGCGGATGACGTTCAGCCAATTTATATAAAAGCGACAATTTCAGTGGAGGATGTAAATAAAGCTGGAACAAAAATCGCGGCACTAGAGAGTGCTATCAAAAGTGCTTTAGCTGTTGCTGATTATTATGTAAAAAGCTTTAGATTGCCGCATATATATATCACTGACGACACATGGACGTGGTACGTTAAAGTATCGAATGATGTTCTTGCGTGGATTAAAATCAAAGATATTGTCGAGATCAATTTGAACCTTACTTTTAATGTAATTGGCGAATGAGTCAAATATAACTCACCACACGTTTCGAGCCTAGTTTTCTGTAGATCTTTGCAGAGGACTAGGCTCACTTTTTGTAATTTTCCCAAAATTAAGCTAGAGTAGATTATATGTTACAAACTTTTCGCATCACTCATCAAGACAAACGCACCCGGGGACGAACAGGGGAGTTAAAGACCGCTCACGGAACGATCCAGACCCCGGTTTTTATGCCAGTGGCAACGCAGGCGGTTTTTAAAGGTGGAGTTGATAGCGCCGATGCCCGGGCGATTAACGCCCCGATTATTTTAGCCAACACTTATCATTTATATCTGCGCGACGCGGTCGCGGTAATCAAAAAAGCCGGCGGCTTGCATAAGTTTATGAATTGGCCGAAGCCGATTTTAACCGACAGCGGCGGATTCCAGGTTTGGTCCTTGGGGCTGGGCTGGCGTGAAGGCGGTGATCAAGAATCAGCTAATCAACATAATTCCTTTGCCAAAATTGATGACGAAGGCGTTACTTTTAAATCGCATTTTGATGGCCAAGTGCATCGCTTAACGCCGGAGAAGGCAATCGAAATCCAGCAAGATCTCGGTGCTGATATCATCATGGCTTTTGATGAGGCAACGCCTGACGACGCGTCGTACGCGTACACGAAAGCGGCGATGGAACGGACGCATAATTGGGCGAAACGTTGCCTTGAAAAAAATCCGAAATCCGACCTGCCCACCGAAGCCTCGGCGCAGGCGGGAATCAGAAATCCGAAAAAAACCCAAAATCCTAAATCTAAATTTCAAAAAGAAGAAAAGGGAATTTCGAATTTCGATATTCGTGCTTCGGATTTTCAATTACTATTCGGCATCATTCAAGGTGGAAGATTTAAGCAGTTGCGCCGGAAAAGCGCCGAGTTTATCTCAGATTTGTCTTTTGACGGCATTGCCATCGGCGGAGAATCAATCGGTTATAATATGAAGCGGACCGCCGAAATTTTGGAATATCTCTCACCGCTTTTGCCGCCGCAAAAACCGCTCTACACCATGGGTTTGGGTTTTTCGCCGACTGATTTTTTTACCGCGGTTGCCGGCGGGGCAGACATGTTTGATTGTGTTTCCCCGGCCCGGTTGGCGCGGCATGGGAATTTATACTGTCGCGCGTCCGGTCAGAAACAAAAATATCGTTTAAATATTTTGAACGCCAAATTTAAACAGGACTTTCGTCCTGTGTGCGACTGGTGCGATTGCTCAACCTGCCAGAATTATACGCGCGCTTATCTGCGCCACTTGTTCAAAACTCAGGAACAAACTGCCCTGCGGCTCTCGACCATCCACAATTTGCGTTTTATGTTGAAGGTGATGGAGGAGATAAGGGAGGGGATCAAGGCAAATAAATTTACTTTGTTGAGGAGTAAATGGTGTCATTAAGTTGTACTGTAATGTCAAATTCCTAATATCTAATATCAAATCAATGACAAATGCTTAAATTTTAAATGTTTTAATATTTTTGGAATTTTGAACTTAGGTCATTTTAATTTTTTTCGGATTTCGGATTTTAATATTCGGATTTATTTTTTGTATTCTTCCCGATATTTTTTGCGCAAGGTTGGAAGATGCAGAAGCCCGTTCTGGGCGCCGATTTTTTGGATGCAGGCCGTGGAATCAAGAATTCCCCAGCGCAGGCAGTCAATCAATTTTTTCCCGCGCACATAAGCCGCCAAAAAACCGCTGGCAAAGGCGTCGCCGGCGCCGGTAACTTCTTGCGCCTCAACTTTTAACGCTGGCGCGAAAAACGTTTCGTCGCAAATGCGGCTTTTGGAGTAAGCGCCGTGAATCCCGCAGGTAATCACCACTACTTCGGCCCCTAGTTTTAGCAAATTTTTGAACAAGAAATTGTAGCGGCTGATAACGGCATGCCCGTTAAAATCCGCCAAATCAACATTGGCAAGTTTAGCGGCTTCGCTTTGATTTAGAATCAGCACTTGCGTCCTTTTTAATACGGGCAATAAAAATTGCGTTCCTTGTCCGATTTCCCAACCGCCTGGATTGATGGCGATTTTTATCCCATCTGGTAGTTGTTTAGTTACCGTTTGGTAGTGCTCACCGAGCGCCGTTAAATAAATCCAATCAGTTTTTGGCCATTTGAGCTTGGTAAAATCTTTTGGCCGGTGATGAGACAAAATCACCCGGTCATTTTTATTTTTCTGCCAGTCTAAAATATAGGCCAGATTGATGGCGCCCTTATCATTGATTTTACTAAATTGCGTAGCCACGCCTTCCTTGGCGAGATGGGCGACTAGGTGCTGGCAGCGCAACCCGCGATCCAGTGAAGTCAAAATTGCTGTTTTGATGCCCAGCCGGGCCAGCCCGATTGCGGTATTAGTGGCGTTACCGCCGAAAAATTCCTTCAAATTCGTAATCGAAACTTTGCCGCCGACCGGAAAGCAGTAATAATTGACGTTTTTTGTGTCGTCTTTTTTATAAGTGACGTCGGCCAATTCGAGAAACGTGTCCATTGAAGCTGTGCCGACGGTGGTAATGTCATACCTCATAAATTAATTTAAAGCTGGATAATTGGGTTGGTTCTTTAGTCGGTCCATCATTTTTTGGTAATTTTCTATGTCCTGCGAAGTCCAATCTTCTATGTCTAAGTCCTGCGAAGTGCCTGGTTGTCCTTGGTATTGGCCATCTGGCGGAAATTTTAGTTGATTCATTTTGGATTGCATAAAACTCGCAAATCCGACTACTAGGATAATGAGGGCCATAGGAATCAAAACAATGCCTACGGTGGCCAGTTTATCAACATCAGACAGATTATCTTTTTGCACCCCGCGCGCCTTGAGATCACTCAAATTGGTATAAATACTAAAGAAATAGATCGCAAATAACGGCGCCATAATAAAAGGCGAAGCAAGATTAACGACCCAGCCGATGACTGGAATCATGGACACCAGTATTAGCACAAATTGTGCGACAATTAACAGTATGCCGCGCCGCAGAATACTCCAACTAAATCCTTGAACAATTTCTTTGCTCCGCGCCAAAGCTGCCCAACCGCGTTTGTCTTCCAGAAGGCAGGTGTACATACAAAAGCCGTAATAAATCGCAAAAATAATGCCCGGGACTATAAACAGCAAATAGCCGCCCATAACCACTAAACCGTAGATAAATCCGACCCAGACTAAACTGCCGAATTTCTGCCAAGTGATTTTAAAAGATGTTTTTAAGTCTTTGCCAGTTTCCAGAGTGGCGACTGTTGTCATGAGCGTAATTTGAAAAAAAATGGAAACGACTGTGACGAGCAGATAAACGACGATAAAAATTAGAATAGTGATAGTACTGCTTGAGGTGAATAGCAGGTTCATTATTTCTGCCGGATTGCCGGCAAAGTTTTTTAAATTTGGCAGGAAGACTGAGGCAAATAAAATTGCCATCATTATACCCATGGGCAGGGCAATTACGCCGAGCATCAGGAGCATTAACATAGCCAGTTTGCGCCAATGGGTTTTGTAAATTTGCCATGATGCTTTGAGGGTATCAATTGATGAAACCAGTTGTCCGGCGCGAAATGGGGCGAAGTCGTGGCCGCTAGGAGCAGGAGTGGGTTGAGCTTGATTAGTATCTAAGGGCATAGATGTAGGCAACGCTGAAATTTTTAGTTGGGGACTAAAAATAGTAGCGCCAAAAGAGTAAAAAAGATCAATTGCTTAAATTATATCAAAGCAGGGGATTTTGAGCAATTTTTTTACCTCATCTTGTCTTCTCCCTTAATCTGGGTTATATTGTCAATGTATGAAATTAGTAACAACTGCAGACCTAATAACAATTCCGGAACTTAAGGAAATGTCCGAAAAAATGTTTGGCAACATGGTTAAGGCGGTCGTTGACGTCGAAAAACAAATCATGGCTGTTGACGTGGAGCTCCATTCTGATGCCGAAGCGTTTTGTTTGGAAGATGGGTCAAAACAGCAAAATTTATGGGGTATAAATTTGTATCCGGATTTAGCCGCGGAAGATTGGATTGAATTCGAATCAATGATAAATTTGCGGCCATCGCAGGGCAATAGGAGTCGAGGCGTGGATGATGCGGCAGTAAGGGAAAAAATCAGCCAGATAGTTAATCAACTGATAAAAAGATGAGCTATCAACATCAAGAATTAGCTTTAGGCAAGTGGTTTAAAATGAGCATGGTGGAACAGTTGGCTAATGTTGGATCAGAAGTGGAAAGAGTGATTTTGTGGCGTGATAAAAAAAATGAGTATAGCCAGAAAGCTTTTGAAAGAACATTGGAACTGATGGATTTTACTTTGGGTGATCCCAAAAACAGGCACCGGCTTAGAGAACTTGCCCGAACCAGAGAAGCGTTAGTAGATTATTTTTTGGGTGATAATGATTATCGTTCAAGCGATGATTTGTGGCGCAAATATTTTTTTGCGTTTAACTGGGCAGCGAGACTGGGGAAATAGTTGAAAATTCATATTATCAAATCCGGAGAGGTGGCAGAGTGGCCGAATGCAGCACACTGCTAATGTGCTGAGCTCGAAAGGGCTCCCAGGGTTCGAATCCCTGCCTCTCCGCCAAGTTTTACATTCAGCGTTAATAATAAGGAGAAAAAATATGAGATTAAAAAAAATTACACCAAACATCATGGTTGCTGATGTAAACGCAACCGTTGGTTACTACAAAAACAATTTGGATTTTCAAATTGTAATGGGAGTAACTGAACAAAAAGAAGTGAAAATGGGAGATTCTGCCATAGAAACAAGCTTAACCTGGGCAATGATTAAAAAAGACGATGTTGAAATTATGCTACAAAGGAGAGACAGTTTAGTTGAAGAATTACCAGAATTTAAGGGACTAAAAATTGGCGGCACACTTACGCTGTATGTCAGCATGCAAGATGTAAAAAGTTTTTATGGCAAAGTAAAAGACAAAGTTGAAATCGTAAAAGATATCCACAAAACTTTTTACGGCATGGATGAGTTTGTGGTTAAAGATTTAAATGGGTATATAGTTTATTTTGCAGAAGCTCAAAATGGATAATGTTAATAAAAAACTACAAATAATTCCCGGAGTTGGTCCAAAATTGTCTAGAGAATTTTTAAACATTGGAATTAAAAACGTATCAGATCTAGAAGGTAAAGATCCGGAAAAATTGTATCTCAAAATTTGTGCTAAACAAGGTCATCAAGTTGACCGTTGCGTTCTTTATGTTTGTCGTTCATCGGTTTACTTTGCTGAAAATAAAAATCCTGATCCTGAAAAATTAAAATGGTGGAATTGGAAAGACTAAAAAAGAATTTTTCGTCCAAAAAACTCAAAAACATTCTCATCTTTTATGCCCTCAATCGAACAACTCGCCTCAGATATCGAGGAAATTAAAAAGCGCAATCAGCGCGTGGAAGCGGACAAGGCCTGGGAGATAAGCTGGAGCCGCCGATGCATCATTTTGATTTTTACTTATATTCTCATCGTTATTTTTTTCGTCTTCGCGCGATTGCCCAAGCCGTTTTTGAGCGCCATTGTGCCAGCAATTGCCTATGTTCTTTCCACACTTTCGGTCCCGCTTTTTAAAAAATGGTGGCTGGATAAAATGTACAAAAAATAAAAAGACTTTCCGCTAAATTGTGGTATATAAACCACGGCCGAAAGCCCTTTTCTAGGCTAATGATACCTTATTTATAAATGTTGTCAATAGTTAGTCTTGTACAATACAAGATGAGCCCCAAATAAAAATTGATTCTAATACAAGGTGAGCCTAAAAAACATATGTG
>MHJY01000038.1 GCA_001818235.1 Candidatus Jacksonbacteria bacterium RIFOXYB2_FULL_44_15 | reverse complement strand
CGGCTCAACCGGCTTGCTGGTCGATCAAAAAGACCTTGATCAAATCACGGCGCAACTGGCGAACGCCTCAGACGCGACCGCGTCAATTTTAGATTTGGACGTCAACTCCGTTTCCGGCGACATTGTCAATTTAGACTGGGGCGCGGCTAAAACTCAAACCGGCGCTCTCATCGGCACTGATTTAGACTTTACTAACTTAACGACTGACGGCACAAATTATCTCTACGGCCTTCATATCAACGATCCGGTTTCCAACACCGCATCTACTCAATACGGCGTTTACGTTGAAGGGACGAATTGGGATTATGGTATTTACAGCGCCAGTGATATTTACGCGACCGGCGGTAAACTCGGTAATATCCAAGTGGGGATTACCGGCGATAACGAAATTGATACTTCATCCGGCAATTTAACTTTGGATTCTGCCAGCGGGACCGTCACGATTGATGATGTTGCAATCGTTACCGGTAGTGCCGAGGGATCAAATGCACTTACAATTACTGCCGGAGACCTGCGTCTCACCGATGGCGATCTCATCGTCGCTGGCGGTGAAGCGTCCATCACCTCATCAACTATCACGAGCGATGTTTTAGCTTTAACTTCAGTGGCTGATTCGACCACTGGCGATATCATCTCCATCACCGCGGACAAAGTGTCTGGCACAATTATTGATATTGATATTTCTGGTACGCCAACCTTAACCGGCAACTTAACCGGCCTGGATATGGATCTTTCAACCGGCAGTATCGTCCCAGGAGCTTACGATCTTACTGCCCTCAAACTCACCCTGCCATCGTCCGGCACCGGGGACCACACTTTTGCCAAATTTATCGACGGCAGTACGACCTTGTACGATTTCGACGAAACTACCGCCATTTTTAACGTCCCAGTGTCTATTCAATCAGCTGGCGACGTTACGTTGGCGTATGACTTAAAATTTACCAATGGTTCGGCCGCCTACATTAAATCCGACGGGCCTTTATACATCGACGCCGGGGATCCGGATCAAAATCACGATTTGACGCTCTCGGCCTCTGGCGAAGGCGCGGTAATTGCCAAAGGACGGTTTGCCGGCGAACGCGGCAGTACTCAAACCATGGCTGATGACGGCGCGGTTAATGCCGATTATTTGGTTCAGCCGGTTGTTGGCGATAATGTTGATGACGCGCTTTTGGACACTGATCCGGCAATCGAGAACGGCATCAGCGGCCAGCTTTTAATTATCGAAGGCACGGCCGCCGCAAATCAGGAAGTAAATTTAGCTGATGCCGCCGGTGTGCAACTGGGCGCGGCTAACCGGGTTCTAGGGACCAACGACACCTTGCTCGTTTATTATAACGGCACTGACTGGATCGAACTGGCTTACGGCAACAATGATGGCGCTGATTTGGCCGAGTATTATTGGACTAAAGACACCGATCTTAAGCCAGGTGATTTAGTGGCTTTGGCCGAGGTCGCACCAGGGGATTTGGCGGCTGATCAAGCAGATTGCCTTGACCGCCGGTTGGAAGGGGTCAAACGCCAAATGTTGAAAGAGCAAAAAGAGTTGGTTGGTGGCGAGGATTTGGATAATGTTAATACCGAAGAAAAATTAGACACGATTGATCAGATTAAAGCTGATGCCGAGAGCGTCAAAGTACCAGACGAGTTGGTTGCTTCGATTACCGCCCAGTGTCAGGCCGAGAATTCCTCCAATATTTTGCAAGTTCGAAAGACCCTGCCTGGTGATCAGGCCATCGTCGGGATCGTCTCATCGTCGCCGGCTTTGTTAATTGGCGGAGAGATGGAGTTGCGCAACAAAAATTTGGTGCCAGTCGGGCTAGCCGGCCGGGTGCCTGTTCAAGTTACCGCGGAAGCTGGCCCGGTTAAACGGGGTGATCTTTTGATTCCGTCGCCGACCGTACCAGGGGCAGTGATGAAGTACGATCAAAAATGGCTGAAAGAGCAGATGGCGTATTGCTGGAAAGCTACGAGTGGAACGGCGTCATTGCGAGGAGAGAGTCTGCCGAACGGGCAGACGAACGACGAAGCAATCTCTGCCGGAAATAATGAGATTGCTTCGCCACCTGACAGCGGTCAGGCGGCTCGCAATGACGTGGCTACCAAATCCGCCCTTATCGCCAGCCAAGCCAAGGAGGGCGAAACATGCCTGGCTACACTTGATGAGATGCCGGAAGAAGCGCGCGCGGCTGTTGTCGAGCGACCGCTGTACGACTCGCAAAATATTCCGGTAATAGCGCTGGCGCTGGAAGATGCGGCCACCGGCACCGCCACTATAATGGCGATGATCAAGGACGGTTTTCTTACCGGTCCAACTCAACGCCAGGTTACCGGTGCTGATAACTCGGTAATTACGCTTTCGATTATCGAACAAAATGGCGCATTAACTTTGGGAACCGGTGACGGTCAAATCAATCAAACTCTGCCGGGCTTGATCCAGCTTGCTCCTGATGGTACATTAATCATCAATAAATTAAAAACTTCGGAGCTGGAAGTGCAAGGTGGTATTACTATTATCGATCGCGAGAATGGACAGCCGTACTGCGTGTTTATGTCAGGCGGATTGATGCAAACCGCGCCTGGCAAGTGCTTGATTTTCCCAGCTGGGTTAGCCGGTAGCGCCCAGGAGAGCGTCGAGCCACCAACCTCGACCCCGGATGATTTAACAAATATTTACAATGATTGGCTAAACCAAAATCCTGATTTAGCGGATGAGCTTAATGGTTTGTCCCCTGGGGCAACCGCTGGAGCGACAACCGAGGAACCGGCGCCAGCGAGCGAGGAAACGGAGAGTATTCCGGCGGCAGTTGATCCACTCAACTTTGATCAAGAATTAGTTTTGCCGATTCCGAGCGAGCCAGTAGTTATTGGTGAGCCGAACGTTGTCCCTCCGGTTGATTTGGTACCAATAGATCCAGCCACCACTCCGTCGCCAGCGTTAAATCCGGAGCAAGCCGCGGCAGTGGGCGATATCGTTAATTTGTTGAATACGCCGGATGCGTTAACAAACGAGTAAGATTTGGTTAATCAGTTAACGAGTTAACGAGTTAACGGGTTAGAAACAACTCAAAAACTCGTTAACCCGTTAACTCGTTAACTGGTTAATTTATTTAAATCTATGTCTACACAACCCAAAAAAAGAAATTTTAAGCGCGATCTGCGCTTGACTGTTTTTATCGCCATGGCCGTGTTTGTCTTTGGCGGCGGCGTTTTGTATCTCCGTGCGGTTTCTAATCGCGGCAGTGAGCCTTACATTCAGATAAAAATGGATGAGGGTTACGGCGCCAAAGCTTACGATAGCATGGGCGCGAATGACGCGACCGTCACTAACGCCTTGTGGAAAAGCGAAGATGAATGCAAAACCGGCAAGTGTTTGTATCTGGACGGCACCGGCGATTACGCTTCGATTCCTGATTTCGCGTTGGATTAGAGCAATTTGGCATATAAAGCGATGAGAATAATTCATTGATTCAACCAGTCAGGATCAATCGAAAGTATAGTGTTACTAACCATATACTTTTAATAAAAGTACGCTATTGCAAAGATATTTTAATGGTTTGGTTGGCGTTGTGGCGTTTTGATTTTCTGATAGAATGGCGTGGACAACTTTTATTGGCAGACAAATTAAAATACGGTATTGTATAAGAGGAAAAGATTTCAAATTATTTCCTTGCTAATATTTATCTCTAATTACAAATTATATGTTAAACAAGAGCGCTATTGCTGAAATTATTTTGGATTTTCAAAAAGAAGAATTACCCCGGTGGCGAAGTTGATTTTTTAATTAAAAAAGGCAGAAATGTTGTTGGGTTGATTCAGGTCTGTTTTGACATTAATGATTTTACTACAAAAGACAGAGAGATAAAGTCGCTTTTGAAGGCCAGCGAAGAGCTAAGGTGTAATGATTTGTTGGTGATTACAGGTGATTATCAAGCAGAAGAAAAAATCAAAGGCAAGAAAATTTTATTTATTCCCCTATGGAAATGGCTTTTGCAAGATAAATAATGCGTTTATTGAAAAAAACCGTTAACCCGTTAACTCGTTAATTGAATAACTGAATTCAATGCGTAACTTTTTTCCCAAAAACCTACTTTTGACACTACCGATAGTCTTTCTAACGTGCTTTGGTTTGGCTGGTTCGGCGCAGCCCGTCTTCGCTAAAGGGCTACGGCTGGGCGAGCGCGGTGCGGGAGTTTAATCGAGGGTGGGGAAAAGGTATCCTTGACTATGTTTTTTATTCAATATAAAATATAGACATAATATTAGAATCTATGACCCAAAATATTTTTAGGAGAAAAATAATAGATAAAATTGACTTGTTTTTGTTAACCAACGAAATCATTGTTTTACACGGAGCAAGGCAAGTAGGCAAGACTTTTATTATGCGTTATCTGAAAAAATTTTTTGATGACAAGAAAGAAATAACGCATTTTATAGATTTGGAGGATTCCCGCTTTGTCCGTATTTTAGATGCTGGTGTTGAAGAGTTTATCAAGTATCTCAAAGAAGAAGGTTTTGACGCGGCTTTGTTTAACGAGCGTCGCAAGCTCTTCGTTTTTATTGATGAAATTCAGTATTTGGCCAGCCCGTCGCCGTTTTTAAAATTATTAGCTGATCACTATCCGCAAGTTAAATTGATAGTTTCGGGCTCTTCCAGTTTCAACATCAAACAAAAATTTAGTGATTCTTTAGTTGGAAGAACTGTTAATTTTGAAATTTTTCCGCTTTGTTTTGAAGAATTTTTAATGTTTAAAGGCGAGTATTTTGATCCAAAGCATATTTACACAACTAAAAAAAGAGATGCGTTACTTTCGTTATGCGAGGAGTATATTTTATCTGGCGGTTATCCAAAAATTGTCTTAACCGCCCAAAAGATAATTAAAGAAAAATATCTCCAGCAAATTATTGATACTTATGTCAAAAAAGATATTCGAGATTTGGCTGAAATCAAAGATATTAATAAATTTAATCGTTTGCTGGAAATTTTAGCTTCACAAAGCGGACAATTACTTAATGTGGCTGAACTGGCCGATACACTTGGCATTATGAAGCCAACAGTTGAAAGATATTTATTTTTGCTTGAACAAACCTACATTATTCGTTTAGTGCGGCCTTATAGCACTAATCTTCGTTCTGAATTATCAAAAACGCCAAAGATATTTTTTTATGACAGCGGTTTGATGCAAATGCTTTGGCTGAAAGAATTGCCTAAAGAGATTTTGGGAACCGTGTTTGAAACCAGTATTTTTTCCGAGTTGGTTAAAAAATATGGTTCAGAAAAAATTTACTATTGGCGGACACAAGATAAAAAAGAAATTGGCTTTGTTTTAAAAGAAGGCCGTTCTTTGTTGCCTATTGAAGCAAAGCTGAATTTTAATCAATTCCAGCCAACAGCGTTTAATTATTTTAAGGATAAATACCATGTCAAAAATGGCAAGGTTGTGGGGCTTAGGGGAGAACCAAAAGATAATTTTTTCGTATACCCTTGGCAGTTGTGAAAAGCTAACCAATCAATCGATTTCAACTTGCTGATTCCGCGACAGCTTGCTGCGCGGTTACCATATCATTCTGATAGTAATTCATTTTATACCTCGTCAGCTTGCTGCGAGGTAGTTGATTATCAAATGACTAAATTTTCAAACAAAAACACCCCTTGCGGGGGTTTCTGCGGACATCGAGGTTCTGCTCGAGTAGTTCCAGGACTTATCAATCTGTGTAAATTATAACATGCTTAAATCAGTTGTCAAGTTTCTGTGATAAATTATGGTGGTGGACCGCCGGGGAATCGAACCCCGCATCCGTGGATTGATAAGTCCTGGATGGAACCACTCGCAGCCCACCACGAATAGTATTTTATCACGCTAGTGACGCTCATGCAATAACGACGGCGGTGAGGATCTTCTAATGGGTTTTGGACCGATGGAAGGACTTCCTTAAACTAATTTTAAATTTTAAGTTCTAAATTTTAAATGAAATCAGAAATTTTAATGTTGAATTTTAAAAAAACACGTAAAAAGGCGTTGCTGAGCGAGTTTTAAAATTATAATTTCGAATTTTAAAATTGATTTAAAATTTAGAATTTAAAATTTAAAATTAGACTCGGATTAAGAATTAAAAATTAAATTAATGCCCAGATATTTTAAAAAACTTCTCTTCTTCACTCTCCTGATCGTCGTAGCCACGACCGGCATTTTAATTGCCCGCGCCGTCAGCAACCGCGGCAGTGCGCCAGTCGCTTGGTGGAAATTTGACGAAGGTCAAGGAGCTATTGCCTACGACGCTTCGGGCACCAACGACGCCACTATTACCGGCGCCACCTGGGCCAGCGAAGACGACTGTAGAATAGGCAAATGTTTGTACTTTGACGGCGCAGATGATTACGCGCAAGTTTTAGACGCCGCAAGTTTAGACGTAGGGCTTAATGATTTTTCCATATCTGCCTGGGTTAAAGCCAACCAGGCCGGAGACATCGTTACCAAAGGAACTATCGGAAATTTTAAGCTGAACTTTACCGGCAGTAACAAGTTTTGGGCTACGGCGACGGAAGAAGAAGCGGGCATGGGTGCTGCATTTGGCATTGCCACTGACGGTACCTATATCTATATGACTGACTATGGTAATCATCGCATTGTCAAACGCTTAGCTTCAAATTTAAGTTATGTTGCAAAAATTGGGAGCCTTGGCTCGGGCAACGATCAGTTCAGCAATCCTACTGGCATTGCCGCTGACGGCACCTATATCTATGTTCTTGATACTGGTAATCATCGCATTGTCAAACGCCTGGCCTCGGATTTAAGCTATGTTTCACAAATTGGGAGTCTTGGCACAGGCAA
>MHJY01000037.1 GCA_001818235.1 Candidatus Jacksonbacteria bacterium RIFOXYB2_FULL_44_15 | reverse complement strand
CTGGCAATTTATGCTGGCGCCTTACCAAAAAGAACGGATTTCGAGCTTCTGGTCGTCGTTTGTTAATCCGGCCGCCACCAGCTACCATGTTCAACAATCCAGGATTGCGATTGGATCAGGCCGGCTTTGGGGCCGGGGGTTGGGGCTGGGGACGCAAAGCAGTCTTAATTTTTTACCGGAACAAGAAACTGATTTTATTTTCGCGGTTATTTCCGAATCGCTGGGTTTTTTAGGCGGCAGTTTAGTGATTATCATTTACGCTTTTCTGCTATTTCGCATAATCAACTTGACTAAAAAAATGAAAGACGAGTTTGCGACCTTGCTTTCAGTCGGCATTTTTAGCTGGTTCGCTTTCCAGGGGCTGGCCAATATCGCCATGAATTTGGGGCTGGCGCCGGTCTTTGGCGTTCCATTGCCGTTTTTAAGTTACGGCGGCAGTTCGCTTTTGGTCGGCATGATCGCAATCGGGCTCCTCGAAAGCGCTTCCTTGTATTCGCTTTGGGAGACGGAAAAATAAATTAGCTTTCAGTTGTCTTTCCTGTGAATTCCAGATATTATAAAGATAGATAACCGTTTTATTCTTATGTCTGAACGATTAGTAATTATATCCAATCGTCTTCCGTTAAATTTTAGCCGACAGGACGGGAAGATTAAGTTTACAAAAAGTGTCGGCGGATTGGCGACGGGGTTATCTTCTTATTTGGCATCACTGCGCGCTAATGTTCCGCAGGCAAAATATTTATGGGTTGGCTGGCCTGGTTTACCCGGAGATAATTTAGAGGTAAAAGGTTTAGAGGTATCTTTGCATGCAAAGAAAATGCATCCAGTGATGATTTCGGCCGAAGAAATCAAGCATTTTTATAATGGTTTTTGCAATGATACGGTCTGGCCGCTTTTTCATTCTTTTCCCTATTTGGTTTCGTATAACAATGAGGAGTGGGCGGCTTATCGTGCGGTTAATGAGCGGTTTTGCGAGGAAGCCCTAAAAGTGTTACAACCTGACGACATTGTGTGGATTCATGATTACCATTTGATGTTACTGCCTAAAATGTTACGGGAACGGTTGCCTGATTTAGCGATTGGTTTTTTCTTGCACATTCCATTTCCGGTGTTCGAAATTTTTCGACTACTCCCGAACAAGTGGCGCCGCCAAATTTTGCAGGGAATGTTGGGCAGTGATTTAATCGGTTTTCATACTTATGATTATTCCCGGCATTTTATTGAGTGCGTGGGGCGTATACTAGGCTATGAACACAGTTTGGGAATTATCACCACCGAGAATCGAGCGACAAAGGTTGATACTTTTCCAATGGGAATTGATTTTAGCAAATTTTACGAAGGAGCAAATCGGCGTGCGGTGCAAAGAGAACAGGCTAAACTCAAAAAAATAGAAGGCGTTGAAAAAATTATTTTATCTGTCGACCGGTTGGATTATACTAAGGGGATAATTAACCGACTGCAAGGTTACCAAACGTTTTTAACCGAGTATCCCGAATGGCGAGAGAAAGTGCAATTTATTTTAGTCGTCGTGCCTTCGCGGATGGAGGTTAAACTATACAACGACATGAAAAGCGAGATTGACGGTTTGGTCGGGGAAATCAATGGTTTTTTTGGCACGGTTAATTGGACGCCGGTGAATTACAGATTTAAAGCGTTATCCTTCGCCGAGCTTTCGGCGTTATATAGCATGAGTAATATTGCTTTAGTTACGCCGCTCCGGGACGGGATGAACTTAATAGCCAAAGAATACGTCGCTTCTCGGCAGGATCAAAGCGGCGTTTTAATTCTAAGCGAGATGGCTGGCGCGGCCCAAGAATTAGGCGAAGCGATTATTATTAATCCGCATCATCGGGACGAAATGGTTGAGGCGATAGTGGCGGGATTAAATATGCCGCTTCCAGAACAGCAAGAGCGAATGAATTTTATGCAACGGCGGCTACAGGGTTACACGGTAACGCGTTGGGTGGAAGATTTTATTCACGAGTTAACTGATTTTAAAGCCACACAGCGAGAGAGTAAGTTACTGAACGCAAAAATGCGGCGGCAGATTAGTCTGGATTTTCATCAAGCCAAGCTTAAATTTTTGTTTTTAGACTACGACGGCACTCTTGTACCAATCAAGAAAACGCCACAATACGCCGAACCTGATACCGCACTGCTCAGTCTTTTAGATACACTTTCAAAACAGCCGCGAACGCGCCTTGTTATCATCAGCGGGCGCGACAAAAACACTATGGAACGCTGGTTTCGAGGATTGGATTTGGATTTGGTGGCTGAGCACGGGATTTGGATTCGAGAAGGTAGCGCGTCTTGGGAGATAATCAAACCATTGCAGAATGATTGGAAAAAAGAAGTGCTGCCGATTTTAAAAAAATATACCGAACGTTTGCCAGGATCATTTATCGAAGAGAAGGAATTTTCCATTGCCTGGCATTACCGGCTGGCTAATTTCGGGTTGGCTTCGATGCGCGCCAAGGAACTGATTAATAATCTTAATCACTTGCTTGCTAAGCACGATGTGCAAGTAATTCAGGGAAAGCGGGTGGTGGAGGTACGAAGTTTTGGCGCAAACAAAGGAACGGTTGCGACTTATTATTTAGAAAAGTATGTGCCGGATTTTATTTTGGCGATTGGCGATGACACGACTGATGAAGATTTGTTTAAAGCGATTGGCGATCGGGCATATACCATCAAAGTCGGGTATTCTAAATCGCACGCGCAGTATATTGTTGAAAGCCATAATGATGTTCGGTTTTTATTGGAAAGCCTCCTGGAAAATGTTCAAGAATAAAGGTTCAGCGTATGGTAATAATTTTTTATGGTTTATACTTGATACTTTATACCTAATACTTTATACTTTTATCATGTCCTATCCTGAGATCAAATTTCAAGAGCCAAAAAAAATCAAAGACAAAAAAAAGTTGGAAGACAAGTTGGTCTATTTGCTTTTGCTTTTAGCCATGGGTATCGTGGCGGCGTATTTTTACTATCAAAGTTATTTGTTAAAAAAAACCGCCGGTGAGTATCAAGTGCTCGGCGACTCAAAAACTTGCGCCGAATTAGAGCGGGAAATAACGCAAGAAATCACCGACGGCAATGATTGTCAAAATCACAATGATTGTCGGACCGTAATGTTCCCATGCCGCAGTTTTGTGAATCAAAATATATTGACCAGAATAAATTATTTTATCACATCGTTTAATCTCAAAAAATGCTCGCCGTCGATTAAAAGCTGTCCAGACTATGGCGGACCGCCTTATCTGATGTGCCAGGACAATAAGTGCCAGCTGGCCGAAACCGGTGATTACTCGGTGCGCGCTTTACTTAATCAAACTGATTATTATTCTGGAGATATCGTCGAAGTATCAATTGTCAACAAATTACTGGTGCCTATAGAATTGCCGGCAAAAAAAGATCTGGGAAATTGGTTTGTCAGGTTAGTAAAAAAAGACGGCTCTGCCTGGCAACTAGTAACCGAAGTTCAGCCGGCGACCGGGGACGATTTAGCTGATTTTGTGACGCTTTCGCCCGGCGCGACCAAGACTTATGTTTGGGACTCACAAACATTTGCCCAAAATGCCGGACTTAATCCAATGGTTTTGAAGGGTACTTTCCGTTTTGATTTTTTTATCAATAAAGATAAATTTTTGATTTTTCATACCGACGAGTTTAATTTGCTGTTCCGCGGCAGTAAGGTACAAATCGATACCACTTGCGCTGGCGGCGATGATTGCCGGTGGACCGCCACAAATTGTTGCCAAAGCTCAGCCGGCGCTTTTTGGGAATGCGTTAATCCGCGCTTGTCCAACTTAGTTTGCCCGGAACCGCTGTTTTGCTATAATACGTTGTCGCCTGAACCGGCGACAGGTTGCGGTTGTCGTCGCGGACGATGCGAAGAAAGCGCGGGCGTGGACGTTACAATTCAAACCGATAAATTAATATATGCTCCGGAGGAGTCAATTAAATTGACGTTAATCAATAATCTAACTGAACCGTTGATCCTTAAAGATTCGACGGAACTAAACGAGGCGGTGGCTGATTTGGAGAAACAAACTGCTCAAGGCTGGCAACGCATTAGTTTGAGCGCCTCGCCGAGCTTTCAGATACGCGGAATTTGACTACCGGCGCCAGCCGTGTTTACACCTGGGACCAACAAATTTTAGCCGGCGCCAGTCCAGTGGGTTCTGCCGGTCCCGGCGTCTATCGCTTTAAATTTATATTGGAAAGCAGTGTCGATCAAGGGTTAGTATTTTATTCCAATAATTTTGAAATCCAACAGTGATATGTTTAAAAATAAGTCAGCTGAAGGTCATTTTTTTAAAGCTAGTTTGGCTCATAAGGCTAAACTCGTAACCTATCTAGTCGGCTACGGCGTTGGTTTTGTTTTGCCCTTGCTTTTGTCGCTTGTATTTTTTTTCACGCTAAAGATTGAATGGCCATTACTATTTCCATTAATTACCGGAGTAACTTTTGGCGTAACATATTTATATCGGCCGCTGGGCTATCGGCTCACAACCAGCGAACTCGAAATTTTGAGGCCGCGGGGTTCGCGCAAAATTATGCTGTCTGACATTAAGTCGATCAGCGATAATCCCGATATTTTAAATCAGTTGGCCGTTGGTCTTTGGCGATCTGCCGGATTTTACGGCACGTTTGGTTTATTTTGGACGAAAAAATACGGGCAAGTCTATGTTTATTTAACTAACAATGCCAATATTGTGGAAATTGTCCGTTGGGACGGCCGGCGAATCTATTTATCGCCGGATGATAAGGCAAAATTTATCGCATTATTAACTGAGTATCTTGGGGCCGCTGGCATCAATTCTGCCGAGCCAAGCCTTTAGCTTAGCGTCCCTCGCGCTTGACTGGAAGGGATTGAATGTGTTATTCTTTTGGCTACTAATTTTAAAAATAATCTAAAATTGATAATCCGCACTAATCATTTTGCGATAATCGAGTGGTTTGGATTAGTTCGAGATTTAGCTTCAAGTTATGTTAAAAGCAACCAAAAGGCAACCAGGAATTAAATTAAATCAATATCGGCGCGAGGAAAAGGTTCCGGCAGTGGTTTACGGCCATGGTAGCGAAACGATTCCGTTACTTTTCGATTTGCGGCAGTTTCTTTTAGAGATTAAAAAAAATGGCGAGCATGGTTTATTGGAATTGCAGATTGATGAGGAAAAGCCGATCAAAGTGCTTTGGCAAGATAACCAGGAGGATGTCATGAGTGGGAAACTTATCCACATTGATTTGTACCGCGTTCGCATGGACGAAAAATTAACCACGCGTCTGTCGCTTAATTTTATCGGGGAATCTTCGGCGGTCAAAACCGCGGGCGGAGTGCTGATGAAAAATCGCGATGATATCGAAATCGAGTGTTTGCCCCAGGATTTAATTTCCGAAATTGACGTAGATTTGTCTGCTCTGGCCGTTATTCACAGCTCTATCAAAGTTGGTGATTTAGCCCTGCCGGCGGGCATCAGAGCAGTTGATGACGCAAATTTAATTGTCGCCACCGTTTTACCGTTCCAAGAGACTAAAGAAGATTTAGTCGTCACCAAAGAAGCTGAGGCGGCCGCCATTGAAGCCTTGTCAAAGAAAGAGGAAACTGCCGGAGAAGTTGCCGGAGACGTGGATAAGAAAAAAGGGGTAGAGAAGAAGTAACATTGGAGGGACAATGGAACTAAATAAAAAAACGATTATTTTGTTGATATTGTCGATTTATACTGTCGCTATGCTAGTAGCGGCAGGTTTTAATTTATTTAATTTTAAAAAAGACGTCTCGTCGTGGCGGCAGATAGATCTAGATTATTCTTTACTTCGCGAGAAACCGAGGTCATTGCCGGTGACCGGATATTTTAACATCTTAAACGGGACGACCGCTGAGACGCCGGTAGAGGCGGCTATTATTCCGCTGGCCGTAGTCATTGATAATAATTTTAAGGGCGGTGCCAGCGGGTTAAATCAAGCTGATTTAGTTGTGGAATTTCCAGTGGAAGGCGGAGTTACCAGGTTTGTCGCTTTTTTTGATCCGAGCCTAAACATCAAAAAAATTGGACCGGTGCGTTCGGTGCGTCCGTATTTTATTGATTTTTCCGCTGGTTTGCACGCCTTGATTGCGCATTCCGGCGGAAGCCCCATCGCTTTGGAATTGTTGGCCGGAGATTCTCTTGGCGTAATAAATGTTGACGAGATCGGGCCGCGCGGCGTGTATTTTTGGCGCGATAATAAAAAAAGCCCGCCGCATAATTTATTTACCAGTACAGATTTATTGCGGCAGGCGCAAAGCGCTTTAGCGCCGGATTGGTTAAACGAGTTTGATTACCAAAAAGCCGCCTGGCTTTGGAAATATCCCGTGGAGTCAAACGAGCCGGCGACGGAGATGGAAATTCTGGCCATGGCGCCCGGTGTCGCTATAGACTATTCAACCGAGGCCTTTCGGGTTGAGTACCGTTATGATTTCGAAAAATTAGTTTACGTTCGTTATCAAGGCGGCGAGTTACAGCTAACGGCTGACGGCGATAAACTAGTCGCCGATAATTTATTGATCAGTTATATGCCGATCCAGGTTATCGACGAAATCGGCAGGCTTAAAATGGATACGGTAGGCCAAAATAAGGCGATAATTTGCCAACGTGGCCAATGCCGCGAAGGTATCTGGACAATTTCGGCCGCTGACGCTCGAATCCGTTTCAATGTCGATGAGAAAGAAGTCGAAATGATCCCGGGACACACTTGGTTAAATATCGTGCCAATCGGACGGGGAGTCAGTTATTAGTTCGTAAAATTTATAAATTTGCGCCTGCGTTTTTTTTTGGATGTTTTGTAATTGATTATCCAGCAGTTGATAATAATAGTTCGGATTTTCATCAGGCGTTAAAAGTGCGTGCCGCGGCTCGTATTTTTTTATGTCGGCGGTCGTTTTCCGGTATTGCTTTGGGGTAATGTAAGGCAGGTTGGCGGTGATAATCAAAACCGGGTTTTTTTGCGCCGAAAGTTTTTTTTGTAGGGGCTGGATTAAATTGCCTTTTCGAAAACTAATCATGTTTAAAACGTGATGTTGCCGCGCGTTTAATTTGGCGACCGCAAGCGATTCAGACGAAATATCGGTTGCCAGCAGTTCAACCTGGCTGGGATCAAGAATTTTTTTGGCGATGCTGATAATGATGCAACCAGAACCGGTACCGACGTCGATAATATAAAGCGGCCGTTGGTCGGCAATGAATTCGGCGGCTAATTTTAATGCCTCATCAACAATTTTTTCGGTTTCCGGCCGCGGGATTAAAACTCGTCTGTCAACAATAAAATCCAATCCGTAAAATTCTTTTTTGCCGGTAATGTACGCGACCGGTTCGTGAGCTTGGCGCCGGGCGATGAGTTTTTTATAGCTGTCAAATTCTTCCGGATCTAAGTGATACTCTGGGTAGGTATATAAAAATTCTTTGGTTTTATTTAATGCCAGCGTTAACAAAATCTCGGCATCAAGCTGTGCCGAGGGAATGCCCGCATTTGTTAGTGCTAAAGTCGCCTGTCGCCAAACGGTTTTAACGGTGGGTAAACTGTTTTTTTTGAGTAGAGCCATTAAGCGTCGTTAGCCTTAAGCGCAGTGATTATCGGCTCCAATTCGCCGTTCGTAATTCGCATTATTTGACCCCAATTTTGCTTTAAGCGATGGTCGGTAACGCGGTCTTGCGGAAAGTTGTAAGTGCGTATTTTTTCAGCTCGGTCGCCGTGGCCGATTTGCCCGCGGCGGACTGTGTCGCGCTCGTTGCGCAAACGCTCCTGCTCGGCGTTAAACAATCGCGACTTTAATATTTTTAAAGCGCGTTCTTTATTCTTCGTTTGCGATTTTTCGTCTTGGCAGGAAACCACCAAGCCGGTAGGTACGTGGGTAATGCGCACGGCCGAATCAGTGGTATTTACCGACTGCCCGCCCGGACCGCTGGAACGAAAAACGTCAATGCGCAAGTCTTCCGGTTTAATGGCGATTTCGACGTCTTCGGCTATCGGCAAAACGGCGACGGTAATGGTGGAAGTGTGGATGCGGCCGGATTTTTCGGTTTCCGGAATGCGTTGAACGCGATGCACGCCGCTTTCGTACTTTAAATCCTGATAAACATTGCGCCCCTTTACCTCAAAAATTACTTCTTTAAAACCGCCGATCCCGACCACTGACGAAGACATCACCGCGACTTGCCAGCCATGGTTTTCGGCGTAGCGGGAGTACATGCGAAATAAATCCGCCGCGAACAGAGCCGCCTCATCGCCGCCGGCGGCCGCTCTAATTTCTACAATAATATCACGCTTATTTAAAGGATCTTGCGGTCTTAGTAATTCCTCCAACTTTTGCTTGATACTTGATACTTGATACTTGATACTATCTATTTCTTCTTTCGCCAGATTTTTCATTTCCAACTCATCAGTCTGCTTTAACGTTTCTTCGGCCTGCTTCAGATCGTCTTCTAATTTTTCCAACTGGCTGATCAAATCGATTTTTTCTTTTATTTGATTATACTCTTGGCCATAGGCCTTAAGAAGCGCGGAATTGCTTAAAATCGCCGAATTTTGCAGTTCGGTTTCCAATTCCTGAAAGCGGTTTTTTATTTCTTGATAATCAGACATAAATACAGCTTATAATAAAATTAATCTCTTGACAACTTTTACAGGCATTGCTATATTAGCAGTTAAGGGGTGAGAGTGCTAATTTTAAAAATATGCTAACCGTCAGGCAAGACAATTTATTGCGGGCGATAATCAGCGAGTACGTTAAAACAGCCGAACCGGTCGGTTCGCAGGTCTTGGTGGAAAAATATAAGCTTGATGTCTCTTCGGCCACTGTGCGCAACGAAATGCTGGAATTAGACGAGTTGGGCTATTTGGAACAGCCGCACACCTCGGCCGGCCGGATACCGACCGAAGCCGGGTATCGATATTTTTTAGACAATCAATTTATTTCTAAAAAGCCGTCTTTTGCGCAGGAAAAGAAATTGAGTCAAACCATCCGCGAAGGCCAGGGTGATCGGCAAAGCGCCAAGGCGCTGGCGAAAATTTTAGCCGAACTCTCGCAAGAATTTATTTTAACCGCTTTTACTGACAATGATTTTTATTATACCGGTTTAACCAATTTATTTATTCAGCCGGAATTCAGCAATCAGCACATCGTCTATAACATCGCGGGCGTGATCGACCAGCTTGACCGCCATCTAGCAAAACTTTACCACCAAGTTAACGATGAAATCGTGATTTTGGTGGGCACGAATAATCCGATTGATCCGGCCTTGAGTTTGATCACCGTTAAAACAAGCGGCAATTTGCTGATCGCGATTCTGGGGCCTCTGCGAATGCCGTATCGGACTAATGTGGGACTTTTGGAGTATAGTCGGGAGTTGATGAAAAATTTAAGCTAAAACGCATAAGATAAAAGTAGTAAAAAATACTAATTCCAAAACCCAAAGCCCGAAATCCGAAAAAATGCTTTAAATGCAACCGAAAAAAAGTTACAGCCACATTAATATTTATTTGATACCTAATACTTGATACTTAATACCAAACTAACCATGTTTACAAAAACAACGCCTGATGAAACAAAATTAGAGGAGGAAATAAAACCTTCGGTTGTGTCAGCAACGGAATCAGAAGAACCTGTTGAATCAAACAGCAATTGCGTCAAGTGCGAAGAATATTTAAACCTCGCCAAGCGCGCCCGGGCGGATTACGAAAATTTAAAAAAAGAAAACGAAAAGTGGAAGCAGGACTTTATCAAATACGCGCACGAAGGGCTGGTTCTCGAACTGCTCCCGGTTTTAGATAATTTTCATGAAGCGATGAGCCACATACCGGAGGCGGAAAAAGTGAAAGATTGGGTGATAGGAATTACGTATATAAAGAAACAGCTTGAGGATTTTTTAAAGGCTCAGGGTGTAGAGATTTATGCGGTTAGCGGCGACAAATTTGATCCAAACTATCACGAAGCAATATCAGAAGTAAATGATTTGACTATCGGTAGCGGCAACATCGTCAAAGTTATCCGGCGCGGTTACAAGCAAGGCGCCAAAGTTGTCCGTGCGGCGCAGGTAGTGGTGGGGAAGTAGAGTAATGAAAAGATAAAAATGAAAAACGGCACAAAATAATTTTGATTGTAAATTGAAAATTGTAAATTGAAAATTATTTTTTATCTTGTGGCACGATATGAGCATGGAGTGAATAATTCACCCAAGTTTTATATTGCGCCATAATTATATATGTCTTTAATTAAATGGCAACCCATGATGAACGTTTTTGACGACGTTGATGATTTTTTCGGCAACGCGCCGAGGCGAATTCTCGCCAAATCATTTTCGCCGGCGGTTAACATCTTTCAAACCGAAACTGAGGTAATCGCGGAAGTGCCTTTGCCGGCCGTTGATCCGAGTAAGGTTGATATCACGATCGAAAATGACGTTTTAACCATTCAAGGCAAAGAAGAAAAACAAAGCGAGGTCGAAGAAATAAACTACACCCGGCGCGAGTGGATGTCACAGTCTTTTTACCGGAGCGTGGCTTTACCGGTTTCGGTGCAATCTGACGCCGCGGCCGCGGAGTATGATAATGGTGTTTTAAAGATCACTATTC
>MHJY01000036.1 GCA_001818235.1 Candidatus Jacksonbacteria bacterium RIFOXYB2_FULL_44_15 | reverse complement strand
GGCTTCCAAAGGTTGTACATATTCTTCGCGTATTTGAACGAAAGAATAAAAACCACTGTCCGGGCCAAACCAGATCTCTGTTTGCTTGCGGGGTTCGGTCGAGTTCCCTTGCCCCTTTGTAATGCACGTCCGTGTTTCCACTTTATATAGTGGCTGGGTTATATCCCCAAGGTTGGGTGCCTCCCAGATGGAACACGCAGCAGTACCTATCATAATCGGCGGCATGGTCCCGGGTTGAACCATACGTTGCGCTGCGATAGGCGGAAATAGAGAAGTACGTTCTCCGCGAAGTATCTCCTCTAGCAGTCCCTGGGAAATAAATTCTATCATGCTCCCTTCAACCTCAAAACCTTGCGGTATTGGGAAGAAGAGAACGTTTCCCTTGTATGGAAACAACGAGGAAACTACGAATGGCGGATTTCCATTGCTGTGCCGGTAATCCTGTTCCAGCATATCATTTAGCTCGATATGCCCAATTAAATCTTGCCAGCGGCAACATAAACTCCCCCACCATGTATCTGAGGTAACGCACGGGCGTGTCAGAAAAGTATCTTTGCCGTCCTCCGTCCAATGAAAAATAAACGATGACGGTCTGCCGGTGCGATAGTCGCAGGCTTCGAGTTTGATAATCTGTGTTATCATTTTACTTTACCTCCTCGGCATTGTTATGGACTTCGAATACAGTTTCATTATTAGTATCGTTCCACGGCACCTGATTGATCCACTCATCGTAGGATTTAACGATGTCGCCAATAGTTGGCGCTTCGATTAAGACGATTGGTTGCTCTTCACCAAGATAGTAAGCACGGGAGTGAAATACAATGGCAAGATTTTCTAATGTTACTTGCCCATATCCACGGCTGGTGGCGGCGCCGATTCCGTAATCTTCAATAGCTAACATGCCACCAAGGAATATTTTGAGCAGAGTACGATCCTCCACACCTTGGAGATGGTAGTTCGCCTCAAAATCAAAGATGGCTCCAGCTATAACTCTTTCATTTGTTCGCGGAGTCGCTGCGCTGGTGACTCTATCGAGGACCGCCTCTGTTTTGTATTCAGTACCAATCCCATCCGTATCTTTACTTAGAATGATGTTTTCCGAGTCTGGATTGAGAAAAGAATCCATCACATCAATACGCGATTTCCCTGCGCCACTTGAATTGTTGGCATCTACACCAAAGAGTAGGCAAACTGAACAAGCCGGCGATTGCGTGCACGTATGAATCATGCTATTGGCAACCCTCTTGTTAGCCGGGGCGCCAAGCGTTTTTTCCACTAGGAAGCGGATTTTTCCTCGAAGAGAGGAACCTGGTAAATAGGGCATGCCCGTGTTAGGATCTCGGATTATTTCTTTATCTACTGGTCCTCTTCCTAATCGTTGACCATTTCCACCGATCAATATACCTGTTTTCGCCACTAAATTTCCAGTGATTTCTACTGTTCCAAACATTTTCGTTCTCCTTTTTCTTTTTTTGTTTTTTTAAAACAATACATGACGTGCAGTTTACTCAGCTTACTGTAATTTTACAGCGTGGTTTGTGAGATACCTCATAAGGGTTTGGAAATTAGCAAAAAGCTTTTGATCAATTTTTTTGCAATTCTCGACCGTTATGATTGAAGCCTCAATTGCGGCTGTTATTAAAGTAACCAGAAATCCACCACCTGCATTAGCATGTCGTATTCCTATAGGAATCAACCCTGTTTTAAAATCCAATACCGCGACGGCATGTTCTGCATCTGTGGCATCCTTTTTTGTGAACGAGCGTTCTACTTTTGTAATTCCATTACGGACTAACCCAAACTGGCTTTTTGAAAAGCGCTTTGACGACAAAACGTCGATCAAGCCTTCTGCCAGCTCGTTAGCCGTAAACGGGTCACCATTAACTATCGCACTTTGCACTCTCGTCTTACCAGTCTCTGTCAGGTTTTTTCCGCTATTCGCAAAAATCTCTTTTTCAAACGGACCGGCTGGCGCTTGTTGTCGATCATCCCGTCGATCGTCTCTCCTATCATCACGATAGCCACCACGATTTCCATTGTAACCCATTTTTCGGACCTCCATTTTTAGCTCTTTTTGAGCTTGTTTTGAATTTGCTCCTCTTGGGCTGATATAAAATATATCAGTGCGGTTTTAATCCCGCGCGGAGCGATTTGATTTTTATCTCACTTTGCCCAAGTCCCTCACTAATTTCTATGAAATCAGCGAGAGATCTAGGCAAAAAAGTGTTCGTGCGGCTTCAATTTATTGACAAACGTAGCTTTTCTATCTTATAATGCGCCTGTAAATTGTAAATTCAACTATGGCCAAAGAAACTTTTTTAAAATCAACCGAATTTCCTCCAGCTGATGTACGCTTTCGCATTTTAGAAGAAGCGCAACAAGCAGTAATGACTCTTAAAACTCTTAAGGGTTTACTTTCACCGCAAGATACCGAGTCTCTTTCTCTCTTATTAGATCAAGAGTTGATGGTAGATTTAGAGGCGAGCTTAGCCGAAGCGGCTGCTGGTCAAGTGGAGCCGTTGGAAGTTATTAGGTAATTATGTACCAACGAGTTATTACACCCACTGCCAAACGTTCGCTTAAGAGGTTACCAGCTTATGTGCGCGAGGAGTTAATTAGAGTTACCAGAATATTAGAGACAAATCCTTATGCTGGCGAAAAACTTTCCGGATCGTTACATTTTTTATACTCTTTCCATTTTAAGGTTGGTAATGTTGCATATAGGGTAGCTTATACTGTTAATCCTCAAAAAAAGGAAATTGTTTTTCATTTTGCTAAGACGCGGGAAAATTTCTACGAAAAATTAAAACGATTGTTTCATTAAAGAAAAAGGTGGGAGATTTTAGGAGCAGTGCGAAATCTCAACCAAAATCCCCCTAATCACCCCCTTATGCAGCCAGGTATTGCCTTAGCTGCTTATTTTTTTTAGCTCGCGCAAATATTATAGTTAAAGTCCGAGCTATGACCTCAACCTTTGTCTGAACAAGATCGGCAATGCCGGTTGGTCGTAGATTAGTGAATAAAGCAAAAAACAAAATTTTCTCCACTAATTCATTATTAAGCCCAACCGCGGCCATTACCGTCTGGACCAATTCACTATTCAGTACCTCCTCCTCTGGCATTTCTGCCTCGGGATTTGGGTAAAAATCGGTGAACTCGCCGCCTTCATCGCCCTCGTCATCAGGTGTGGCGAATGCGGAAAATTCACTTTCTTTGCGGGTACGTTTGGTCCATTGGCGCCATGCTACAGAAGCCATAGCGTTTCGGACCGCTTTTCGGATCTCTTTGCATGTGGGTGTTGGCTGGCCATTGTCTATGGCTTCTCGGACTATACAAAGCGCCTCAACCCCGACATTAAAGAGGTCCATCGATTCCACAAGGCCGCCCTCTGATATACAATTGCTAAACCACCGGCGGATAGTGGCCACGATTAGTCCTGTGGGATTTTCCAGGAACGGAAAATCTAACGATAAATCCGGAAAACCCATTTTATACCTCCTTTAACCGGCGGTAAATCAGGGAACGTGATATTCCCAGTTCCGCCGAAATTGCGTCAACTTTGCAACCCTGCTCGCGCAAAGTCAAAATTTGATCCTTCGTAACATCTGGACGGCAAGCAGGATTTGCCCAGTTTAACCGCTGGTCACGGTTTTCTTGCTTTTTCAACTGTTCCCGGCTCATCAGCGCCACGTCTGGTGCATAGCCAAAAGTCTTTTTGTACGACTTGCCGGTATGCCCGTGGGTGGCCAGATGATTGGCCGTTAATACTTTGAACTCCTGCCCGCAGACCAGGCAGGTAATGGTTGTATTATTAATTGCCGCCATTGGGTCTGCTTTCAGGCGGCTGATTTTTTCTGAATTTCGCTGGGCTTTTTTTTGCCGCTTTGTGTATTCTTTTACGGTGTTAGGTTGGATCCCTAACTTTAAAGCGGCGATGTCTGGATCAGTGCCAAGAGCAAGGAGCTTACTCAACTCCTCATATTCATCAACCGATAAAAGATTAGCGGTTGATTTTTTTGCGGAGCATTGCTCCTGCTGGCTGTGCTGGCTGCTTTTATCCATCAGCTCCATCAGTTGGAGCTTTTTCGGATGCTTTTTGCCCATAAACAGATGGATAATTTCGCCCCAGCAAAGGTCGAATTGTTCACCGATGGCGTCTAAATTCTCTTCGCGGGTTTTTGATACATCCCAAAGAGAAATAACGTCATCAACTGTGCACGGCCGCCCTTGCCAGCCACGCGCGTTCCAGCGTTTAGTCACAATTTTTCTATCCCGGCCAATTATATAGTCAATAAAAGCCGAATGACTATTTAACTGGGTATGTTGGGCGTACGCCCATTTTGTTTTGTACTCTGCCCAAGTATCGAGACCGTGTGTTCGGAGGTGGTCAGTAGTGAGTGAGCGAAATTTTTTACCACACTCCAAACAAGTAATTGATTGTTTCCCAATTGCGCGATAGGGAGTCTCGCGCATTTTTTTTAACTGGGAGTCGCCGGTATAAAGTTTCCAAATTTGTTTTTCGGTTATGCCAAACACACCGGCTATGTTTTGGCAGTTTACGTCTTCACTCAACGTCGCGTCCCAGTAACCATCGACGTTTTCCGAAATCACTTGTGCCCGTGCTGTTTTTACAAACTCAGGCGTTTTCCCACGGGCAATCAAAAAGACGCCATCTTTGTACCCGATCAATCGCTTATATTCATCAGGCGAAACCTGATGCGTATGTAAATGCGCATACAGCGACTGAAAGGGTTGCCCGCATAGCAGGCAGATGATCTCGCTATCTTGGATCGCCTGTAGCGGGTCATCAAGCAACCGTTCCAATGCTTTTTCCCCTTTAAACCTCAAAATTTTCACCTCCTTTTTGGTGAATTTTAAACTTTAACATAGAAGGGTAATCCCCTCTTAAAACACCAGGAATGACATGGGTTTTTAAGAAGGGACTAAATTTGACACAATCCTGGCAAAATAATATACTGGGAATAATAATCAATCAAATTATGGCTTCACTAACTCTTAATATCGCTCCCTGCAAAACGTCAAAAAAAATAGTAATTGAGCTAGATGCAAACAAATTCGAAAAATTAGCGGCTTATTTTGGGTTTTTTAATTCGGAATTTTTGGCCAGTTTATCGCGAGCAGAAAAAGATTATACCTCTGGCAAAGTGAGAAAAATTAAATCTCTTAAAGAATTACGCTCCCAGTTTTAACTTCTAAAGTTTATTATGCGTACCGCTACATTAAATAAAATTAGTAAAAATATGGCCAAAGAAATGTATTTTTTTCCAATTACGATAGAGCCCATGGAGGAAGGTGGTTTTTTTGCTGATTGCTCTACTTTGCAGGGCTGTCATGCCGAAGGAGCCAGCTATTCGGAAGTAATAGAGAACATTCAAGATGTCATCAAAACGCAAATCCAAGTTCGTCAGGCCGAAGGTGATTTTATCCCGAGCGTATCATTTAAGTCTCAAAAAGATTTTCGTTTCTCCTTACCTTTGCCGGTTTCGTTATAAGTTTTATGGCTCCTAAGTTTCCTCAAGCTGACTATGCAGACGTCGCTAAAGTTGCCCGTAAATTGGGTTTTGTTTTTTATCGGCAGGGTAAGGGAAGCCACGAAATTTGGCGCCGTTCGGATGGTCGCTACACTACTATCCCACGCCACGGTTCTGCCGGCATTAAGCGCCAAACTTTCAAGGCGATTCTTGATGACTTAGAAATTACTCCAGCGGAATTTATCGTTTTAAGGCATAGTAAATGAAACATTACCACCTTAGTTTTTATTTGTTTTTTTTGCCTCTCACTATATACAGTGCGAAGCTTCTCTAAGCTCCCAAGCGAGAAGCGCGAATTTATATATAATTTCTGGCTTCTGATTGGGAGTTTAGAGAAAAATTTTCAAAGATCACCCCGCGGGCACTGCTTACCGCGCCCGGTGTTCCGGTTTAGCCGGAACCTACTCTTTTTAAAACATCACTCCTGCTCTCCTCATAACGACAGGAGTAATAAAAAGTAAGGAAATTACTGCCAATGAGCAAAGTTGTAAAAAAAAGCTCACTGGCAGCGTATTTTCTTACTTATTTTTTTATTCTTTAAGTAGGCATAGTAAATCTTTGTCCAGGGGTTAGTTAGTAAGGACATTTCTCGGGGCAATAAATTTTTGTCCCGAGAGTCTCCTCACTATTACCGTTTTAAGCGGTAAAGTTAAGGATATTTTCGCACTTTTTGTAGCCAAGCTTGTATCCCTCCGCACAGCTGTGCAGAGTTGGGTATTCCGCTTGGCTATTTTTATGGTCGGCTCGTGACCTTAGGAAATTAACTCTCTCCTTTCGGTAGGTTAATTTAATTGTCTAAAATCAAGAGCACGGTTTAAATTTTCAACTCACTTTCTATTTAAAGATAGTAGTGAGAAAAGTAGGGATAGGGTGCGGCTTTCTCCGTTATTCTAGTTTTTAGATCTTTTATTGATCCAAAAACCAGTTTAAGGATTGTCCGGCACTAATTCTCTCTCCCCACTTTTCTGACTGCTACCTTGATTTGGCGAAAAAATCGATGTAGACGAGGCCGCCGCTTTTGGGTGTAGCCAAAGGCTTTTACCGCAAGAGCAGTTGGCACGACAAGCTATTTGTATTTACTTAGTTGGCAGTTGTTGATTTAACTTTTTTATTTTATCAACACACCTGCCAGTAGACTTAAGTAATTTACTCTCTCCTCTTCTACATCGATCTTTCCGCTCCGGTTGTGATGTTGGCGAAAAAATAAATGGCCCCGGAGAGATTCCGAGGCCATTTATGTCACGTTAAATATAGACATGATAAAATGAGCCCAGTTAATTTTCTCTCTCCTCGTTAGGCTAGCTTTTAGCTGGTTGTCTAAAAGCCGGCTGTTTAAATTTTCAATTTGACTGCGTATTATAGCATATGTCTAAAATATTGTCAAGAGTAGATAGACAATAATCATTAAGTAACAGCGAATTAGGCTAGTAATAAACTCAAAAAGGCTAATAATAAAGCCAAAAAAGTGTCATAGTTTTTTTGACAATATATCGAGGCAGGTGTATAATACAGCTATGCATGAATCCCTATTACAAACAATCGGTTTAACTTCGGATCAAATCGTAATCTACGAGACCCTGCTTAAAATTGGTGCTCTTAAGGCGCGGGACTTAACATTAAAAACGCCCTATAAGCGGGCGTTGGTTTATAAGTTGCTGGATGATTTAGTTAAGCTGGGGCTGGCAGAGAAAGAAACCAAGCCTGGCCAGGTAACCACTTTTCGCTCGACTCACCCGTCCGCACTGGCCGCGCTTTTGGAAGAGCGCCAAGGGCAGTTAAAAAACGTTGAAAAAACACTTACCAGTTCCCTGCCTGGATTGATTTCGGCTTTTAACCTTATTTCCGGCCGGCCAGGAATCAGGTTTTTTGAGGGCGTGGAAGGGCTAAAACAGGTTTATTTGGACACGCTGGTTAATACGGAAATGATCTATGCCTTACTTACGCCCGCAGAAATTGAACCTAATTTAAAAAAATGGCTGGACGCCACTTATATTAAAGCTCGGGTGAAAGCTGGAATTAAAGCTCAAGTTATCGCGCCAATGTCAAAGGAAACAGTTAATTATCACCAATTGGACGAAAAATCTTTACGCGAAACATTAGTAATTTCTGGCGAAGATTATCCAGTCGCGGTAGAAGTAAATATTTATGGCCAGAATAAGGTCGCTTTTATATCTTACCGCGCCGACGAACTAATCGGCGTTATTTTAGAGAGTCCACATATTTATAACACCATGAAAACTTTTTTTAAATTAGCCTGGGCGCAAGCGACTACAGGTGCGCGCGCTTGTCCGCCCGAGGCGGATGCGCCTTGGGTGCAGAAAGCAAACAGTACTAAATCCTCCTAATCTACCTACGACAAGTTTGAGTTAGTGTCTGCGTTACTTGCTACTTCAGCAACTTTTTTTAAGACATAATAAATATTTTCATCATCGTAACCATTGTTTAAAGGTGCACGTTCGGTTACTTCGATTTCGAAACCGTTACTAGTCGCTAATTTTAAAATATCATCTTCACTATATAAATAGCGGGTAGAATAATTTTTGTCATCAGGGCTGTCGTAAATCAGGCCTTTTTGGCGAAAAGTTTCGATCCCTCGTTCTTGCATAATCTCACGGTGGGCATCCACTATTTTTTTATAATGCCCCAGATCGCGGTCTGGTATATCAATAATGAACTTTCCCCCAATTTGAAGGACGCGATTAGCTTCGGCGAAGAGCTGATTTTGGCGTTCTGGCCGATATTCATGCAAGATGTTCCGTCCCAGGCTATAAACGACGGTAAAGGCTTCTTTCTTTAGACCCAAATTTGTCCAGTCGCCTTGTAATATTGGCGCGTCAGGCAATTGCTTTTTAATATAATTTACATGTCGGCCTGTATAATCCAGGCCAGTAACATTACGGCCTAGTTCTCGCCGAAGTGGGATTAGGAGGCGGCCGGTGCCGCAACCGTCATCCAATATTAAATCATTGGGGGTCGTATATTTGTTTAATAATTTTAATTCGGCTTCGTGCGTACTGTATTCGTAGCCTTCGAATTTAATTAAGTGTTCGTATAAATCATCAACGCGGTGTACGGCCGTGCCGTCTACCGGCGGGGTTATAAATGAAATTGCAGTATTGATTAGCTCTTGTACGTTTTGGTCCGAATTGTTGCGGGCAACGCGGTTTAAGACATCGCGAGTTTTTTCCAGCCCCACTTGATTCACCAGTTCCACTACCGCCTCAGCAATTACCGCTTCAGCGCAATTGCTCGGATCAAATCCAGGGCACTGCTCTTTTAGAGTATCTAATATAGTTTGATATTCGATATTTGGATTGTTGCGAATTTCTTGTTCGCTAATAACCAGGTAAATATTCGCTGAATGGAGCATCCCTCTAAAAAAATCATCTTGATTAAAGTTTGGCGCTTCTTGTAAGAGGTAAGGCATTACAATTTGACGAAATTTTTGTGCAAAAGTTACGATTTCGCCGTATTGCTCCAAAACTTGTTTAGTTAACTCCGGGCGATTTTCGAGCCGCGAGGCAAGATCAATTATCAAATCACCGTATTGCTGATTTTCCGCGCAAGCGAGGAAAGAAATAGCCAATTCTGGCTGGGTCGCTTGGTTTTGTTTAAAAACAGCGCTAATCTGTTGCCACTCCGTGTTATTTTGCTTCGCCAAATAGCGCAAGAGATGGATTTGCGAGTTTAAAGGCAGTTCGTTTAGGCTAAAGCCCAAGTCTTCTTCGATCTTGTCCCGCATAGCCGGCGAATGTAGATCCTGTAAAAATAAGGCTATGTTTTCGTCGGCACTGCCTTCGGGAAACGGGTTTAAGGCTGGATCATCTGGGCTGTCTTGATAGTCGATAAAATGGGCCGGGAAGTAGTTGGGCGCAAGATCTGCTTGGAGATTTGTTAAATATTGGCCTAAATCATCGGCAAATTCTGGATACTGCGCTTTAAGTTTGTTAATAAGCGTTAAAAATTTTTCTTCTGCATCTTTTGGAACTAGCGAGTCAGCATAATTTTTGAGTTCGGTTAAAGCCTGCTCGTTGACTTGTCTGTGTCGCAAATTCAGCGCTTCGTGCTGGTTAATAAGAAGCTGTACTTCTGGAGGGTAATCATTTTTTTTGGGTATTGAATCTTTAAGTATGTAAAGAGATTCCAAAAGACTTTCTTTTGCATCCTTTGGCATGTCTAACTCTTGGACGTAATTATGAAGTCTTATCGATTCGCTCAAAATTTCTTTATATCTCAGGGAATAAATAAATTTTTCTGCCGCGCTGAACGCTTGTTCCATTAACAAAGGGTCATGATTTTGTTGTAGCGCAATAAAATGGGAATTGAAATTATCATAGAGTTGTTTTAACATTTGCGCTTTATCGGTAGTATCTTGTTCAATAATTTTTGGCGCCTCGTTTTGAAAGAAGATTAAAAAATCCAGGCTTGCCTGTTCGGCTTGCATTAGCCTTTCTTTTTCTACATCTTCTTGTTTTTGTCGAAACTGGACATCCCACTGCTTTTTTTGATTGCATAAGTCCAGATAATCAGCCCATTCTCTCTCTGATAAGACGTCTGATATCCCCGCCCATTCTTGCGCAGGGTTTTCTTTTCCGTTTAATTTTTCAATAATTTGTAGATTGGTAGTTCTGAGGTCATTAATTAGGTCTAAATGATATTCGTCAGGATTATCGGCTTTATACAAAACTCGTTTTAGTATGCCAAGATTAATCGCATTTGGCTTTTCGGGCAACGTGGACAGCTCCAATTGTGTTAATTTTTGCGGTAAACCGCTGTGGTCAAGAGTCGCGATCGCATCCGCGGCCACCCGGGCATAAGTATCATTACTCGGCTTTAGGTCAGAATTAATCAACGATTCCCATTTTTGGCTTTCCGTTAATCTTTCTGCAATACCCTTTTCTGCCAAACGTGATTCATCCGGCCGCCCTGACGTAACAAGATCAAGGCTGGGTGAATGCGTTTCTTGATTAAGTTGTTCCAAAACAAGGTTAGCTTCGTACTGAACTAGCGGTGAATTATTTTCGTTTTGCCCTTGCTCAACGATCTTTTTTACTAGTCCAAAGGCTTCTAAGTACCCGGTGCCAAGGGCGGTCGCGCCGACTGTCGCCAGTTGTTTTAATACATCCATTTGTTCTTCCGGCGGTAATAGCGGGAAGCTTTTGATAATTCGACGGGCGGCCTCTCCAGAGAATTGTAATTGATAAGCCAATGAGCTTAAAATTCCGCTGCTGAGAAATCCGCGCGCCTGCGGTATCCGCGTTAACTTTGCAGTTTCCAAAAGTAATACATCAGCATCCATTTGCGTGTCGATGCTCCCGCTACTGGAAAATAATGCATTTGTAATGGTTCCTATAAAGCGAGTCAATTTATCGCGTTCTAATTTATTGGCCGAGCGTGCGTGAGTGCCAATAAATTTTACCAGTTCACTAAAAAAAATATTAACGCCATTTTTATACTCCGGCGATAAATAACCAGTAGTAAGATATTGAGGATCAGTTAGGTTGGCGATTTTTGTTTCCAGTTCGTTTTGTATTCCTATCTGTACTTCAAGGGGTATATCTGGGTCGAGATTCTGATTTTGATCAAATGCTTTTTCTAGCCACTCTTTAGCCCAATCAATAATTTTTTGGTCAGTCTCCTCTGGGGTACTAATTTTTTCTTTTTCAGCAGTAAGAACCTGAATATTAGGCTGATATTCTGGCTGTTCAAATCCAAATTGTGGTTGTGTCTCGGCAGACATAGATTACAGGAACCTATTTTATTTCGGATAGATTTTTGTGCCGGCCTCGTCGTAAACTTCGATAGCGTTGACTGGGCAGGATTGGGCCGCTTCTAGAACAGTTTTGCCAGCCGTGTTTTTCCAGCTGTCTTTGACTACAGCCTTGCCTTCGGAATCAAGTTCAAAGGCGTCCGGCGCGACCACGGTACAAGGCGCGGCGCCGATACACACGTCGCGCAAAACTACTACTTTGGAAATTCTGGGATCAGACATATACCTAAATCTAAACAGTTTATGGGTTAACGAGTTAATCCGTTAACTCACTAACTGATATTTTAAAACGGTAACGTATAATTAATGGTCTTGCTTTTGATTTCTCCCCAAGCGCTGGTATTGAGCGGGATTTCTTTTATTTCCGTGATTTCTTTGTATTTTAATTTCCCGTGCTTTAAAGCGTGTTCGTACAAATCCTTGGTCACTTTTACGTCTTGCCGGCAGTAGCGCTCTAAGGATTCAAAATCACCTTGCTGATACCATTTAATGGCTTGGAGTCCATCAGCGAGTTTGGCTTCACCTAAATTAACCTGCGCCAAATTAGCCAGCCGTACTCTAAAGCCGGCGGCGCGATAGAATTCTTCCAATAAGTCCAAGTGCGGCATCGCGTCCAGATTACCCGGGTAATAGGCCGATAAAACCTTATTGTCGAAATTTTTATGATTATAGCCGATTATCAAGTCCGCGTTTTCGAACAGCGGCCACATTTTTTTAAGATCTTCTTCGCGGAAAGTTTTGTACATGTCGTCAGCGTAATCATAGACAACTACGATTGATATGCCGAGTTTGCTGGGGTCGCGGCCGGCAACTTCGTCAAAAGCGCGTTTAGTTTCTACGTCGTAAACAATTTTATGAAGCATGTGTTGTTATGAGTCAATTTTTTTTATTGGGTTAATCTCGCCCGCGCTTCCTCTAGCCGGGTTTTTTCTTTAGCGATCACCTCTTTCGGCGCTTTGGCCAAAAAGTCAGGATTATTAAGCCGCGCTTCCAGTGATTGAATGTATTTTTCGAGCTGGGCAGTATCTTTGGCTGGCTCAAGTTTGGTGATTTTTTCTAAATAGATTTTTGCGTGAGAGAGGTTGATTTGGTCAAATGTTTTAAGCTCGTCGCTTTTTGTCAAAATTTTGATTTTAGCCATCTTCTCAATCAATCCCCTGTTTTCGTCAATCAAATTTTCCAAACGTGAATCAATCAAACAATTGATTATTTCCGCGGGCGCTAGTTTTTGTTCGGCCCGAGCGTTTCTAATTGCCGTAATTATTTCTTGAATTTTCACAAAATTTTGCGCCTGCGCTCTGGTAATTTTAAAATCAATTTTCTCTACCCACGGCTCAATCATCAACAGATTATTTTTTATTGCTCCTTGTTCAATGTTCATTATTCCCCAAATTTCCTCAGTCACAAACGGCACAAATGGATGCAACATTACCAAACATTTTTTCAGAATATAATCAAGTAGTTCTTGTTGATGCGGTACAGCTTCAACTTTTGCCGCCTCGATGTACCAGTCTGCCAGTTTGTGCCAGATAAAATCATAAATATCTTCGCCAGCGCGGGAAAAGTGATAATGCTCTAAGTTATGATTAACATTCTTTATCAATTTTTCCAGTTCATACAAAATCCACTGGTCAGAGTGCTGTAGATTTTTGATTTTTAATTGTGGTTTTTCATTTTTCGTTTTACTTTTTTCATTTTCAATGATGTATCGCGCGATATTCCAAATTTTGTTGATAAAATTACGATAAGCGGCGATTTTTTCCTCATACAGCCGGACATCGTTGCCGGGGGTTGTGCCGATAATCAAAGACAGCCGCACGGCATCAGCGCCGTATTTTTTGATCATTTTCACCGGATCAATGCCGTTGCCCAGGGATTTAGACATTTTTCTCCCCTCTTTGTCGCGGACAAGGCCATGCAAATAGACTGTTTTAAACGGCACCTCGCCTAAAGCGTAGGTGGTCATCAAAATCATCCGCGCCACCCAGAAGAACAAAATGTCATAACCGGTCTCCATCACGCTTGTCGGATGAAACCGCTCAAGATCATTTAATATTCCATTATTTTTATTTTTTATTTTTAAGTTTTTAGTTTCACTCGGCCAGCCCAGCGTGGAAAACGTCCAAAGACCTGAGGAAAACCAGGTATCTAAAGTATCCGGGTCTTGTTTTAACTTGGTTCCACCGCATTTTGGACATTTGGAGACAGGTGTACGGCTAACGATGATTTCTTGACAGTTACTTTTTTGACAATAATACACTGGAATCGGGTGTCCAAACCAAATTTGCCGGGAAATGCACCAGTCGCGCAAATTTTCCATCCACTGAAAATATATTTTGTTAAAGCGTTTAGGGATGATGTTGATTTCTCCGGCTTTAACGACCCCCAGAGCTAATTTTTTCAAGGAAGCAGTTTTTTTACCAATAGTTTTTTTTAGTTTTTCATTTTTAATTTTTATTTTTTTATTTACATCCACAAACCATTGCCGTGATGTTAAAGGTTCAATCGGTGTTGCGCAACGGTAACAAATTGAAAGATTGTGCTGGCACTGATCCTCAGAAATCAGCAGTTTTTTGGTTTTTAATTCAGCCACAATTTTTTTTCTAGCCTCAATAACCTTCAGCTCGGAGAATTCGCCTAGACCCTTGATGATTCGCCCGTTTTCGTCGATTACTTTAATAACTGGGAGTTCATGCTTTTCCGCCAAAGCAAAATCAGCTAAACTGTGCGCCGGAGTAACGCCTAAGGCGCCGGTGCCGAATTTTATATCCACTGCATTATCAGCAATTACTTTTAAAGTCAGTGCTTGGCCTAAGAAGTCCACATTAAAAATTTGTCCGATAAATTTTTTGTAGCGTAAATCTTTTGGATTAACGGCAATTGCTGTGTCCCCTAATTTTGTTTCCGGGCGGGTGGTCGAAATTTTAATCGGGCAGTTTTTGTCGTAGGCAAAAGTATAAAGCTTGGCGGTTTCTTCTTTGTACTCAACCTCGTCATCAGCCAGGGTGGACATACAGCGCGGACACCAATTGACGATGCGGTTGCCGCGATAAATCAGGCCGTCTTGATACATCCGGACAAAGACTTCTTTAACCGCCGTCGAAAGACCTGGATCCAAAGTGTAGCGTTCGCGCGACCAGTCGCAAGACGAACCAATTTTACGCACTTGGCCGCGGATTACATGCTGGGAATTGCTGACAAAATCATTAACAGACTCCAAAAATTTTGTCCGGCCGATTGCTTGCCTGGTTTGGCCGGTTTTTGCCAGTAAAATTTTTTCAACTTTGTTTTGCGTGGCAATTGCCGCGTGGTCAGTCCCTGGGAGCCATAAAACGGCTTTGCCTTTCATTCTCTGCCAGCGGACCATAATATCCTGTATCGCCAACATTACGGCATGCCCTAAATGCAACTCACCGGTCGCGTTTGGCGGGGGCATGGCGATGCTAAAATTTTTATTTGTCGATTTATTGGGCCGAAAAAAACCGGACTTTTCCCAAGTCTGGTAAATTTTGTCCTCGATTTCTTGAGGATTATAAATTTTCGGTAAAGACATATTTGCCAGAGGTTTAAAAAGTTCTTTCCCGGCCGACGATTAAATTAATTTTTCGCGGCAGTACCTCAATCTCCACCGGCGGTTTGATGATTCTGTCGTCATCAAGCACTAATTTAACATCATGGTCGCCCTCAGCTTCGAGTTTGATTTTTTTAAAAGGCAAAATTGTATATTGGCCGTCTTGATTCTGATGGCGATTATCTTTCAGAAAAATTTTGTTCAGCAACGAAGGTATCCGTAAATTTTTAATTACCACTTCCAGGTAGCCGTCGTGCGGCACGAAAAACTTTTTTTGGCCGGCGGTTGAAAGTTGAACATCAGCGGGTCGAAAATTACAGATGTAAACTTCCATATTGGATGACATCGGCGTGATGGTATATTGGTCGTTGGCGCTGATAATTTTTATATGCGGAGAGAGCGCTTTAAGATAAAAAGCAAAATGGTGATTGCCGACCTTACCCAGATCCAGTTGTTCTTTTACGCGTTTAGATAAGACTTCACAGGCAGCTAGGCCTTCGGGGATGCCTAAATATTTGGCGAGCAAGTTGTTGTCGCCGATCGGAATAATGCCTAAAGTAACAGGTAAATTGACTACGGCGCCGATCGCTTTGCTGATAGTTTTGTCGTCACCCAGCACCACCACAGTTTCGGCGCCATGCTTGACGGCGTCTAAAATCAATTCTTTGATGTCATTTAAAATATTAAGTTTGGTAGTCCGGCCTTGGATACTTAAATCAATTAGTCGAGCTTCGATTTCGGACAGCAGTTTAGTGTATTTTTTATCTTGGAGAAAGGCGTCGTAAAGGTAAAAATACATAATATTTTACTAGGGGCATTGACGTTAGTAAATTAAAAAGACTTCGTCCAACTTAATTTGCCCTTAACTTGTGAATAAAATCGCATATCCAGCAAATTATTTGACGAAGGTTTCCTTATTTTTGAAATTAACTTTTTCATCGCCACCTCCCAATAACCATTCATGCGTAACTTGTTCTTTTGATGGCGCCTCGATTTTAGCGCCGCTTTTCGCGTGCGTCATACTGCAACTGCCGTTAATAATCGCCCCTTGTTGAATGGCGAGGGAGCCGGTTTGAATGTCGCCGGTAATTTTAGCGGTGGCCAGAATTTCCAAGTGCCCTTCAATATTAATATTGCCGTTGATTTCTCCGGCGATAACGGCGTCTTTGGCTTGGATATCGGCAATAATTTTCGCCCGCTCTTCGACCCGCAGGCTTGCGCCGCTTGAAAACTTTCCGGAAATATGCCCGGCGACAATCACATTGCCGCCACTTTTAAAATCCCCTTCAATTTTTACTGATGGGCCGACAATCGTTTCCACGCTGTCGTTTGATAAATCAAACATTTCTTTTGGACCTTTTTTAAACATAAAAAGTTGCGTATTATAATTTCCCCCTGCCAGGAAATTACATAATAATTATCAAACAAAGAATAAACAGCTCTATGTTTAATCTTAATGAATTTAAAGCGACTTGTCAAAGTTTATAACCTGCGCTATACTCGGTTAAGACTTAATCTATATGGCTAAAGACTTTACAAAATCCATTATTTTTTTAGTTACTCTAATCGGCGGACTTATAGTGTTAAAAACAATCGATCTCCAGACCGGTTTTTTTACTAATTTATCGCTCGGGTTGTATAAATTTTTAATGGGATAGTCCGCTCCCGTAGTTCAACAGGATAGAACTGTCCTCTCCTAAGGGACTAATGGCTGTTCGAGTCAGCCCGGGGGCACCAGCCTGCATTACTACTATCTATGCTTTCTTTGCCGGAAAGAAGATTTTTGTATCGATATTTAGCGAAGACTCTCGAAAGTGGCGTGCCGGTGCGGCAAGCGCTTGAATTTTACCTATCCGAAGCTGTCGGCAACCGCCGGCATCCAGAGCTAACCAAAGCTCTTTTTTTATTAAAAAAACGCCGCGATCTGGCAGCATCCTTATGGTCGGCGGGCGTTATCCCAAGAGTGGAATATTTAGTTCTGGAACACGGAACTTTACATAATGCCCCTGATCATAAATTATTGCACTCATTGGCTCATAATTTAAGTCAGCAGAGCATCATCAAAAAGAAGATTAGGACACTCTTTATTTATCCGATCATTTTGGCCATAGAGTTAATGGTAATTTTGGGGATTACTCTTTTTTGGCTGGTGCCGCAGATGCAATTTTTTTTCTATCGCCTTCATTTGGATGTCCCTGTTTTACTCCAGGTTTTAATCGGCACTCATCGGTTAATAAAAAGTGTGTTGATTATTGATCATTGGCCTTGGTTGATACTTATTGTATTGATAATTTGGTTTATCCGCGAATTTATTCTGCTCCCGAAAGTCAAATCGCGGTTTGATTATTGGTGGCTTAATCTGCCGCGTTTCGGGCATCTTTATCGGCTAATGTGTCTGCAGGAAATTTTTAACTTTATACAGTTACAGGGCGAAATTAACCCCAAGAATTTTCCGGCGGTGCTCAAAGCTGGAGCTGGGGTAACTAATAATTTGGCTTACCGGGCAGGTCTGCAGCAATTGGCTCTGTATTTAGAGCAAGGCGGTGATCTGAAAACTTTTTGGAAAAATAAAAAAAACCGGCGTTTGTTTCCGGTTTTAGTCTATCAATTTCTCCTGATGGGTTTTCGTTCCGGAGTATTGTCCGGTGAAATCAAAGCCTTAAATCAACTTTTAGCCGAAGAATTGGAATTAGAGCTTAAGCAGTTTATGGCAGTACTGGAGCCAGCCATGATTATCACCGTCGCCGCTTTCGTGATGGGTTTCGCGTTGATGCTACAGAAAGTAATCAGCCAGCTCCAAAGAGCTTCTTTCGGCGGCTAGGGATGCGTGTTAAATCGCCATTTCCCGTAAAGCCTTGATTCTTTCAGGAATCGGCGGGTGGGTGGAAAAAAGTTTGGACATAAATTGGGCGCCTTTAAAAGGACTGGCAATATATAAATGAGCAGTCGCTTTGTTGGCGACTTCCAAAGGTTCTGGGTCAGCGGCGATTTTTTGCAGTGCCTTGGCGAGCCCGTCCGGGTAACGGGTCAAAAGCGCGCTATCAGCATCAGCCAAGAATTCGCGCTTGCGAGAGATGGCCAGCTGAATCAAGGTCGCGGCGATTGGCGCTAGAATGGCCAAAGCAATCGCGACGACAAAAAGTATCAATTGCAACTGTCCCCCGCCTTCGCGCTCTTCGCGGTCGCGCCGGCGTCCGGCTCCAAACCAAGTAAAGCGCAAGAAAAAGTCAGACATTAAGGCAACAACACCCACCAAAGTCACCACAATTGTCTGCAGGCGGATGTCGTAATTTTTGACATGGGAGAGTTCGTGGCCGATCACTCCTTCCAATTCCAGTTTATCCAATTTTTGCAGTAACCCGATAGTTACTACCACCACTGCTTGCTTTGGGCCGCGGCCGGTGGCAAAAGCATTCGGCGCCGTGTCATCAATTAAATAAACTTTTGGCGTCGGCAGACCAGCGGTGATCGCTAGATTTTCGACTAAGCGGTACAGCTCCGGATTATCGCTTTTTTTTACTTCGCGCGCGCGCGAGATCGCCAGGACGATTTTGTCGGAATAAAAATAATTGATCCAGCTAGATCCAACTGCGAAAATAACTGCCACCGGCAATATCCAGGTGTATTCCGGATAAACGCGCGAAAAAACATAACCAAGCCCGATAACAAACACCAGGAAAAAAGTCAGCAAGGCAAAAGTTTTTTGTTTATTGGCGGAAATTTGTTTATACATAGGATAATTGCATTGTAGGACGGGTAAAGCGTGACGTCAATATTTTTTAGGCTTGATACACAAAGACCGGAACGTTTTGGCTCCGGTCTTTTTTTAAGATTCGTAATTAGTTTTAGAATTTTACGTTGATGTCTTTGCGAGCTTCGGGCTCCGAATCCAAATCGTAAAATTCGCGAGCAATAAATTTAAAGAAACCGGCGACGGTGTTTGTTGGAAAAGTCTGCAAGGCGGTGTTAAAGTCGCGGACCTGGCCGTTATAAAAGCGGCGTGCGGCCTGAATTTTATCTTCAGTGTCGGTTAATTCGTCTTGCAGTTTGGCAAAATTTTGGTTCGCCTTAAGGTCTGGGTAACTTTCCGCCACCGCAAACAGCGATTTTAAAGCTCCAGACAGCATGTTTTCGGCTTCAGCTTGAGCTTTTGGGTTTTGGGCGGAGATGGCCTGCGCGCGTGCTTCGGTGACTTTCTGAAAAACCCCGCTTTCGTGCGTAGCGTATCCTTTAACCGTTTCGACTAAATTTGGGATCAGACTGTGGCGGCGTTTAAGTTGAACCTCAATATCAGACCAGCCTTCATCGACTTGGTTGCGTTTGGTCACCAAGCGGTTGTAAGTCGCAATCAGCCAGACTGCCGCGACGGCAATCAGGCCGAGAATAATGTACAGAACAATAATCATAAATTATTAAATTCGAAAATCGAAGCACGGAACAACCTCATGTCATAACGACACGGCATGCTGTTTCGGATTTCGAATTCGGATTTACAAATTGGCAATGATTTCGTTAACTATTTGCATCTGCCCTGATTTTAAATCTTTTTCGGTGATGCAATGGGCGGCGTATAAAGTATTTAAAGGTTTGGTATCCTTGGTTTGGTAATGTCGGGGGTAACTGTCTTCCAGGCAACCGTTTAGAATATAAATATGATGTTCTTTGAGCGTTTGAATTTTTTGTTTGAGCGAGGCGTGTTCCGCGTGAACGAGCGTTTCTCTAATTATTTCCGGCCAGGTGCCGGTTAATACATCGCGGTCAAGCATCACCAGGTACGGGATGCGGAAAGCTCGAAACAGTTGAATATAGGTATCAATATTCCCTTTACCGCCGGTATAGATTACTTTGATGTCATGCGGCCCTTGATAAAAATGGTCAATCAATCCGCGCATTAGAATCCTATCAGAAACGCCCTCGACAAGCAAGACCTTGTCGGCAAAAAACATTTCCGAGTTATCGGCGTTCAGTTCTTGCACTAGGCGTTCCGGGGTAAGCGTGACAGATGCGGTATCTAAAAAGTTAACCGTCGTATTTCGTTTTAGGTCGCGGGTGACTCGCCAAAGATGGGTAATCGTTTTTGGTTGTACCAGGACCGAACTGTGGGTTGTTAAAAAAACTTGATTATTAAACTGTTTGTCCATTAAAACTTTAAGAAAACGTTTTAAAACCGTCGGGTGCAAGTGCATCTCCGGCTCATCAATCAAAATCAGGTCAAAATCAGGATGGAAAATGTAAAAGAGCATCATAAAGAGGCGCTTAAACCCGTCGCCCATGCGTTCGATCGGCCGATCCTGTCGGTCGCTGTGGATACTTTCTTTAAGCAGTTTTTCGCTGATTTCGATGTCATCAAAATATTCTTTCAGGGCGTTGCAGAATTCTAGATAGACGTCCGGATAGCTTGCTTCAAACGCTGGCAAATCATGGCTGATAAGTCGGTGCATTGCCACCTGTGGTTTAATCCTGATAATTCTTTTTTGTGCTTCTTGAATTTTGGGATGCTCCCCGGTAGCCGGCTCATTATTTAGCAAATAAGTGCGGTGATTATTTAAAAAATTGATTTGCAACGTGTCGCCCCGGGTAAATTTTAAGGATATGTTCAAGTCAGAGCTGGAGTCGTAAAAACGTTCCGGATTCAAATCCGGGCTAAAAAACATCTCCAAGGCGTCCAGAATATTGGTTTTGCCGGAATTATTGGGACCGATCAAAATGTGCAGGTTAGAAAAGTGATTTATTACGAGCGGTTCTTCGATGGTTTTATAATGGTTAATTTGGAGTTTATCGATCTGCATAAAAAATTAAGATTATAATAATTTTATGATTTCCTCTAAATTGGCGATCTCCTGGTCAGCGGCGCTTAGATCAACGCCGACGTTGTCCGGTGTCCGATAGCCGATAACTTTAATTTTTGCCGCTTTGCCGGCTAGGATGCCATTTTTGGAATCCTCAATAACTAGGCATTTTTCCGGCGGTAGTCCTAATTTGTCGAGAGATGCCAAATAAATATCTGGTGCTGGTTTGCCGCGGCCGCCAACATCTTCGGCGCTGACGACTACTTTAAAAAAAATAGTCAGTTCAAATCTAGTCAGCACTAAATCAATCCACGAGCGAAAGGCTGATGAAGCCACGGCCAAATTGATGCCTTTTTTAGCGCAGTGTTCAATTACTGCTCGCGCGCCGGGCATTAAACTGCACTGCCGATTGTAAAGATCAAGCGCCGCCACATCATACGCCTGCCGAAATTCCTGCCAATTCATTTTAAGCCCGTGGTGTTGAGTAAGAATTTGGTGAATATCTTTGATGCTTCTGCCGACTACTTCTCGATGCAATGGCATTGACCACTTTCCGAGGATTTCGATAAAAAATTTCCGCTCAAAGAGCGGCCACCATTTTTCGGAGTCAATTAGCACTCCGTCCATATCGAAAATAACAGCGCGAGGTTTTAAATTTAGTATCTGCATCGAATAAATGACGAATAACCAATAACCAAGAAACAAGATACAAACAATAATCAATAACCAAATATTAATTACCAAACGGTTTGGTTATTGCGATTTTGAATTTGTTTGGTTATTGTTTCTTGTATCTTGGTTATTAAATTTACCATAACTCACAATCTCCTCCATCGTTTTTCTTGTTCGTGAATTCAACAACCGCGACTCAACTCGCGAGTAAGCCTCAATTCCCCAGCGTTTCAATAAATGCGGTTTTTCTCGTTCAAGGTCGCCTTGGTAACCAATGGCCACCACTACTATCACTTGCCAGTCAGCCGGAATAGCCAATATTCCCCGGATTTTATTTTCCTCAAAAGCCGCGATCTGCCGGCATTTTAATTCTTGATGCTGCGCTTCAATCACCAAACTCATCACCGACAGTCCGCAATCATATAGATAATAACATTTACCTTCCCCGGTATAACCGAGCGGCGGATGGGAAATAAGGGTAATCAAACACGGGGCTGAGCTCGCCCAAAAATTTACCGCGTTCATTGCTTTTACCATGCGGTCGCGCTGTGTTTTTTCCTGAACCACAATATAGCGCCATGGCTGTAAATTCCTGGCTGATGGCGCCAGTCTGGCCGCTTCCATCACTGCCGCCAATTTTTCCGGTTCAATTTCCCGATCTTCTTCATACAAGAGCACGCTTGATCGGTTTTGGATTTCTGGGAGGAGGTTTATTTTTTGATTACGCATACGCTTTACTTCCCGATTATAGCCTAAATTGGCGTAAAGAGCAATCATTTTTGACGCGCTTCAAGGCAATTAATAATTTCTTTCCATTCAATTTTTTTATCAACCATTAATACCTCTAAATGATACAAGAGATCGCCAATTTCTTCGATTAAGCGTTCTTGCCCTTCATTTCGCGCCGCGCGGATCACCTCATCTGCCTCTTCCTTTACCTTGGCTAAAATTTTTGAGGATCCTTTTTTAAAAAGTGATGCCGTATAGGAATTAGCCGGCAGTTTATTTTTTCGTCGTTTAATCACAGTTAAAAGAGTCATCAGAAAATTAAGCGATTGGGTTTGCTTTTCGCCGAAACAAGAATATTTTTTTTGATGGCATGTTGGCCCTTGCGGCTGTACTTTTAGAAGCAATGTGTCCTGATCGCAATCGGTTTTAGCATTGATTAAAATCAAGTAATTACCGGAGCTTTCGCCCTTGGTCCAGAGCCGTTTTTTAGTCCGGCTGCAAAAGGTCACTCGTTTTGTTTTTTGTGTGATTTCCCAAGCGCGCTGGTTCATAAATCCCAGCATTAATATTTGATTAGTGTTGCTGTCTTGGACAATTGCCGGTATCAGGCTATTAAATTTTTTAAAGTTAAGTTTCATAATCGTATTTTAATTTTTTTGCTGATTAAATATTTTTTTAAATCTTTGATACGCAGGGTTCCGAAGTGCAATAAGCCAGCGACCAGAGCGGTGTCAGCCTGGCCCGCGGCAAAAGCTTGGTATATATCTTCGGCACTGCCGGCGCCGCCAGACGCGATCACTGGAATTGTCACCGATTGGCTGATAGCTTGTAGTAATTCCAGATCATAACCGCTTTGCGTACCATCGCGATCAATGGAAGTTAATAAGATTTCACCAGCGCCTAAACCAGCAGCTACTTGAGCCCATTTAATAACATCACCGCCAGTTGATTTAGTGCCGGTGTTAATCATAACTTCCCAGCCAGTAATTTTAGCCGGCCGCCTTTTAGCGTCAATCGCAACAACTATGCATTGTGATCCAAATCGGCGCGCTGCTCGGCTAATCAATTCCGGATTTTCAACGGCCGCAGTGTTAATTGCCACCTTATCTGCGCCAGCCCGGAGCAAAGCTTTGATATCTGCTAACTTTCGAACACCGCCGCCTACAGTTAGCGGAATAAAAACCTGTTGGCTGATGTCGTTAATCAGTTTGATAATTGTTTGTCGCGATTCGAGCGTGGCTGTGATATCTAGAATTGCCAGTTCATCGGCGCCTTCTTGATAATAAAATTTGGCGAGTTTTACTGGATCGCCAGCGTCGTTTAGATTTTTGAATTTTATGCCTTTCACCACTCGTCCGTTTTTGATATCCAGGCAAGGGATGAGGCGTTTGGTTAACATAAGGTTAATTTTTAATTTTTAAACCGTCGGATTTTTCATACATCGCCCGTCCGATAATGCACCCATAAACCCCTGACGCTTTTAATTGCTCAACATCAGCTAAACTCGACACTCCACCAGCCACGATCAACTTAAATCCATAATTTTGCATGGCCGCGATCGTGCTAAAATTCGGCCCAGCCATCATGCCGTCTTTCAGAACATCAGTAAAAATTAAGTATTCTAAACCAATTGATTTTAACTGTTTTAGAACTACGGATAAAGATTGTCGGTTAGCTGTTTTCTGCCACCCTTTGATCATTACTTGATTATCTTTCAGGTCTAAACTAACCGCGATTTTGCCACTACCATACTGTTTAATCCATTGCCTTATCATGTTTGGCTGGTTAATCGCCAATGTGCTGACAATCACGCGGTCAATTCCGGCCGATAGTAATTGTTCTATGGCTAATTGACTTCTGATACCTCCGCCCACCTGCAATGGAATGTTAATTGTTTGTCGAATTTTAAGAATCGTGTTGATGTTTTTCAACATCCCACTGCGGGCGCCATCCAGATCAATAATATGCAAATACTTTGCGCCTTGGCTTGCGAATTTTTTTGCCTGATCAACTGGGTCAGCGTTATAGACCGTCATTTGATTGTACTGCCCTTGTTTTAAGCGGACAACTTGTCCGCCTAACAGGTCAATTGCCGGTATGATGATCATTGTTTAACTGTCATTCTGAGCGTTAGCGAAGAATCCCAGACTTTAATGACAGAGATCCTTCGCTCCGCTCAGGATGACACTTACAGACTACAAAAACTCTTTAATATTTTTAACCCGGCCTCCCCGGACTTCTCCGGGTGGAATTGCGTCCCGTAAAAATGATTTTGCCTGACTATTGAACAGAATTCACCGCTATAATCAGTCAGGGCAACAATTGACGTTTTATCTTGCGGAATACAATAGTATGAATGCACGAAGTAGAAGTAATCATCAGTTTGTTTCTTGTTTCTTGTTACTTGTTTCTTGACGGTATTCCATCCGATGTGCGGAACTTTCAGGTTTGGACTGGTAATTTTTTTGACTTGTCCTTTGATGATGCCGAGACATTGCGTATTTCCCTCTTCGGAATAATCAAACAATATTTGCATGCCTAAACAAATGCCGAGGGCCGGCACTTTTAATTCACGAATGACATCAATCAGTTTTAATTTTTTCAACTGGGCCATAGCAAAATTAGCACTGCCGACACCAGGTAAAATAATTTTGTCTGCTTTTTTGATGACATCTCGCTTGTTACTGATTGTATACGGCGCTTTGATCGCGTCTAACGCGTTGGTTAGACTTTTTAAATTCGACGCGCCGTAGTCGATGATGGTTAGCATATTAATCCTTTGTATCTTTAACGCCGACAATTACGCCTTTTCGCCACGGATTCGCTTGTAGTGACGCGCGTAAAGCCTCGCCGAATGCCCGGAATGCTGATTCCCACAAGTGATGTGTATCCATCGCCGGGCCAAGTTCCAGTTGCAGTGTACAGCGCGCGCCTTGGGTAAATCCTTCGAAAAACTGGCGAACATCCTGGCATTTGGCGTCTTCGACTAGTTCACGCTGGCTGGCGTCAGAATCAGCGATGTTTAGATAACATCCGCTCCGGCCCTCAAAACTCAAATAACAGCGCGTCAACGCTTCATCAATACAGGCCACACCTTCACCGGCTCCTTCCACGCCTGCTTTACGGCGGTTGGTTAATAATTCATTGAGAGCCGCGCCGAATACCAGGCCGACATCTTCCCACACTACATGCTGGCAATAAGTTGATTCCAACTGACATTTATACGCGGCGTCAATATTCATTCCACCGCGCCGGCAGATAAGCTGAATCATGTGATTTAAAAATTTAATGCCAGTCTGCCAAACGCCTGCCCGCGGTTGAATTTGCTTATCCAGCCACGGCGCTTCGACTGTGACATTGATAGCAGATTCAGCGGTGGTGCGCGTGACAGTCACTTTTGTTTGGTCGCTAGTTGTAATTTTGTATGCGTTCATATATTTATAATTATTTTTTTAATCTTATTAAGACTGACTTAACATGCGCGTCTAAACCCTCGACTTCGCCAATTTGCGTCACGATGTCGCTCAAATTAGCCAGCCCTGATTTGCTTAACCATTGCACTTCAGAAATTTTCTGGAATGTTTCCGGCGTCACCGGCGAAGCAACCTTGGTCCAATAACCAGTTGGCAGAATGTGACTGGTACCGCTGGCATAGTCCCCGACCGCCACTGGCGCGTATGACCCTAAAAAGATTGACCCGGCGTTTTTAATTTGTTTTACAGTTTGTTGCGGGTTTTTCGTCATAATTTCCAAGTGTTCTGGCGCGTACTGGTTGGTTAAATTAATCGCTGTTGTCCAGTTTTTTGTCATAATAATCGCGCTGTATTTCGCGAGCGATTCTAAAATCGGTTTCTGACGATTTAAATTTGGCAGTTGCCGTTTAATCTCTTGCTGTGTCTCCAGCGCCAGCTTTCTTGATGGTGTAATCAGCACACCAGCCGCGTTACCATCATGTTCAGCCCGAGCTAAGATATCTGCCGCGACAAATCGCGAGTCAGCGCTGTCATCAGCCAAAATCACTGCTTCTGATGGGCCAGCCACCCCATCAATATCAACTTGGCCATAAACCAGCATTTTAGCGGTTTGCGTATAAATGCTTCCGGGGCCGACGATTTTTAAGACTGACTTGATTGTCCTGGTTCCATAAGCCAGCGCCGCTACACCCGCGATCCCGCCCACGCGATAAATTTCATCAACGCCAGCCAGATCAGCCGCGACTAACATTTCCGGATAATCACCAGTCGGCGGAAAACAAGCGACAATTCGCCCTACCCCGGCGGCTTTGGCGTTAACCCCCAGGATTTGCATCACGGTCGGCAACGGCGCTTGGCCGGCCGGAATCATCAATCCAGCTGACTCGATGGCGGTTATTTGATAACCGATTTTAACGCCGGGGACGTATTTTTTAAACTTTGGATTTTTTCTAAGACGCGCTCTGGCTACTCGTTTAGAAATACTGATCTGCCGCTTGATCGCTTTTAAAACTCGCGGCTCGACTTTTTGGTACGCTTGTTTAATGTCTTTTTGGCTGACGCGCAAGTCGCGTAATTTGAAATTTGGATTATCAAATTTGCGGATGTATCCCAGCACCGCCGCGTCGCCGTCGCGCCGTACCTGAGCAATCCAATTCTGAACATAGTCGCGTATCTTTTCGATATCCAGCATTGAGCGCTTTATTATTTTTTGCTTGATTTTTTCGGAGGTCTGGTCCCAAGTATAGATTTTGATCATATAATCATTTTTTCAATCGGCAGCACTAAGATGCTTCGCGCGCCGACTGCTCTTAATTTATCTAGTGTTTCCCAAAAACGATCTTCTTCCACCACTGAATGCATGGCCACCCAGCCTGGTTTATTAAGCGGAATGACTGATGGGCTTTTGGTGCCGGGGATAATTTTGGCAATGGCGTTAACTTTGTTTTTAGGCGCATTTAACATGATATATTTGGTTTTTTGTGCCTGCAGTACCGCTTTGATTCGCCTTAGTAAGTCTGATACTTTCGTCTGTTTATCTGGATCAATAATTAGTTTAGAAACTAGTGTCGCCTGTGATACTAAAACCGTTTTAGTCGGCACCAGATCATGCGTTTTCAAGGTACTGCCGCTGGACACCAGATCGCAGATAGCATCAGCTGATCCGACGATCGGCGCGATTTCGACTGATCCCGCGACTTTAATAATTTTTGCTTTGATTTTTTTCTTTTTGAGAAATTTTCGCAGAATGTTCGGAAAAGAGGTGGCAATGCGTTTGTTATTTAACTGCGACAACGAGGTCATTTGGCTATCCCTGGGCACGGCGATCTGCAACTTGCACCGGCTAAATCCTAAATCCAGTAATTTTTTAAACTTTAATTGGCTCTCGGCTAACACATCAATCCCTAAGATTCCCAGATCAGCAATGCCGTCTTTAACGTATTCCGGAATATCGTCATCACGGACGAAAATTATCTCCAGTGGAAAATTTTCGCAGGATGAAAGTAATCGGTTTTCCAGCACTTCAAATTGGAGCCCGGCTTTTTTCAGGATATCAAGCGAGCCGGCGGTTAAATTGCCTTTTTTTTGAATCGCGATTTTTAGATTGTTGCCGTTAAGCTTCATAAGCAAGAAAATCAAAAATCCCCCTCTTTCTTAAAGAAGGGGATGTCGAAAAAAGTTTAATCAGAACATCAAAATCACCGCTTCTTTAAGAAGGCTGGCGAGAGATGATGGGATTGGATTATGGATTTAATTAACATACGCTTGTCTTACTGTGTTAATATACTAATACAGATAAAAAAAATTGTCAAGTCCCTTGGCCTAAAAATTCAATTTTAAAATCACTCTGTACTTTTTTAATTCCGTTTAAGCATCAATTGATATCCGCCTTCGCCATGGTTTAGCCAATGGGCAATGCGAGCGACCGTGGTGGTTGAATGGCCAGTTAATTTGGCGATTTCTCGGTACGGCATTCCTTTTTTTAAAAGTAATACGGTCTGCCAGCGACGAGAAATGTCGTCGATTTCCTTGAGCGTTAATAAGTCACGAAAAAATTTTTCCGCTTCGCTAACAGTGCGTAATTTCAAGATTGCTTTAAACAGGCTGGAGGTTTGGAGATTGGTCCATTTTTTTGTTTCCATTTTTTTTGACGCTAAACTTTTAATTCATTATAAATTATTAGTCGGCCAATGACAAGTTAAGCGCGTTTTTTCCAGTTTTTTTTGACAACTAGCCAAAAAATTGATATGGTATATTAATCTGTTATACAGTGAAGCGCTGATTAAAGCGAGTGTTAAAATTTATCGTTTTTTTTATGAACATATCAGAGCTGGCCAGACAATTAAAAACCGAACCGCAAGTTCTAAGAGAAAAGCTCCCTGAGCTCGGTATTCATATTGGTGAACGGGCAATCCAAATCGATGATGCCTCGGTTGATCGCGCGAAAGCGGCTTGGAAGTTATGGCAGAGGCGCGAGGCCTTAAAGCAGAAGTTTGCGCAAAAGCAGGCGGTTGTACCGGCAGAAGTTGTACTGGACGCAGTTGCGGTGGCCATTAAATTGCCTCTGACGATTGCCGTTTCGGATTTTGCCCGCCGGCTGAATGTGGACGTCGCCCGGATCATTATTAAATTGATGCAAGAAGGCGTGATGGCGGCCATGAATCAGCAGATTGATTACGAAACAGCCCATATTATTGCCGAAGATTTTGGCATAAAAACCGAGCTTTCCGCTGAAGAATTTATTGATGATAAATCCGGCCCCAATATCGCCCAAGTTTTATCGCAAGAGCAGAATTTGGAGCTACGCTCTCCGGTCGTGGTGGTGATGGGCCATGTTGATCATGGAAAAACAACCTTGCTCGACAGCATCAGAAAAACCAAAATTGCTGATCAGGAATCCGGAGCCATCACTCAACATATCGGCGCTTATCAGGTTAAAGTGTCTCTGCCAACTTCCAAAGAAGAGCGGCCAATTACTTTTATTGATACCCCGGGGCATCAAGCGTTTAAAGGAATGCGTTCCCGCGGCGGCCAGGTGGCGGATATTGCGGTCTTGGTTATTTCCGCAGACGACAAAATTCAACCGCAGACGATGGAATCGATCGAAATCATTCAGAAAGAAAATTTGGGATTAATTGTCGCCATCAATAAGATCGATAAACCGGAAGCTGATATCGACCGGATAAAAAAACAGCTTGCTGAAATCAATTTGATTCCCGAAGATTGGGGTGGGGATGTAATTTGCGTGCCGGTTTCGGCCAAACAAAATAAAAACATTGACGAACTTTTAGAAAATATTTTATTGCTAGCTGAGATCAAAGAATTAAAAGCCAATCCCCATGGGCAATTATTTGGCACGGTCATCGAATCCCACATTGATAAGGGATTAGGGCCGGTAGTGACAATGATTGTTCAGAACGGAACTTTGTCAGTGGGTGATGAAATCAAATGCGGCACGATTGGCGGGCGGGTTAAGGGCCTTTTAGATTTCCGCGGGACTAGAATTCCTCAAGCTGGCCCGTCTACGCCGGTTAAAATTTTAGGTCTAAAATGTTCTGCCCAGGCTGGCGATATTGTCGAAGAAGCCGATAATTTGCGACGCCTTAAGAAAGCCACCAAAAAATATCGTTTAACTGCCAGTCATGTCGAAACGGCGAGCAAGAAAGGCAAGGACAAACTGCAGATTAAAGTGCATTTAAAAACTGATGTTATGGGAACGCTTGAGGCACTGCTCGGCGAAATAAACAAAATTAAGCATGATATCGCGGATATAAAAGTAATCAAGCAAAGTCTGGGTGATTTTACCGAGACCGATGTTTTAGACGCTGAGGCGGAGGGCTCGGTATTGATCGGTTTTAAAGTCAGCTTAAACAGCGCGGCGCAGCATTTGGTAAGCACGCGCAATGTTACCTATCGCGTATATAATGTTATTTATCAATTATTGGATGATTTACGCAATTCTTTGGAAGAACTTCTTCCGCCAGAAATAATTGAGGAAGATACTGGCGAAGCCGATGTTTTGGCGGTTTTTTCCAAACTAGGAAATTTTATGGTTATCGGCGGCCGGGTTAAAGACGGCCATATTACCAAGGACGGGCGTTTTCGCATCTTCCGTGCTGGTGAGATTATTGGCGAGGGAAAGGTTCAGGAATTACAAAGTAATAAAGAGGTAGTCAAAAAAGTTAAGGCGCCAGCAGAGTTTGGCTTAAAAGTAAGCGGAGATTTAATAATTAAAGAAGGAGATATCCTGCGATTTTATACTGTGCGTGAGCAGAAGAGAAAGTTATAACGATTCTGCTGTCATTTTTTCTATATGATTCAAGTGATGCAACAAGCTGCCCGGGCTGGTGGCGAGGTTTTACGCCAAGCCTTTGGCAGTGTGCTCAACCGCGAGTTTAAAGGGCAGGATTTTAATTTTGCCACCGAAGCTGATCACCAAAGCGAGGCAGTGATCATAAAAATCATCGAACAAGGCCTGCCAGAGTTTAATATCAATAGTGAAGAAGTTGGTTGTATTGATAAGCACTCGCCTTACACCGTGGTGATTGATCCTTTGGACGGAACTCATAATTTTTTCTTCGGCTTACCGCTCTTTACCACCGTTTTGGCGCTACAGCATCAGGATCAAACCATTGCTGGCGTTGTTTACCATCCGATTCTGGATCAAATGTACTCGGCTCGTTTGGGTGAAGGCGCTTTTTTAAATAATCAAAAAATCCAAGTTAACGATCAGACTGAGTTTAGCAAATTAACGATTTCTTTTACCTGTAATTATACTACCGCGCGCGACAAAATTGACACCATTCAATCGGCGGTACATCATAAAGGCGTTGGCCGTTTTATGGCTAACTGGTCGCCGGCTTTCGAGCTCTCTCTGCTCTCTGCCGGTTACAGCGCTGGAATGATTGTTTTGGAAAGCGAGCTTTACGATTTTTTGGCTGGGAAATTGATTGCCAGTGAGGCCGGGGCGAAAATTACGAATATTGGCCCAGACAAGGACACTACCAGAACGTTTATCGTCAGTAATCCCCTGATTCACAGCGAGCTGGTTTCAATTGTTGGTGACTTATTAAAATAAACCTTGCTTAAGAACTCCTCCCCTTACGAAGGGGAGGCTGGGAGGGGTTTTTAAAATAATTATGTTAGCCAAGAGGAAGCCGCATCGGCTCAGTCAGATAAACGATCTGATTCAACTAAAATTCGCCGAGATTATCACCCAAGAGCTAGAACTGCCTGAAGGTGTTTTAGTTACTGTGACCCAAGTTAAAACTTCGGCTGATTTGCGGCATGCCAGAATTGGTTTATCTATTTATCCGGCAGAGTCGGTAGAGCCTATTTTTGCGCTGATTCGCCGCAATTTACGTTCTTTAAAATTCCAATTACACCAACATTTGACCCTCAAATTTGCACCGGACGTCAAGGTTTATCTTGACCGCGCCGAGCAACAGGGTTTTGAATTAGAAGCGATTTTGGACAAGATAAAACGCCACGGCGTTGAAAATTCTTGACAACCCGTTTCCGATAGTATACTATTTTAGTATATTATGAGAAATGACAATAATTCAAAAATTAGCGAAATTGTTTCGGTAGCAAAGGAAATACCTTGCTTTAGTTTAGATGATTTGGCCCCCCTTGAAACCAACAAGACTTATTTGAAAATTTTGTTGGGCCGCTACGCAAAAAACGGCAAGATTATCAGGTTAAAAAAGGGATTATATGTGACTAAAGAGTATATTGACAACCTTGAAAAAAAAGGGCGGCTCTCTTATTATTTAGATTTTTTGATTGGTGTTTTGTATGAGCCATCTTATTTAAGCTTAGAGTTTGTGCTTTATCGTCATAACCTTTTGACCGATGTTCCTTATAATTTTACCGCTGTGACTAAAAACAAAACAGCGGTTTTCACTAATAAGTTCGGCAATTTTCTCTATTATAAAATCAAAGACTCGCTTTTTTGCGGTTTTGAATTAGTTAAGGAAGGAAACTTTACCTTTTTGAGAGCCACCAAAGCCAAAGCGCTTTTTGATTTTTTGTATTTGCGCAAAAATATTTTGCCGGTTAGAGAGGCGGTAAAAGAGCTAAGGTTAAACGTGGAAAATTTGAGCCGGGCCGACATAAAAGAATTAAAAAAATATGTGACTGTGGAAGGTTCCAAAAAAATGAAGGAGATAATTAAACATCTTTTGCCTTAAACCTATGGAAGTTATTAAACCATTTTTAAAAGATTTAATTAAAGAAGCGGTGGGGATGAGTTTGACTTATCAGCGGAATCTGTTGAAAGATTACCTGCAGATAGTGATTTTGAAATTTATTTATTCTCATCCAAAATACAGCCAGCTGGTTTTTTACGGCGGCTCTTGTTTGCGGCATTGTTTTGATTTGCCCCGGCTATCCGAGGATCTGGATTTTGTTGATTTGAAAAAAGACATTCAATTGACTCATTTAGCGAATGACTTGCAAGATTATTTTAAGAAAGACACCGATTTGGCTGTAAAAACAAAAATCCAGTCGTCCCGTATACAGGTAAAGTTTGCCATTTTGAAAGAGTTAGGATTGGCCAGTTCCAGCGAGTCCGATATGCTTTATCTTAAGTTAGAGATTTTTAGGGCGTTTGATTTTTGCTCTGATTATCAAATAAATACAACGCCGATTTTTAAGTTTAACCGGTCGCTGTTGATTAAAACATTTGATTTATCAACAATGATGGCTACAAAAATCGGAGCGGTGATGAATCGCAAATGGGAAAAAACCGCCAAAGGCGGCGAGCTGTTAGCCAAAGTAAAGGGCCGTGACTATTTTGATTTGGTTTGGTATTTAAACAAAGCCATAAAGCCCAATTTAAAATGTTTGATGAATAAAGAAAGCGCCGCCAGCCTGAAAGAAAAACTTTTAGTCGCGATAGCAAAGGTTGATTCCAAAAGCATTGAGTATGATTTAGGCCCGCTAATGGAAGACAGTAGTTTTGTGAAAGGCTTGGCTAAAAATATCAAAGATATTTTAAGGCGAGAAATTCAAGAGAAACTTTAGTCTCCAAAAGAAAAAAGCCAGTATGGATAAGATGTAACATGGTTAGCTTGTCTAACCGGGTTACAGTCTATTTTTCCAGACTGGCTTTTTGAATTCGAAGTTTCTACCCCGTCTTGCCTGCCCGCCCCACTCGTGTCCCATTAATTAACCCATAACTGAGCTTGTTTTTGGACAGTACTGTCAACAATGTGTAGTTGACGTTCAGAAATGAGCCTAGTA
>MHJY01000035.1:1092-7477 GCA_001818235.1 Candidatus Jacksonbacteria bacterium RIFOXYB2_FULL_44_15 | reverse complement strand
TCTCCTCTTTATCTTGTACCGCCATGGTATTCGGCCGCCCGACTGGAGTAGATTAACCTCAGACAAATTTTCCGAAATTTTCTTTGTTAATTAAACTAACAGAGCTTCCGGAATAATGCTCTAAAAATGTTTTTGGTTTCTTAAATTTATCATCTTTCCACTTGACTTCAAAGCCTTCCAGTTTTCCGGCTCCTTCCTCCAGATAATCTATCTCTTGGCCTTGGCGATTGCGCCAAAAATATACATTTTTGCTGAAATCAAAATTATTATTCTTTTTTATCCTTTCACTGATAATAAAATTTCCCCAGAGACTGTCGGTATCTTGCCTTAAATCCAAGGAGTTTAGGTTGTTGATTAAAACATTGCGAATGCCGGTGTCATAAAAATAGATTTTTCGCATTTTTTTTAGTTCATTTCTCAAATTGCGGCTAAAAGGGCGAAGACGAAAAATTATAAAGGCTTTTTCCAAAATTTGGATATAGTTGGAAACTGTATTTTTATCTATGCCAATTAAAGAAGCCAGTTCGTTGTATGACACTTCGTTACCGATTTGCAAAGCCAAAGCCTGCAGAAGTTTTTCTAAAATCTCCGGATTTTTGATGCTTTGATATTGAAGAATGTCTTTATAAGTATAACTTAAGGCCAAATTCTTTAAATTTCTTTCGGCTTCCCCTTCGTTTAAAACAATCTCCGGATACATACCGTAAATTATTCTTCTTTCTAAAAGCCGCGCTAATTCCAAATCTGAATAAATCGTCCTGATTTCTTCCAAAGAAAAAGGATAGAGATAAAATTCTATTTTCCTGCCGGTTAAGGGTTCGGCAATTTCGTTTGATAAATCAAAAGAAGAAGATCCGGTGGCAATGATTTGCAATTCTGGAAAATTATCAGCAATAATTTTAAGCGTTAACCCAATATTTTTTATTCTTTGGGCTTCATCTAATATTACCAGCTTCTTATTGCCGAAAAACGCTTTTAGTTCGGTTGAGGTTTTGTCAACCAGCGCCTGCCGGATGTCAATTTCGTCGCAATTGTAATATTCAGATTCATGAGGGTTACTTTTTAATATTTCTTTAACCAAAGTTGTTTTTCCCACTTGCCTAGCCCCGTAAATAATAATTACCTTGCCTTTAAACAAACTTCTTTCAATGTTGCTTTGGATTGTTCTTTTTATGACCATAAAATAGTTATTTAGGTGATTGTATTCACCTAAAGTATATCAATCTTGGTGAATGATGTCAATAATCATACCCCGGCGATATTAATTTAATCTATTCCAGCGGGGCGGGCCAGATACTTTGGTACATGATAAAAAGACCCACCAAAATTTTGTTTCGCAAAATTTAAGCGGGTAAACTCTCTCTCCTCTTTATCTTGTACCGCCATGGTATTCGGCCGCCCGACTGGAGTAGATTAACGATTTAATGCCAATGAGGGTACAAACCAGAGCGGTCGAAAATCAACCTGGCAGCTCTGATATTTCTGGCTTTCAATAATTGACCAGTTTAGCACGTAAGCATGGGACGGTTTATACTGGTTAATAAAAGATTTAATCCCAGCGGGTATTTGATTGGCGTCGCCGGCTTTGATTTCTATCGGAATAAGCGCTTCACTCTTTTTAATAATAATATCAACTTCCTGTCCTGATTTAGTGCGCCAGTAATATATTTGTTTAAGTGGATCCCATGTTTTGAGCAGGCTGACTATAATCGCATTCTCCACTGTTTGGCCAAATGATGCGGTTTTGGGTTGAACCGAAAAATTATTCAGTAAAAATTGGCGCAATCCGGAATCAATCAAATAAATTTTAGGATTTTTAACTAATTCTTTGGTTTTATTGGTAAAATACGGCCGTACGAAATGCGCGATAAAAGTATTTTGCAACAAATCCAGACGATTTTCTAAAACGCCTCGTTTTAAACCACTGTTTAAGGCAAGCCCAGGAATATCTAAAAGAGATCCTGCTTGACTGGCCAAAAGAGTGAGCAGTTTTTTTACTTGCAAACTGTTGGCCGTAAATTGATGCAGTTGAATGTCCTTGAGTATGTAGGAGTTGAGTAATTCTTCCAAAATTTTAATTTTTTCGTCCCTATTGTCTGTTTTGACAACGGCCGGATAACCGCCATAGCGAATAAAATCAACATAAGCGGTGTTTAAAAGCTGAACGATTTCCAAAGTAAGTTGATTCGGGTTTTGATTCCCCAGTTGATAATATTTTAACAGGCGTTCATTTTTCCAGGTTAAATATTCAGGAAAATCAAGCGGCCAAATTGCAAATACCCGTTTTCTTCCGGCCATGCTTTCGTCTAGTGATAAATACCAAGAAGCGGATCCGGTGATAATGATCTTAAATTGCGGATGATGATCATGCAAAACTTTAAGCGTGGCACCAATGGTGAGGGACAGTTGAAATTCATCAATAAAGATATAATGTTTGGTCTGGTCGTTAATCGGCAAAATTGATAATACTGCAGTTTGATTTGACCAAATACTTAAATCTTCCACTTTTTCCAGATCAAACCAATGAATATGATCTGCCGGCACCTTTTGATCTGTGATCAATTTTTCGCGAATCATCTGCATTAGAGATGTTTTGCCGATTTGCCTGGCGCCGTTGAGAAGCAGAATTTTGTCAGATTCGATTTCCTGCCAGATTTGCGGAAAAATGGAGCGTTCTTGCATAGTTGGGGTTAAAGGCTAGAATAGTATCACTTTTTTAGTATAATATAGTAAAATAGTAATGTCAAATTTTAACTTATAGGAGGTTATTACTAGTCTTTAGCGAGAAAAAACCAAAGAGGCAGTTGTTCAATGCCTTCTCGAAGAGAATGAAAATCGGTTTTAGTGACTAAGGTAGCCCTTTTGACGCCAAATTTTTCCTGGAATTTAATCAGCTGGCTTTGTTCCGGTTTACCGTATTTTACTTCCACAGGCAGGATTTGATCTCCAGTTTTTAGGATAAAATCAACTTCAAACCCGTTTTTGTAGTAATATCGCGCGTCCAAATGGTTTGCCACAGCGGTTTCCGCAATATGCTGGAGATTGGCTTCTGCGTAAAAATCACTTTGAAACACAAAACAAAGAGCAGTGGTTGAAGGATATATTTTCTTGCCTTTTCTGGATGTTGTTAAAAATCCAGGACGTAAATTTTTAACTTCCCTAATTAGCATAGCGTATTTAAGATATTCAAGGTAATTAGTGATTGTGATTTTACTGCGCTTTAAGTCGCGCGACAAGCCTTCAATGTTAACAATCATTCCGGGCTGTTTGGAAAAAAGCTCGATCAAAATTTTTAGCAATTCAATGTCTTTTAAACCAAACTCACCGGGCAGATCGCGATAAACTATTCTTTCTAGAATCGTATTTTTTAGATAGATTCTAACCAAGTCGTCGCTGTTTTCATGGACAATTTCCGGAAATCCGCCTTTTCGCAAGTAATCCATCAGCAAGGGCTGGGCTATTGGCTGATAGATTTCCGGGTTGGCAAAATCTACTTTGACATTTTTCCAATCAAGAAATTCGGAAAAGCTCATCGGCTTAACAAGAATGTCGATAAGCCGGCCAGCCAAACTTTCGCTGGCTTGTTTCTGCAGAGATAAGGATGACGAGCCGGAGATAAAAATTTTCAAGCCAGGATGAGTGTCGTAAAGAATTTTAATCTGGTTTTGCCAATCCTTGGCCTTCTGGATTTCGTCAAAAAAACAAAAGTTTTTTTCTTTTCCGCTGTTTATTTTTTCTTTGATGATTTTCTCTTCGTAAAGAGAAACAACATCTTTGATGGCGGCTGTCTGTTCGTCAAAAGAAAAGTAAAGAACGGAAAGGGGATTGATTTTTTTATCCAAAAGAGCATGGATGGTCTGATAAAGCATGGTGGTTTTTCCCACTCTTCTCAAGCCGTATAGCAGGATGATAAATCTTTTGTCGAGATATTTTTGTATTAAATCAAAACCCGGCCGTTTCTTGGCTCCTAAGAATGGTTTTGGCACGGCTTTTTCTCTCCACCAAGGATTAAATTGGCTTAATATACTTATATCCATATTATTAGTATACTACACTATACGAATAAGTCAAGTATTTATGTGGCGAGCAAAATGGCGATTTGTACGTTTTGTCATCCCGAGCTTGTCGAGGGATCCCTTAAATCACTACATCGCTATTTTGGTCGTCATGATTTTGACGATCGCTTTAACATTGATTATCCACCTAAAAAGGTTTTGGGTGGTTGAATTATACGGTATCACAGTTTTAGATATTCCCCGTTTTTGGGGATTGAGATGGAGGATTTTTTGATGGAATCAGTAGTAAACGGAAAGTTTGATCGTGTCGTAGTTATCGCTCCAACCCGTAGCACGTGCTTAAATATTAGCGTCGTGCTGCAAAATGGGCAAATTCCACCCACCCTGCTAATGAGGGAAAAAGGGGAAGAAATTCAAAAAGCAGTTGATTCGTTGGTAACAGGCGGCTTTGGCGTAGTCGCCGGAACTGGCACAGGTAAAACTGTCGCCATCCGCGATATTGCCAAGCAAATTTTGTTCGCCGACCTGCGCGTAGATATCGTCACCCGGGAAAACGAGGCCACGGACTATACGTGGACCTGCAATGTGCTAGTCGTCACCCCGGGCGTCGCGCTCCACTGGTTTAAAAATGGTGTACTTTCGGCAAGTGATTTAGTCATTTGCGACGAAATCCACCAAACCAGCGAGCACCTTGAGCTCTCACTAGCGTTGGCTAAGAGAGCTGGCTGCATTTTTCTCTGGATGAGCGCCACGATTGACCCGTCTATCTATAGTAAGTATTTATCCGCAAAACAGGTCATTGAGTGCTCTGCATTCGACCCGGACAAAAAAGCCAAAGTTGAGACCTCTTATGATGACGCCAACTCTTTCCTCTCCTCTCATGTGGATAAATTCATTGAGGAAAAGCGCGGCGTCGCAGTGTTCGTGCCAACACGCGAACAAGCCGAGAAACTATCCGCGGAGTATTCGAAAAAAGACGGGCTCTACTGTGATTTCTACCATGGTGGAGAGAAAGCGGAAAAGTTGAGACAGTTTCTAACCGGCCAGGTTCCCAAGCCATTTATGGTCTTTATGACCAATGCCGGCGCATCGTCTCTCAACATCCAAGGGCTCGACACCGTCGTCATCGTGGACGAAATGTATACTGAGGTTGTCCACAGCGGCGTCCGCGTTCTGGAAAAAGTAAAGCTGGGCAACAATGAACTGCTCCAAATGGGTGGACGTGTGAACGGTCGTGCGACCAACGGTCAAATATTTATTTTGACTAGTAGGTCAATCGACTTTCATTCTCTCACACCCACAACCCCAACGTTCGTGTTGGGTGGGGATCTGGAAACAGTCGCATTGACTTGTGCCCGCGTTGAAGTTGACCTCGGTGACTTGGACGTAATCTGCCAGATTGACCGCGATCGTTATGGAAAGATTGTTCAACAATTTAAAAATCGCGGGATTATCTCGACTGAAGGCGCTCTAACCCCGTACGGCAACCAAGTGGAACACTTGCCAGTTTCACCAGCATGGGGCGAATTGCTTGTTAACGCGCAAAAAGCCGGCGTAGAAAATCTTTTAGACGTCGCGATCGTCTGCGCGTCCGTGGAGTCCCTTTACTCCTTAATTCGTAAGGATCACAAACTTACGGAAGTAGGGGTATCAGGGTCAGACCATCTGACGGCGCACAATATTGTCGTTTCGGCGTTGAATCAGTTTGGACAGATAACGTCCGACAACGGCAATGGGGTGACCTATACGTTTCGTGGGGATTATGTAAGAAACCGTTTTAATCCAGTCACGAAACAACAGGAAACGGAAAAAGGCGCCTTTATAGAATGGGCGGACGCCAACGGCTTCTCCGCCAAGGCGATCAAGGAAGCGACCCTAGCGATGAAAAGTATTTATCGACAGATGGGGTTACGCTTGCCAACGCCGGAGTCGCTACATATTGTTACGAATAACAGTCTGCTTCACGAATCGTTCCAGCACCTGATTGCCAAAGTCCAATCCCTGGACTTCGTTCATGATGAACGCAATAGCGACGCCGGAATCACGGTTTGGGCAGCCGAACATTCCCAGACCAAAGGGAGTGACAATGTTCTTGGCTCCATTCGATTTTGGGAAGACAAAAAAGGACATCGCCGTGCGACAGTCGAAGGCACCGCGGTGGACGAAAGCATCTTGAATTTTTACGCCCAGAAGACTCCAGTCTCTGTTGAAGCTGTAACTGACAAGGGTGTAAAGATTGAGTTCAAACGTGCGTTCGCCGGAGAGACTCTTAATAGAATAGAGGAATTTGTCGCTGACGCGGACGTGCCGGAAACTCTTCGCCTGGATGCGGAACAAAAATTTCTGAACGCTATCCGTGGCTTAGAATG
>MHJY01000035.1:0-915 GCA_001818235.1 Candidatus Jacksonbacteria bacterium RIFOXYB2_FULL_44_15 | reverse complement strand
ACGTACTAGCAGAGTTTGCACGCGCAACAGAGATCTCCGCGATTGTGCTCCCCAGCAGTCGTATTGTCCAGCTCGTATGTGATGCCTATTGTACCACCCATATGGCAATGTCGTTTCCGGAACTAGTACAACTGTTGGAAGCAAGCCGGATAAAAATGGCCTGGTCCGAAGCTCGGAAAACCAGCGAGTACACTTCATATATCAGCGATCCGGAAAAGGTGTATCCGTACTTGCCTTCAATTTTGTCTTCGGTCGAAGTCACCAAAGACAGCGCCGGAAGTACGATTTTCGGTTATCTTTCTCTCGCCTCTGACTCTGATCCAGATTTCTTTATAAAACTTCGAGAATCAGAAGAAGAGACAAAAAAAGAAACCCAAATCGGGCTCGGACGGCTTTTGACCAAGTCTTGCCGCCAGATGTTGACGGTCCCAAAGGAGGAACCATATCAGACAAAAGACAGATGGGACGATTGGAAAATATCTGAAATTGGTTCAGCAGTTAAGTCTCGCTTCGAGACACTCCGCGCGCAATACGCCGAGACTGCTGACATCACGCCAGAAACCGTCATCGCAAAAATTGATGAGATCAAAACAAAGGCTGAAAAAATCAAAGCTGAAGTCGGCGGCAAGTTCGTCGTTGTCCAACAAGCAGTTTCCGAAACCGAGACATTCATCAATGTTAAAGTGGAAGAAGTTGCCAGCGACGACCGCGATTTTGTCGAGACCGAGGTCAGCCAAGCACGCGAAAACCTCAAAACAGCCAAAGAGTCTTTAAAAGCTCTTAGCTATGATGAGGCAACAACCGCCTGCACCGCCGCTCGTGCCGCTATCGGCAACCTTCCTGATTTGATCAACGCTCGTAGTGCCGGCAAAGAAGAGGCTAAAAAAGCATGGTCCGAGCTGGAGGACACGCTCT
>MHJY01000034.1 GCA_001818235.1 Candidatus Jacksonbacteria bacterium RIFOXYB2_FULL_44_15 | reverse complement strand
GCGCGCCAGACAGTGATTTATGTCGGCAAAGCCAGCTCCCTGAAAAAACGGGTAAATTCATATTTGGTGGGCGCTCATGATACCAAAACCACTCGTTTGGTACAGGAAATCGCGAAAATCAGCTTTCAGCTGACTGATTCGGTTTTAGAAGCGACGATTTTGGAAGCCGAGCTGATCAAAAAATACAAACCCCAGTATAACATTTTACAAAAAGATGACCGCAGTTTTCTGTACATCGTCATCACCAAAGAAAAATTTCCAAAAGTGTTAATCAAGCGCGGCAGTGATTTAAAACCGACCCCTCCTAACCTCAGAGTGTCCGGGAATAAGCAAAAATACGAATTTGTCATCCCGAGCGAAGTCGAGGCCCGCCTGCCGGCAGGGCAGGGATCCCTTATCTGCGCCAAAAGAGATTCCTCGACTCCGCTTCGCTACGCTCGGAATGACAATTCTCGGACAGTCTACGAAAAAAAAATGTTTCGCGCCCAATTCGGCCCGTTTTTAAACCGCGACATCGTCACCTCGATTTTAAAAATGATGCGCCGGATTTTTCCTTACTGTAATCAAGGTCAAACGGCATCAATGCAATCCTGCTTCTACCATCATCTTGGCCAATGCCCCGGGGTTTGCACCGGAGAAATAAGCGCCATTGAATACGGCAAGATTATCCGCAATTTGATTTTATTTTTCCGAGGTAAAAAAAAATTAGTGATGAAAAAGTTGATCGCCGAAATGCGGCGTTTGAGCGACGAGCAAAAATTTGAACAGGCAATGATTTTGCGCAATCAAATTTATTATCTCGAGCATATTCAAGACGTGCATTTACTAAAACGCCCGAGCGATTTGAGCTCTGTTTGGCAACGCATTGAGGGCTACGATATCTCCAATATCAGTGGTTTATTTGCGACCGGCAGTCTGGTGGTCTTTGAACAAGGCGAGCCGAATAAAAGCCAGTATCGACGATTTAAAATAAAAACCGTGCCTAGCGCCAATGATCCAGCCATGATTCAGGAAATACTCCAGCGTCGCTTAAAGCATAGCGACTGGCCAATGCCAGATTTGATTTTGATTGATGGGGGACGCGGCCAGGTTAACGCGGCAGTTGAGATCTGCCCCAAAATTCCAATTGTCGGCATCGCCAAAGGGCCAACGCGCAAAAAAGTGGAATTGATTTTCGGGCCGATGACTTTACGCAACCGCGCTCGCATCAAACAAAATCAACTGCTTTTGATTCGGGTGCGCGACGAAGCCCACCGCTTTGCGGTTAATTATCATCGCAAGTTGCGGGGGAGAATTGGGCTTGTCTAATTTTGTTCGCCTTCGCTAGACCAACCGTGAATTGTCATTCCGAGCGTAGCGAAGCGGAGTCGAGGAATCGCTTTTGGCGCAGATAAGGGATCCCTGCCTGCCGGCGAGGCTGACCTCGACAAGCTCGGGATGACAAAATAGTATGATTTAGTTATTTTCAACGACGCAAACAAAAAAGGTGAGAATTTTTTGGGCAACATTTGATTTACAAATGCGCGACAAAAATATCACACCGATTAGCATCAATCGAAAAAAAATTACTTGCTCAAATTTAGTTATAACATTTTGTTTAGTAACTCCAACCATGAACCGTAAACGGTTTCATAAGTGCGGCTATTCTCCGCTATCGGTTCATAAACAGCTACCGGCTTAAGATTGGTAAAAGCATTATCAATGGTACTAAAATAACCGTAACCTACACCCGCAGCGAGTGCAGCTCCGACTGAACCGTCAGTGTTAAAGACTTCTACCACGCAACCGGTAACGTCAGCAAATATTTGGGCAAAAACTGCACTCTTGAACATATTCGCTTTCCCCGCGCGTACGGTATTAAGTGACATCTTCATGTCGTTTGACATAATGTTCATGCCGTACTTAAATGCAAAAGCAATGCTCTCCAGAGCCGCCCGACAAGTGTGCGAAAGCCCGTGCCGATTGAAATCGAGACCGTTAATAGTTGCGCCAAGATTCGCATTTTTTAATGTCCGCTCAGCGCCATTTCCGTAGGGAAGCATATATAGCCCGTCAGAGCCAATCGAAATCTTACCGGCTTCATAATCCATAAACGAGTATGGCTTATATTTTTGCAGCCAACTAAACAGCGACCCACAACCATTAATACACATCAGAACGCCCTGATAATCATTTACGTGCAAGAACGTATTGACCCGACCAAATTGATCGGCTTGAGCTGCTTCGCCGACAGCAAAAACTACGCCCGATGTCCCCGCTGTAACAGCGACTTCTCCAGGATTAAGAACCTTTAGAGAAAACGCGTTATTTGGCTGATCACCAGCGCGATAGCAGACCTCTGCCCTTGTACTAAAACCTAGTTCTGATGCAATGTCCGCTCGCAATGCGCCTTGCCGTCCAAAGGTAGGTACCAGGCTTGGTACTAAAGTCGCATCAATACCAAAGCCATCTAATACTGGTACGGCTAGTTGTTGATTTTCGAAATCGCAAAGCATCATCTCGGACAAACCAGAACGAGTCGTATAACAATTACCGGTCATGCGCAATGCTACATAGTCTCCTGGCAACATAAACCTAGCTATTTGCTTATAAATTAACGGCTCATTGTCTCTGACCCAGGCGAGTTTACTTGCAGTAAAATTTCCTGGTGAAATGTTTCGCAAATTAGTTAAGCAATATTCTGCTCCGAGTTTCTTCGCGATTCCATCACCATAAAGCGTTGCCCGACTGTCGCACCAAATTATGGCTGGGCGTAGAACTTGAACCTTTTCATTTACGCTAACCAAACCGTGCATTTGGTAGGCTAGCCCAATGCTTTGAACCTCTTTTAAATCCACTGTCTGCGCAACCATTGCTGTTGCCTTTTTAATATTGTCCCACCACAATGTTGGATTCTGTTCAGCCCATCCCGAATGCGGTGAGCTTATACCCATAGAAGAACCATCACACGGAGATGTCGCAGAAGCAACAACCTGCCCGGTTTCAAGATCAACAATGGTAAATTTTACTGAAGAACTCCCAAGGTCGTAACCTCCTGATAAATACATTTCTCTTCCTCCTTTAAATTGTCAAAACACGATTGATGCTGTTTAAAAACTATAATAAATCGAGTTAAAAGTCAATACCAAGCCCAAAAAATTGACATTTTACCCGTATTCCGGTAATATTTAACTATCGAAACTTTTTGAAGCAAAAGATGGTGTTTTAATTACATATTTTCTGCTTCATTTTTTGAACCCTATGGCTAAAAAAGCTAAAGAAAAACTGGTTTGGCTGGAATGCAGCGTCTGCCAGAACAAGAATTACACTACTTTCAACAGCCTTAAAAAAGAAAAAAAATTGGAGTTGAACAAATTTTGCATGCATTGCCGCAAACATACTCCCCACAAACAAGCCAAATGAGTTTGCTCAAAAAATATTTTCCGCTAAACACGGAAACCAAAAAGGAAGCCAAAGATTTTTTGCCGATAATTTTAGTAATTATTTTTGTCGGCGGTCTGTTATTAGTAATGGCTTCCTACTTGGCGAAAACAGTTTGATTTTGTCGAAAATTGTAGCTTTGGCACAAAAAAAAGAAAGCCTATTTTGCGGCTTTCTTTTTGATGTCAGACACTTTTTTCACAGAGGGTTTTGGTTTCTTGGTTGTCTTTTTGACCGTTTTGGTTTTTGGGCTCTTCTTGATGGTCGCCTGCAAGGCTTCGGTCTTGGCGGCCCGAGCGCGAAACCGCTCTACGCGGCCGGCCGCATCAACCAATTTGGCTTTACCGGTGTAAAGCGGGTGGCAAGCTGAGCATAACTCGACATGCACTACCTCAACCGTTGAACCTACTTCGAGTTGCGCGCCGCAGGAACAAATGATTTTGGCTTTCGGATAATAAACTGGATGAATGTCTTTTTTCATAATTAATAAAGCAGGAATTAGGACTTAAAAATTAATCACCAATCCCCATTAACCAGCTTATGATAACAAATTATAACGCTCTTGTCAAAACCAAAAAATTGCTGTATGATTCGCTAATATTTAACTAACTAAATAATCTCACACACTCTTTGATTGCGGCGGGATTCCCGGACTACGGGCTTGCTGACAAGACGAGAAGAGTGGAGGAAATCGGCGCTTAAGTTTCTTAAAATAAGTAAATTTGAGAGTTGATTTAAAAAATATGCAATTACCAGAAATCACCGAGCTTCTAAAAAGCGGTGTTCATTTCGGACATAAAACCGCCAAATGGCATCCATCGATGGAAAAGTTTATTTTTGGAGAACGCAAAGGCGTTCACATTATTGATTTAGCGCAAACACTAAGCGCGTTGGAAGAGGCCATTAAGTTTATTAACCAGATTATCGCCAAAAATGGCGTAATTCTTTTTGTCGGCGCCAAAGAGCAAGCCAGCGAGCTGATCCGGAAAGCCGCACTCGAAATGAATATGCCTTATATCGGCGGCAAATGGATTGGCGGCACAATTACCAATTGGCCGATCATCAAAAAACAAATTCTTAAATTAAGAAAAACCCGCGACGAAAAAGAAAAAGGCGAATGGTCCAAATACACCAAAAAAGAAAGGGTCGTGCTGGAGCACATGCTTAAAAAACTGGACTTGCTTTATAGTGGACTGGTAAATTTAGACAAAACACCGGACGCGCTGTTTATTGCCGATTGCAAAGAAAATAAAACAGCTTTGCGCGAAGCTAACCTCAAAAATATACCGGTTATCGCGCTTACCGACACCAATGTTAATATCCGCAAGATCTCTCATCCAATTCCGGCCAACGACGACGCGGTTAAATCGTTGGAACTTTTAATCAACGTAATCAAGTCTGCGGTGATCGAAGCCAAACAAAATACCCCGCAATCAAAAATAATTAAAGCGGAAAATATAGCACAATCTACGGTAAAAATTTAAGGTTATTTTTCCAATATAATATGGATTTAAATCAAATTAAAGAACTCCGAGAAAAAACCGGCGCCAGCATCGGCGATTGCAAGTCCTGTTTAGACCAAGCCAACGGTGATTTTGAAGAAGCCATTGCGTTGTTGCGCAAAAAAGGCGCGCAGATCGCTGATAAAAAAAGCTGCCGCGAAACCGTTGAAGGCTTAATCGGCAGTTATCTCCACTGCAACGGCAAAGTCGCGGCGTTAGTCGTCGTAAAATGCGAAACAGATTTTGTCGCCCTCAATCAAGAATTCCGCGATTTAGCCAAAGACTTGGCAATGCACATCACCGCGATGAACCCGACGTACCGCTCACCCCTAGACGTTCCGGCGGAAGTTATCGCCAAGGAACGGGAAATCGAAACGGAAAAATTACTGAAGGAAGGCAAACCGAAAAAAATGATCGAGAAGATTTTGGAAGGCAAACTCCAGAAATTCTACGAACGCGTTTGCTTGATTAAACAGCCTTTCATCAAAGAAGATAAAATTACGGTTGAAGATTTGATCAATCAAAAAATTCAAAAAATCGGCGAAAAAATCGAGGTCGGGCAATTTGTCCGTTTAGAATTGTAAAAAACGCTCAAAAATTAAATCTCAAATCTTAATTTGATATTTAAAATTTGAGTTAATAATATGTATCAACGTTTACTGCTCAAAATCTCCGGGAACTCTTTTAGCGACCCCATGGGACAGGGTTTGGATTTTTCGGCCATCGACAAAATCGCCGAAGAAATAATCAGTATCCACAAAGAAGGCGTAGAAGTGGCGATTGTTAACGGTGCCGGTAACATTTTTCGCGGACGCAGTAGGCCGCGCAATTTTGATCAAGTGGCGGCCGATAAAATCGGCTTGATGTCCACGATTCCCAATTCACTCGCTTTATTGGAAGTTCTAAATTCCAAGGGAATCGACACGCGCATTATGTGCTCGTTCGAAATACCCGGCACAGCGCGCCAATTTGACGCTTTTAAAGCGCGTTCACTTCTCAGCAACAAAAAAGTTGTGATTATTACCGGCGGCACCGGCAATCCTTTCTTTTCCACTGATACGACCGCTGTTTTGCGCGCTTTGGAAATTAAGGCGGATTTGCTGATAAAAGCGACTGACGTGGCCGGAGTTTACGCCGAAGATCCGCAAAAAAATCCGCGCGCCAAGCGCTACGAAAAACTTAGCTACGAGGAAGCGCTCGAAAAAAAATTAGGAGTGATGGATCAAACGGCTTTTATTCTGGCGCAGGAGAACAAATTAAAAATACTGGTCTATAAATTCGAACCTGGCTCACTAAAAAAATTGTTGGATAGCCCAGCCTTGGGCACAATGGTTTCTTAAGCCTTCTTTTCATGAGTAAAAAAAGTTATTACTTCGCAATACTCGCGATCATCTCGTTTTATTGTTGTTTTGGAGTGGCATCAGCACAAACGGACAGTTTTGGTACGCGAGTGGGCCAGGCCCGCCAGCGCGAAAAAATTGATGCACTGCTCTACGAAATTTTAACCGCGCCCAACCAATCAGCCGCTATTGCCGATGTCGGCATCAATCTGGAGGCTGGCCATTTGCCGGTGAATATCTACGTCAACGACTTGCGCTACGCGATGCCTGCCGAGGATGGCCTGATTACAAAAAAAAATCGCGACACTTTTGAGGCTAAAATTTTTCCGGACAAAATTTTATCGGTCGCCGAAAATCCAGACGTCCGACGAGTCGAACTGGCGCTAAATCCGGTGATTATCGGCGGCGGCAACGCTACCAGTGCGCTCGCGGTGCAAAATAAATCATTTTTACTCGGACTGGCAGTCACGCTTTTTCTAATCTTGGTTATCCTAATTCTTTATCTGTTTTTTAACAGCCGGCAAAAACACGGCTATTAAATTGTTTTTGACCTTAAAATAATTATAACCAAGGCATGTTTGCCGGCAAATATTTTTTTGAGGCTGGCAATCAAAGCCATGAATATAACTTATGAGTAATTCCTGTAGCGGCAACTGCGCTTCTTGCGCCGCGACCGCTGGTACTTGCGACTGCGGTTGTCCTTTAACACCGGAAAATGTCTGCCCAAAGTGCCACAGCAAATCAGTTTGCAAGCACTGTTGCGATTGTGAACCAAAAAAATAATATATTTTTTAAAGTCGTTTAGTTTAGAGCTATTCATCATCACTAATAACTTTTTAAATATTAGTGGGATGTAATTTAGCAACTGCCTGATTATGAAAAAAATTGCGATCAACGGCTTTGGCCGAATCGGACGCGCCGCCTTTAAAATCGCCCTGCAACATCAAGACGAACTGGAAGTCGTGGCGATTAACGATCTTTTCCCGACCAAAACCTTGGCTTATCTTCTTAAATACGACAGCGTTTACGGAACATACGAAAAAGAAGTGCAGGCGACGGAAAACGCGATAGTTGTCGCCGGTAAATCTTACAGCGTGTTTGCCGAAAAAGAACCCAATAAATTGCCGTGGGGCAAGTTAGGAGTCGACACGGTAATCGAATCAACCGGAATATTTCGCACCGAAGAAACCATGCGCTTGCATCTGCAAGCCGGCGCCAAACAAGTGATCCTGTCCGCTCCGCCCAAAAACGAGGGGTCATCCGGCGGAATCTCCACCTGCGTGCTCGGCGTAACCGATATCACCGCCGATAAAAATCCGCTCAAATCTTGCGCCTCCTGCACCACCAACTCAATCGCGCCGGCAGTGCAAGTTATCCACGAGGCGCTCGGCATTAAAAAAGCAATCTTAACCACAATTCACGGTTACACGGCAGATCAAAGTTTAGTTGATGGACCGCACAAGGATCTCAGGCGCGGGCGCGCAGCGGCCATAAACATTGTGCCGACATCGACCGGCGCCGCGCTGGCCACTGCCCAAGTGATTCCGGACCTCCAAGGCAAATTTGACGGCTTAGCCCTGCGCGTACCAGTACCAGTCGGCTCTATTTCTGATGTCACTATGCTGGTATCAAAAAAAACCACTGTTGCGGAAGTTAACCAAATTCTAAAAAACGCCGCGGCCTCAGCCCGATACCAAGGAATTATCGGCGTGACCGATGAACCGCTGGTATCGACCGACATTCACCGCACTGCTTATTCCGGCATTATTGATCTGGCTTTGACTAAAGTGATTGACGGCGATCTGGTTAAAATTATGTCTTGGTACGACAACGAGTGGGGATATACCAATCGCTTGGTGGAGTTAGTCATTAAATCGAGCTGATCATCAAATAAATATCACTGGGGAGGGTTAATCGGGTTTTTTTTGCATGACTATCCCAGAATTAATATTTTACAATACTCGAAAATTTTCCGAACAAACCGCCCTCGCTTACAAATTCAAAAACCGATTTCAGGGCATTACTTTTGCGCAACTCAAATCCGCGGTCTATCAATTAAAAAACAGTTTGATTACCCTTGGCGCGTCGCGCGGCGATACAATTGCCCTTTTTAGCGAAAATCGCCCGGAATGGGTAATGGCTGATTTAGCGATTCAATTATTAGGGGCGATTACCGTGCCGATTCATTCTGTTTTTCAGCCGAAATACATCAAACATGTAATCGACGATTCCGGCGCCAAAATATTATTTATTTCCGACAGCCATTTATTTGAAAAACTTTACCAGGCCCACGAAACCTTGAACCTAAAAAAAATCATCTATTTCTCCCGGAACCGAATTTTTGGGCTTGATCGGGAGAAATTTATTTATTTTCGCGACCTTATAAAAACACCTCCGCCCGAAACCGCGCCCACGCAACTAAGCTTAATTGATGAACCGGCAACAACAACGGCAACCATCGTTTACACTTCCGGAACTACCGGGTTGCCCAAGGGAGTAGTGCTTTCGCATCGCAATTTAATCAGCAACATCCAAGCGTCCGCACGGGCAATTTTTATCGGCCCGCAAGACAGATTTTTGTCTTTTTTGCCGCTGTCGCATATATTTGAGCGCACCGCCGGCTATTACACGCCCTTAGCACAAGGAGCCGCCATCTATTACGCCGGGGATTATCGGGATCTGGCGGCTGATCTGCAACTGGCTAAACCGACGATTTTGGTTGGCGTGCCGAGAGTATTCGAGAAAGCTTACGAAAAAATTTCCGGCAAAAAAAGTTTCCAAATAGTTAATGGCCTGCCGGGCGGGAATATTCTACTGCGCCGGATAATCAAAAAACGCTTTGGCGGTCGCATCAAATTTTGCATTTCCGGCGGTGCTACGCTTGATCCCTCAATCAGTAAATTCTTTCATAATTTTGGTTTAGCTATTCTCGAGGGTTACGGGTTAACCGAAACTTCCCCGGTCGTTTCCACTAACCGGCTCAAACAAAATAGGTTTGGCACCTGCGGCTTGCCGCTTGATAATCTGGAAGTAAAACTGGCCGCTGACAATGAATTACTGGTCAAAGGCCCGTCAGTCGCGGCGAATTATCACCGCTTACCACTGGCTTCTAAAGAATCTCTGACCGAGGACGGCTTTTTTAAAACTGGTGATTTTGCGAAAATCGACGAAGACGGTTACATTAAAATTTTAGGCCGCAAAAAAAATATAATTGTTTTATCAACCGGAAAAAAAGTTCAGCCCGAAGAAATCGAAAGCGCCCTTGATGCCAGCCCTTATATCAACCAATCAATGATAATCGGCGAGGGACGAAAAATGATTACCGCCATTATTACTCCGGCTTGGGATACTTTTAAAAATGACCCGGCCTGGGCGCAAAGTAGCACTGAAATGCAGGAACGGATGGCTTACAGTTTAATCCGCTCGGAAATTAACCAGTTATTAGCCGATTTTCCTGACCATGAACAAATAAAAAAAATCATTCTTTTAGTTAAGCCGTTTTCCGTGGAAGAGGACGAGTTATCGCCGACTTTAAAACTCAAACGCCGGGTAATAGAAAAAAATTATCAGCGCGAAATCGAAGAAATGTATCGCCAATAAATTATGACGATTTTACAGGCTTTTGTTTTAGCCCTGATCCAAAGCGTAACCGAATTTTTGCCGGTATCAAGCTCCGGCCATTTGATTATTATTCCGAAACTGTTTAACTGGCCGCTACAGCCGCTGTGGTTTGACGTCGTTTTGCATCTGGGGACGCTGACTGCCGTTGTCTTTTATTTTCGGCGCGACGTCTGGCAGATTTTAAAATCGTTTTTTGTGATAACAGAAAAAGTTGATCACGACAAGCGGCGATTGGCCGGGTTGATTTTACTGGCAATTATTCCGGCCGGGCTGATTGGTTTTGCGTTTAATGATTTAATCGAACAGCGGTTCCGTTCCGAAAGTATCGTCATTATCAATTTAATTTTTTGGGGAGTCGTGTTGATTGTCGCCGATTGGGTGGGCAATCAAAAAAAAGTAAACGCTACTGAACAAAGTAAAGATCAAAACGCGTTGACTTCATTATCATGGTCGCAGGCGCTTTCGATCGGCATCTTTCAAATTTTTTCGCTTATTCCCGGGGCTTCGCGTTCCGGGGTGACTATCAGCGCCGGAATTTTTTGCGATCTGACAAAACAAGCGGCGGCACGGTTCTCGTTCTTAATCAGCATTCCGCTGATCTTGGCGGCTGGCGCCGATCAAATAATCAAAATTGCCAAACATGGGTCTGCCACGCCTATTCCCATGCTGACTCTGACAATTGGATTTGTAACGGCCGCAATTGGCGGCTGGCTGGCAATCAAATTATTGATGAAAATCCTTGATTCTTGGGGCTTAAAAATATTCGGTTTTTATCGCTTGATACTCGCGGCAATTTTAATTATTCTGCTTTTATAAATCATGACCAACCAACCCAGAACAGATCTAATCAAACAAATTGAGCAAGCACGCTCGTCACGGTTAATTGCTTATATTACCGGCGATCGCCAGCCATTCGCCACAAAAATCGCGGATGACATTATCCCGATTGTCGCCCAACATTTGGAAAAAATCGGCAAGCAGAAATTAATCAGCCTTTTTTTGTACACCCGCGGCGGCGATATGATTGCGCCCATCCGATTAATCAAGCTTATCAGAAGTTATGCCCAGCAAGTGGAAGTAATTATTCCATATCGCGCGCCCACAGCGCTGGCACTTTAATCGCCATTGGCGCTGACAAAATTGTGATGGGACCGCTTGGCGAACTGTCGCCGGTGGATCCTTCGACCGGGCATCCGTTTAATCCAAAAAATCCAAATAACCAAACACAGGGGATGGAAATAAGCGTGGAAGATCTAAATTCCTATTTCCTGTTTGCCAAAGAAAGAGCTGGCGTTAAAGACGAACAAATGGTCGAGATTTATAAAGCATTGGTGGAAAAAATTCACCCGCTGGCGATTGGCAATATTTACCGCGCCGCTCGCATGGCTCGCCAAATCGTGGAAAAACTCCTACTCATGCACCTTAAAAAAAATCATGACCAGGAGCAAATTAAAAAAATCTGCAATGCTCTTACCCAAGATATCTGCATTCACGGTTATCCTATTACCCGCGATGAAGCTCTGGATTTAGGATTAAGCATAGAAAATAGTGACGAAAAATTAAATCCACAAATTTGGGACTTGTACGAAAACTATGCCAAAATCATGCTTTTAAACCAACCATTCAATCCGGTTCAAGAATTGCAGGCAGAAGAAGTTAAAAAAATCCAATATGTCGGCGCCGCGATTGAAAGCGCCACGCTTAATCATGAATTTATTTTTAGTGGCCACATTCGTAAATTGATTAAAGACAATCAGGCCACGATTGACGTAAATATAGAATCATCTCACTGGAAAATTATTGCATAACTAAGCTACGTTTTACCAAAAACAACTCCAAAAGTGGCCGCTATTAGTGCTTTTATGCAACCTCGACAACGAGGATTTTTTCTGTTATGTTTAAGTTGCCTATATGGATAAATTTTATCTGACAACGCCGATCTATTACGTTAACGCCAAACCGCACATTGGCCACGCTTACACAACGCTGGCCGCGGATGTGCTGACGCGCCATTACAGGCGACAACTGGGCAGGGAAGCGGTATTTTTTTTGACCGGCACTGACGAACATGGCGCTAAAATTGCCGAAGCGGCGCAAGCGGCCGGTATGAGTTCGCAACAATTTTGCGATCAAATCGCCCCGCTTTTTGCAGCTACCTGGCGAGAGTTGAATATCGAGTATAGCCAATTTATCAGAACTACGAATAGCTATCACATGCAAGGTGCCCAGCAATTTATCAGCCAGCTCAAAAGTCAAGGCGCTTTGTACGAAGGCGATTATTGCGGCCTCTATTGCACTGGCTGTGAAAGTTTTTTAACCGAGCGGCAACTTGATGAACGCGGATTCTGCCCGGATCATAAAAAACCTCCGCAAAAAGTTACCGAAAAAAATTGGTTTTTTAAATTAAGCGATTATTTGCCGCAGATTAAAATATTGATTGAGAACGACGAAATTAAAATTTCCCCGCCGGTCAGAAAACAAGAAGTCTTGGGATTGTTCAAGCAGGGGATTGAGGATTTTTCTGTTTCTCGGCCACAAGTAGAATGGGGCATTCCATTGCCTTGGGATAAAGAGCAAACTATTTACGTCTGGGTGGAGGCGCTATTAAATTACTGGACAGCTGTCCAACACAATTCTGCGCCAGGGCTTGGCACCGAGGGCCTGGATAAATTTTGGCCCCCTGACCTCCATTTAATGGCCAAGGACATAATAAAATTTCACTGCCTCTTTTGGCCGGCGATGCTTTTAGCCTACTACAAAAATGATCCGCGCCAACTGCCCCGCCAAATTTTTGCACATGGTTTTTTTACGATCAACGGTGAAAAAATGAGTAAAACTTTGGGAAATGTAATTGATCCCAGCCAGCTGGTGCATGATTACGGCGACGACGGCGCGCGCTACTTGATTTTGTCGCAATTTCCGTTCGGCAGTGACGGCGATATCGAGGCGAGCCGGTTTAAAGAAAAATTTAACGCTGATTTGGCTAATGGCATCGGTAATTTGGTTTCCAGAACCACTCACCTTTGTCTAAAACAAATAAATGATTGGGCTGATTTTTGGTCGATTGTCCAGCAAAAACTACCCAAACAGCAACCGGCATGGAACCATTATCAAACGCTCATGTCAGAGTTAAAACTGTACGACGTATTAAAAGAAATTATGCAGTTGGCTAAAGAAAATGATCAGCTATTGGCCTCAGAAAAACCATGGTCGCTGGATGCCACCGTAAAACAGGAGCAAATAATCGGGGTTTTAGGCCGCGTTACTGCGGCAATTGATTTGATGGCCCGGGAGCTGGCCCCATTTTTGCCGAAAACGGCGGAAAAAATTACGGCCATGCTTAATATTCCAAATCAGAAAATCACTCTCGGCAGTTCGCTTTTTCCAAAAGTTACCTAAACCAGGAATAATTTATGTTTCTCGACAGACTTTTCGGACAATTATCTAAAGACATCGGAATTGATCTCGGTACGGCCAATACCTTGGTTTATGTTAAAGACAAAGGCATTGTTATTAATGAACCGTCAGTTGTGGCCATCAATAACCGCACCGAAGAAATTTTAGCCGTGGGCGACGAGGCAAGAAAAATGATGGGTAAAACACCGGCTCATATCACCGCCATAAAACCTCTGCGTGACGGCGTTATCTCCGATTTCGAAGTCACCGAAAAAATGCTAAAATATTTTATTAACAAAACTCACCGCAAAGAACACCGGGCATTCGTGCCGCGGCCGCGCATTATTATCGGTTTACCAATGGAGGTTACCGAAGTCGAACGCAAGGCAGTGGAAGACGCAACGCTATCGGCCGGTGCGCGGGAAGTTTTTCTAATCGAAGAACCCATGGCCGCGGCGATTGGCGCCCGCATCCCAATTCACGAACCCCACGGTTTTATGATTGTCGATGTCGGCGGCGGCACTACCGAAATCGCTGTCATCTCCCTCGGCGGAATTGTTACCAAAAAATCTCTGCCGATCGCCGGCGATGAATTTAATGAAAGTATCCTGAATTTTGTCCGTGAAAATTTTAACATTTTGATCGGCGAACCGACCGCCGAAAATGCAAAAATTAGAATTGGTTCGGTACTGCCGACCAAGGAAATTCATGAATATATTATTCGCGGACGAAATTTACTGGATGGTTTACCAACGGAGACCGTTATCACCAACGCCCAAATTCGAGAAGCGATTTTGCCTTCAATTAACGCGATTGTAGAAAACATCATTAACACGCTCGAGTCTACACCGCCAGAATTAGCCGCCGACATTCACGAGCGGGGCATTTATTTAGCCGGCGGCGGAGCATTACTGCATGGGTTGGATAAACTAATTTCCCTAAAAACTAAAGTGCCGGTCACAATTGTTGATGATCCGTTAACTACCGTCGCTCGCGGGACTGGCTTACTCCTAGAAGACATGGAATTGCTGCACCGGGTAAGGTTGCCTTCATCGATGGATTAACATGAATATTAAGGCCAATAAAATTCTCATCGCCCTCGCTTTATTTGGGATTTTTTTGATTAGCTACCACCTAGGTTTTCTTAAATTTGTTGACCGCTTTTTTTCGCTAATTTTTGCTCCAACCAATGCAGAAATCATAAAATTAAGTAGCCAAACCAATCGCTACTTATTAAACGCTAATTTATCCAAATCCGACTTACAGCAACGCGTCGGCGAACTTCAAAACGAAGTCAATAATTTAAGAGCGCGCATTTTGGAGATCGAGAGCGTGGAAAAAGAAAATATCGAACTTCGCGCTTTATTAAATTTTCCCAAACAAACTGCTTACCGCGTCGTAGTCGCAAATATTATCTATAAAAATAATTCTGCTTTACAAAAAACTGTCGTCATCAGCAAAGGAGCAAAAAACGGACTTAAAAGCGGCCAGGCCGTTATCAGCGGCACCGGCATTTTGCTTGGCAAAGTTGAAACAGTCGGCATGTATCAATCGATCGTCAAATTATCAATTGATGATAACACCAATATCCTGGCTACATTAGAAGGCCTGGAGCATAATATTGCCGGCGTTCTTAACGGTCGGCAAGGAACGTCGTTAGTCCTCAATTTAATACCAAGAAACATTGACATCATTCCCGGCCAAAAAGTGCTCACCAATGGCTTGCAAGAAAATATACCCGCTGATTTATATCTGGGCCGCGTAATTAAATTGCAGGAAAGCGACAACGAAATATTCAATTCGGCGCTGGTGGAAGTACCCTATATAATCGAAGACCTCACAGTAGCCGCGGTACTAATAGCACCGGAAAACTAATCTTGCGCTTAACGCCTATGCGTCAAATTATTTATTGGGTGGTGGTTGTTTTTATGTTGCTATGCGCCGATACTTTCGGGAGCGCCTTAAAATTACCCTTTAATTTGATTAGTGCCCCCACCATTGCGCTAACATTGATTTTTTTGCAAGCCGGATGGGAAAAAACAACGCTGATTGCCATATTTTTAGGTCTAGCCGCGGACTATAATCATAACAGCTGGCTAGGGCTTACCTCAATGACGGCCTTACTGGCATTGGGTAGTATTTATTTATTAAAAAATACTATTCTGAGCGGGCAAAATTACATTTCAATTTTTTTGCTGATTCTTGCTTTCAATCTGTCATATTTTTTAATTTACACACTGATCACTCTTAAAATCAACGTCTTTACTTTACAGGAAATGGCAACCTTAATTGCAATAAATACAACTATCGCCTTTATTGCGCTTGTGGTGATTAAAACCATAAAGCAACAGCTGGGAAAACGGTTTATTTGATCCACATATGTTCATCAAAGGCTTCCGGCAAAGAGAATGGGAAGGCAACGCTTTTCTTTTTTCCACTCGCGCACCGGATTCACTTCGCAAAATATACGGTTCTAAAAGAATCGCTTTGTTAAAAATCGGTCTCGGATTATTGACCGCGATATTGATATTTTACTTGGGAAATTTGCAAATTATTTCCGGCGCCGATTTTAAAAACTTGGCGGAAGAAAACCGGATCCGCAATAAAGAAATTAAACCTTTGCGGGGAATCATCTATGATCGTCAACAGAACCCCTTAGTTACTAATGCGCCAAGCTTTTCCCTAATGGCAACGCCGATTGATCTTTACCAGCATCGTTTTCCGGTTGACCAAATTGCGTCGCGGTTGCGCGTTTTGTTCCCGGATATTTCGGCCGCCCCCCTGCTGGAGGACAAGCTAAATACTATCTCTTATATTCCAATCGTTATTAAAAAAAATTTGACCTACGAAGAAGGGGTTAAACTGATTCCAGAAATCGAAGAATGGCCGGGCGTTTTTTTGCAAGAAAGTTTTAAACGCCAGTACCTTTATGGAGAGCTACTGGCGCCAATTTTAGGGTACACTAGTTTTGTTTCTCCGGAAGATCTTGAGCAGGACGACTACTATTCTCTTTCTGACATCAAAGGGGCCGCCGGCATCGAACTGGCGTTTGAACAAAAACTGCGCGGTCAAAAAGGTCAAAAAAGAGTGCAAGTAAATTCATTGGGCAAAGAAGATAAAATAATTGACTATCGACCTTCGCAAAAAGGAACAGACATCATTTTGACTGTTGACCTGAAAGCTCAGGAAAAATTAGCGCAAATTCTTAGCGCTCGCATGATTGAATTTAAAGTCGAGCGCGCGGCGGCGATTGCGTTAGACCCGCGCGACGGATCAATTTTAGCTTTAATTTCACTTCCCAGTTTTGATGATAATATTTTCACTTCCCAGTTTGATGAAAACAAATATCGGGAATTAATTCAAAACCCAAACAAACCATTATTTAACCGCGCGATAGCCGGGGAATATCCACCTGGTTCGACTTTTAAACTGATCGTCGCCGCCGGTGCTCTGGAAGAAGGCAATGTGGATAAAAATACGACCGTGCTGTCAACTGGTGGAATTAGAATAGGAGAATGGTTTTTCCCTGATTGGTTAGCGGGCGGACATGGCACCACGAATGTTACGCGCGCTTTAGCCTGGTCAGTCAACACATATTTTTATGCGGTTGGCGGCGGCGCCCAAAATATTACTGGTTTAGGCTTAGAAGGCCTTGCTAAGTATGCTAATTTATTTCATTTGGGGCAACCAACTCAGATTGAATTACCGGGCGAAGCAAGCGGTTTTTTTCCGAGCGCTGCCTGGAAATTAAATGAAAAAAATGAAGCTTGGTATCTGGGGGATACGTATCATTTAAGTATCGGACAAGGAGATTTGCTCGTAACTCCGCTGCAAATGGCCCAGTGGACTGCTTTTTTTGCAAACAGCGGAACTTTATACCAACCGCATTTGTTATCCGGCAACGTGCATGTTATTGACAAAAATTTTATTTCCAGTAAAAATATAGAAATAGTCCGTAAGGGACTCCGTGATACTGTCACTTTAGGCAGTGCCAGATCTTTAAATAGTTTGCCGGTCACCATCGCCGGTAAAACAGGCAGCGCCCAATTTGCATCAAATAAAAAACCACACGGCTGGTTTACCGGCTACGCACCAGCGGAGGCGCCGACAATTGTGCTGACAGTTTTAATGGAGGAAGGAGATGGGTCAAATTCTGCCGTGCCAGTGGCACGCGAATTTTTAGATTGGTATTTTACGCAAAAATAACAGCTATCAACACTAGAATTTTTAAACCCAGTTAAACGAAATACTGCGGCAGAAGTCCGGTGTTAATAGTAAAAATTTTTTTTTATGGATCAAAAACTATTAACTCCAGCTGGCTTTAAAAAGTTAGAAGCGGAATTGATTAAGCTAAAAATTAAACGAAGCCTAGTGGTCGAGAAAATTAAAGACGCCAAAGAACTCGGCGATTTATCGGAAAACGCCGAATATCATGCCGCTAAAGAAGAACAAGGCTTTATCGAAGCCCGAATCAACGAAATCGAGTCTTTGATGAAAGTGGCGACGATCGTCAAGCCAACTACCTCCAAAACTAACGTCAATCTCGGTTCAAAAATAAAAGTAAAATCAGACGTCGAAACATTCGAATACGAAATTGTCGGCATGAATGAGGCCGACCCGTCCGCAGGAAAAATATCGTCCATTTCACCCTTAGGTGAGGCTTTTTTGGGCCGCAAAATGAATGATGAAGTCACGGTCAATGTTCCATCCGGACGGATAAAATTCAAAATATTAGACATAAAATAATTCGCAAAATTGCATAAATTGATATTAAATGCGATTATCATCTAGCGCTCGGTTACAAACTAAGAGCGTTTTTGTATTAAATTGCAAAATTGCTTACACCCAATTTTCAGCAAACTTTTTCTTCATTCATTGCCAGATCCCAGACAGGTAATTTTAAGCGCAAATTAGGCTTTTTTTGACTATTACGCACGATTGCCAAGGAACAATAACTGTGGTAAAATATTGATATCAAATAATGAATTTTCTGCACAAAAAAGTAGCAAAAAAAAAATTTGTTATAACAATTTTAGAATCGAATATTTATGGTAAAAAACTTAAAAAAAATTACGAGGTCCAAATCCTCGGACTATAATTCCGATAAAATAACCGTCTTAGAAGGCTTAGAACCGGTACGCAAGCGGCCTGGAATGTATATCGGCAACACGGATAAAGAAGGGCTTCACCACTTAGTTTGGGAAGTGATTGATAACTCGATTGATGAAGCAATGGCCGGTTTTTGCGATACCATAAAAATAACTTTAGCAAAAAACAATACCGTCAACGTGGAAGATAACGGCCGCGGCATCCCGGTTGACAGACATGCCCAAACCGGTTTATCCGCGCTCGAAACAGTTTTGACTAAACTGCACGCCGGCGGAAAATTCGATAAAGATTCATATAAAGTTTCCGGCGGATTGCACGGCGTAGGCGTCTCGGTGGTAAACGCGCTTTCGCAAGAATTGACGGCGCAAGTTAAGCGCGAGGGCAAAATTTACGAACAAACGTTTAGCCGCGGAATCACTAAAAGTAAAGTGCAGGTTGTCGGAAAAACTAAAGAAACGGAAACCGGCACCACTATTATATTTAAACCTGATTCGCAAATCTTTACGGGTGGCGTTAATTTTGACGCGAAATATATTCTTGACCACTTGCGTCGCCAAGCGTATCTAACCAAAGGCATCAAAATTTTTTTTCTTGACCAGCGGGAAGACCCCGAAATCCCGAGTTACAATTTTTATTTTGAGGGCGGCGTAGCTTCTTACGTTAAACATTTAAATCGAAATGTTACGGCAATTAACCCGCACGTTTTTTATGTGTCAAAAGAAACTGATAATATTCACGTGGAGATTGCCTTTCAATTTACCGACACATACAAAGAATCGGTTTTTTGCTTCGCCAATAATATCCACACACCAGAAGGCGGCACCCATTTAACCGGCTTTAAATCAGCTTTAACTCGAAGCGTTAACAAATACAGCCTGGAAAAAAATTTCTTAAAAGAAAAAGATGAGGCCTTGATCGCCGATGACGTCCGCGAAGGCATAACTGCCATTATCAGCGTTAAAGTTCCTGAACCTCAATTTGAAGGGCAAACTAAAAGCAAACTCGGCAACGCAGAAGTGCGGGGCGCGGTTGAGTCAGTTTTCTCTGAGGCTTTAAACAGCTGGCTGGAAGAAAACCCGGTTGATGCGAACAGCATTGTCGGTAAAATAATCCTGGCGCAAAGAGCGCGCAATGCCGCCAAAGCCGCGCGTGAAGCGGTGTTCCGAAAAGGCGCGCTGGAAGGTTTTGGTTTGCCGGGGAAATTAGCGGATTGCATCACGCGGAATCCGGCGAAATCCGAACTATACATCGTCGAAGGCGATTCGGCCGGCGGTTCTACCAAGCAAGGACGGGACCGCAATTTCCAAGCCGTATTGCCCCTGCGCGGTAAAATTTTAAATGTCCAGCGAGCGCGTTTAGACAAGTTATTGGAAAGCAAGGAATTAAAATCGCTGGTGATTGCTTTAGGCGCCGGCATCAGCGAGCAATTTGACGCGACAAAGTTGCGCTATCATAAAATTGTTATTATGACTGATGCCGATGTTGACGGCGCGCACATCCGAACATTACTGTTGACCTTTTTTTACCGTTATTTTCGGTCGCTGATCGAAACCGGTTATCTTTATATCGCCCAACCGCCCCTTTATCGAGTCGAAAAAGGCAAGCAAATTAAATGGGTCTACAGCGAAAAAAAATTAGAGCAATTACTGCGCATCGAACCGGAACCAGCGGCGTCGGCTGGTTTCGTGGTAAAAAAACTTGGCACAGACCAGCCTTTAACAACTGAGGCGCCCAGTTCGAGCCAGTTTAAAATTCAGCGGTATAAAGGGTTAGGCGAGATGAATCCAGAACAGTTGTGGGACACCACGCTTAATCCGGAAAACCGATTAATGAAACAAGTAACGATCGAAAATGCCGAGGAAGCGGACGAAATATTTGATATTCTGATGGGGCAGGAGGTCGCCCCGCGTAAAAAATTTATTCAAACGCACGCTAAAGACGTAAAAAATCTTGATGTTTAAAATTTAAATCTTTCCATGGTAGATCTCTCTATTATCATTGTTTCCTGGAACGTCGAATCATTGTTAAAAAAATGTCTGGCTTCGATCTATCAATATACTCGGGGGATTACCTTCGAGCTTTTTGTGATAGACAACGCGTCAACAGACTCTACTTGCCATGCTATATCTGAAAATTTTCCGCAAGTCAAGCTAATTCGTAATTCAAAAAATTTAGGTTTTTCCGCCGCGAATAACCAGGGCTTACGCCAAGCGCAGGCCGATTATCTGCTACTTTTAAACCCGGATACCGAACTAAAAGAAGACAGCTTGAGCCAGATGTTGCAATTTATGAAGAATCATCAAAATTGTGGAATTAGCGGCTGCCGGTTGAATAATACGGACGGCACAATCCAAAATTCCGTCCGCCGCTTTCCCGGATTCATTGACCAAATATGCATCTTGTTAAAAATTCATCATTTGCTACCCCGCCTACCGTCACTCCGGCGCTACTTTGCGAACGATTTCGATTATCGTCAGGAACAAACGGTCGACCAAGTAATGGGAGCTTTCTTTTTGATAAATCGCAAACTATCTGATCAGATCGGCCTTCTGGACGAAAATTTTTTTGTTTGGTTCGAAGAAGTTGACTTTTGCCGCCGCGCGAAAACCGCCGGCTGGCTGGTTATGTATACTCCAATTACGGCCATTACTCATCATCATGCCCAGAGTTTTAAACAAGTAATGTCGGTTGCCAAACAAAAAATGTGGAACAAAAGTCTGCGATTTTATTTTCACAAACACGCGCCTTTAACCCAGTACTGGCTGATCGCCTGCACCGCTTTTATCGCTTTGGGGATCACATATTTAGTAAATTTAATCAAACTTTCTAGCGATGCTACAAATAAATCCAAAACTATATAAAATAACTTTGGGAACGATCGTTTTGGCCTATTTTTTGTCTTTTTTGAGTTTTTATTCAACGGCTTTAAACGCGATAACATTTAGTTTGTTCATCGGCATTACTTTAGTTTTAACCTGGCGTAATCTAAGCTACGGTATATTGATATTGATCGGAGAAATCTTGATTTCTTCCCACGGCCATTTGTTTGACATTAATATTTATGGATTTAATCTTTCTCTGCGAATGGCGCTTTTCGCCAGCGTTTTTTTTATCTGGTGCGTCCGCACGATCTTCATCGCAAAATTTCGACTGGCCATCCGCAAAAGCATCGCCAAACTTTTGACTGACTATTTCTGGTATTTGGCACTCGCGGTCGCTTTAATTTACGGCATAATTAATGGCTTGACTAGTGGCAATCGGCTTGACTATCTTTATCAAGACGCCAACGCTTTCGGCTTTTTTCTGCTTTTGCCGGCGTTTTTGGCCGCGGCCCGCTATAAAAAAAATGAAATTGCAATTATGTCGGTCTGGGCGGCTGGATTAACCGGACAATTTTTGATTACCACCTCCTTGTTTTTTCTGTACGGCCATTTAGATATTTTTTGGCGTTTTCTGGTACCATTTTATCATTGGTTTAGAGACCAGCGCTTAATCGAAGTCGGACTATACAAATATAGTTTTTACCGAATTTTTATGCAGAGCCAGTTGTGGGCGCTTATTGGTTTTTTTATGTTTTTATCGGCTTGGCTTTTTAAAAACGAACGGAAAACTTTTTGGAATAAGTTGATCGCGTGCTTCCGGCGTCACCCAAAAAACGCTACCACTCGGCCGTCGGAAACAAATTTTTTTTGGCTCTTAACAAGCACCGCCACAATATTACTCCTAAGCTTATCGCGATCTTTTTGGCTGGCGGGCTTCGTGACATTGATTATTGCCGCGATACATTACAAAAAACTGCTCCATCCCAGCTGGCAATCGGTAAAGCAAACAATCCGCAGTTTAATGCTGGTCGGTTTATCATCAATCGCCATTATCACCGCACTCTTAATTTTCCCAATCGGGCAAGTGCCGGGACTTAGGAGTTTAATCTCCCTGCCCGAGCGGATAACCCAAACCGACGAGCCGGCGCTGTCAAGCCGCTGGGAACTTTTACCGCCGCTTTGGGAAAAAATTAGGTCGCATTTCATATTTGGTCGCGGCTTTGGGGCGACGGTAACGTATCGCACTGCTGATCCGCGCTATTTGGAAGCCCATCCCGGAAACCCGTATTATACCACTTTTGCCTTTGAATGGGGTTGGTTGGACATTTGGTATAAAATTGGCTTAATTGGCATGTTGACTTATCTGGCACTAATCGCTAATGTGCTAATGCGGGGAGTAATTTTAATTAAAAAAAATCTCGCCTCCACGGCCGAAGTTGCCGCGCAAGCATGGCTGCCATTTGGTTTAATCTTAGGGCTGAGCGCACTTGTGGTGGTCCAGTTTTTTACGCCTTTTCTTAACCATCCGCTCGGAATTGTCTATTTAATGCTTGCCGACAGCCTCCTTCATCGCCGGAATGATTATCTCGGCTAACTTTTAATATTTTTTAAAAAATGGCTAAATTATCAATTCATCTTGTCGCCTATAACGGCCAAAAATATTTGCCTTTCGCTTTAAAATCCCTCCAAGAGCAATCTTTCTCGGATTTTTCGGTCTTGATTATTGATAATGGGTCTCATGACGACAGCGTAAAAGTAGTCGACGATTTTTTAGCCAACCCAAAAAATAAAATACTCTCCGCCGTAACAAAATATGTAAAGCACGCCAAAAATTTCGGCTTTGCCGGCGCCCACAATTTAGCGCTTCATTGGAGCCAAAGCGAATATGTTTTTTTGATGAATCAGGACGTAACTCTCGACCGCGACTACTTAAAAGAAATCATGAATTTTTTTGATAACCACCAAGAAGCCGCGGACGCGACCGGCGCGATTTACCAATGGGATTTCCCGACAGCAGAAACAACGGAAAATTCAGAAAAAATTGCATTGACCGACTTAGGCAAAACTGATAGAATTGATTCGCTCGGTCTCAAGATTTTAGCTAATCATCAAGTAATAGAGCTTTTACCCCAGCATTTAAGTACCCAACCGTGGGAGATCCAGCCGCAAAAAATTTTTGGCGCATCCGGCGCTTTACCGGTATATCGGCGCCGTGCGCTTGAGGAATGTAAAGTCCCGATGTTTAACCATATTCCCAAGCTTTTCAAAAACCAAAAACAGGAAAATTTATATGAATATTTTGACAACGACTTTTTCTGCTACAAAGAAGACGTTGACCTTGCTTATCGTTTTGTTATTTTAGGGCAACAATGCTATTTGGTACCCAAAGCCAAAAGCTGGCACGACCGTTCGGCCGCCGCCACCGGCAATCTTATACGCGATCGCCGACGAAAATCCAAGTTTATTAATTATCATTCTTATAAAAATCATATATATTTTTTAATCAAAAACGTACCGCCAAAAATTTGGTATAAGCATTGGCCTAAAATTTTGGGCTACGAATTTTTTAAATTTGGATACTTGTTGATATTTGAACCGAAAACGCTCTGGCAAGCTTGGTCGGAAATTATTAAAAATTGGCCAAAAATGCGGCTCAAAAGAAAATATCTTCAAACCAAAGCCGGACCCTTGGCCTGGCAAACAATCGAACCTTGGATCCGCTAAGCCGAATGAATTTATGGATTTAGCCATTTCTCTTTTAAACTACAATACCAAAAATTTGGTTAAGCAGTGCGTTAAAAATATTGTTGAATCGCCGACTAACCTTAAATACGAAATTATTATCGCTGACAATCATTCCACGGACGGCAGTGTGGAATTTATCAAAAAAAAAATTTTGCCTTTATATCCGCAAGTCAAACTGGCGGTATCCGCGACTAACCGCGGCTTTGGCGGCGGCCATAATTTCGCTTTAGAAAAAACTACCGCTCCCTATATCTTAATCATCAATCCGGATATTACCGTGCTGGGCGATTCGCTGACGCAACTGCACAATTTTCTGGCCAGTGACCATTCCCGGGGGATTGTTGCGCCCAAGCTTATTTATCCAGACCTCACGACTCAATCTTCCTGCCATCCTTGGCCGAAATTTTTAACCCCGCTTTATCGCCGTACTTTTTTAGGTCAAACGCCATGGGGTAAAAAAGAGCTAATACGCTATGACATGCAATATTTTGATTACCAAACCCCCCGACAAGTCGATTGGCTGGTTGGCGCGTGTTTGTTGATAAAAAAAGAAGTCTGGGATAAAATCGGCGGTTTTGACCAGCGTTTTTTTCTTTACTACGAAGACGTTGATCTTTGTCGCAAGTGTGCATCAGCCGGCTATCAAGTTTGGTATTATCCCGAGGTTAAAATGATTCATTATCACAAACGACTCTCGGCCCAAAAACCATGGTGGACCGGAATTTTTGATAAATCCAGCCGAATACATTTACAATCGCACTGGAAATACTTTGTAAAATGGGGAGTAATCAATCCTCGACAAATTAAAAACTTTTAAGCTAAAATCTTACATCAAATAGTCACAAGTTTTGACGTTTGAATTTGGACTTTATTTTGTGTCTTTATTTCAAAAAAAAATTGGAATCGATCTGGGTACCACTTATACGCTGGTGCATATCCCCAAAAAAGGCATCGTGATTAACGAACCGTCAGTGGTGGCAATCACTGCCAAAGGCGGGGAAGTGCTGGCAGTAGGCAACGAAGCCAAAGAAATGATCGGCCGAACGCCAGATACGATTATCGCCAGAAAACCGCTCAAAGACGGGGTAATTGCGGATTATAAAACGACCGAAGCGATGTTGCGTTATTTTATTTCTAAGGCTTTAGGCGGCTTTAAAATTTTTCGACCGGAAGTGATGATTGCGGTTCCGGCCGGCATTACTTCTACTGAACGGCGCGCGGTGATTGACGCGACGCTGGCCGCCGGCGCCAAAGCCGCTTACATCATTAAAGAACCAATCGCAGCCGCCATCGGCGCCAACATTCCCATCGGCTCGGCATCCGGGCACATGATTGTCGATATGGGCGGCGGCACATCGGAGATCGCCGTAATTTCCTTGGGCAGTATCGTGACTAACACCTCGGTTCGCATCGGCGGCAATAAATTTGACGAGGCAATCGGCGAGCACATCAAAAAAAAATATAATTTGGCTATCGGCGAACGGACGGCTGAATCGGTAAAAATCAAAATCGGCTCAGCCTTGTACTTAAAAGATCCTCTAAAAATGGAAATAATGGGACGCGATATGGTTTCCGGTCTTCCCCGGATTGTTAAAATCGATTCTAACGACGTTACGGAAGCCCTGCAAGAACCGCTTAAAGGCATCATCAATGCCGTCAAACGCGTCTTATTTAATACACCGCCGGAACTGTCGGCTGATGTGATGGACAAAGGAATGGTGTTATCCGGTGGCAGTTCGCTTTTGCGAAATTTTGATAAACTGCTGACACAGGCCACCGGCGTAGAAGCCTATAACGCCGACGAACCGCTTTTGTGCGTGGCGCGGGGAACAGGTATTGCCCTGGAAAATCTGGATGCTTATAAACGCTCTATTTTAACGACTCGCTAGGCAACTTGCTTGTTCTAGCCGGGCGCAAAATTTGCTATAATGATTATTGGGCATGAGTCAATCGTAAAATATCTAACCAAGGCTTTGAGCAGTAAACATTTAGCTCATGCCTATTTATTTTACGGCCCCAAAAATGTCGGTAAAACAACGGTTGCCTGGTGGTTTGCGAAAGGATTGATCTGCCAAGGCAACCAACCGCCATGCGGCCAATGTTCTAATTGCGCGGCATTTGCAAAATCTCTTTATCCGGATTTTTACGTTATCGAACCGTTGCCCGAGGGCCGCGACATAACCATCGAACAAATCAGGCATTTAAAAAGCAAGGTCAGCCAAACCGCGTTTTATAATTCGCGCAAAGTAGTTATTTTAAGACCGGCCGAATACCTTAATTCGGAGTCAGTCAATGCTTTTCTAAAAATGCTGGAGGAACCGCCGGCAGACACAATTTTAATTTTAATCTGCAATAATATTGAAAGCCTCCCTGCCACCATTTTATCTCGATCGACCATGCTTAAATTTTCGTTATTGCCGCAACATCAAATTGAGCAAGCGCTTAGTGATGATTATACGCGCGAACAAAAAAAATTTATAACGAATTTAGCTCAAGGGCGTATTGGGCAAGCGCTCTGCTTTAACAGCGAAAAAATTCACGGCATAATTGAGGCGGAAAAAAAAGTGATTAAAATGCTCAAATCAGCGCCTGACCAAAAAATCAGCTGGCTAACTGAAAATTTAGCTTCATTCGACGATAATTTTGTCGATTTAACAACTAGTCTAATCCGCGACATACTGCTTCACAAAATCAATCAAAGCGATTTTTGCATTCATACTTATCTTACAAGTGAGTTAAAAACGATTTCCACTACCCATAGCCTGCCCGGTCTGCTAAAAACGCTCAAATCGCTGTTTGAATTGCCCTTCAATTTAAAGAAAAACATAAACCCGCAACTGTTATGGCAAAGCATCTTCCTAAAATTTTGATCGCGGCAGTACTGGTGACGATTTCGCTGGCTAGCCCTGTTCAAGCCGCCGACGCGCCGGAGCCGGAATACAATTTTTTTACGGCAAACCGCGGCGGTATTTTTAAAACCACAAACCAAGGCGATACATTTACTCATCAGGTAAAAATTCAGGGCAACAGTAAAAGAAACTTAAGTAAAGCGAAGGTTCTGGCGCTGAAAATTGATCCGTTTGATGATAAGACGGTTTATCTGCTGACAAAAAATATTGGACTGTGGGTAAGCCATAATAGCGCCTCTAGTTGGCAACAACTAAAGACCGGAAAAATAAACGATTTGGCTTTTGACCATCAAGCAAAGGGACATCTATATATTATTGCGGAAAAGCAAATTTTGGAAAGTTCAGATGCCGGCCGCACTTGGAAAATAATTTTTCTGGAGCCGCGAAATCGCAAACTTTCGGCTTTGGCAACAAATTACCAAAATAGCGCCGGACTGCTTACCGCTAACCGCCAAGGTGATATTTTTAGGACCGACAACAGTGGAAAGTCATGGCAAAAAATAGTAACTCTAAAAACAAACAATTTAAACGGCCTCATGTCGAATCCAAATGATTTCAGCGAAGTTTATGTTACCACCGAGCGCGATGGAATTTTTAAAACAACGAGCCGCGGAGCGACCTGGATCCGTCTCGACAACTTAAAAAAATATAAGGGTAGCGATGATTTGGGAGAATTTAAATTTAATCCGAGCGTTCCCAGCCACCTCTTTTTAGCCAGTAAATACGGACTTTTAAAATCAGTCGACAGCGGCTTGTCATGGGAACCGGTTAATTTGCTGACTGCGCCCGGCAAAAATAAAATATATAGGCTCGCTTTTGATTCAACCGATGAAAAAATAATTTACTACGCTACCCGGACGCTATTTTGCCGCAGTCTTGATTCCGGAACAAACTGGAACTGCCATCAATTGCCGACTAAACAAAAAACTAGTGACCTGGAAATAAATCCGCAAAATTCCGACATTATCTACCTGGGGGTCAGCAGTACCTAACGCATAAAATAATAAATTTAGCTCGCTAATTCGCAAAATCGCCAGTTGTAAAACTGACCAATTGGCGGTTTAACGTAAAAAAAATATGTCAACTGTTGGTTACAAAATTAAATTCACGGCAATCGGAGAGTTATTAAAACACGAATTGGATAAACTTCGCACCGCCCGCGCCACTCCCGCTTTAGTTGAGGATATTTTCATCGAAACTTACGGCGGTTCGCGCCTGCATCTAAAAGAATTAGCTTCAATTAGCGTGCCAGAACCGCGCAGCCTCTTGATAAAACCTTGGGATAAAAGTATTATCAAGGATATCGAAAAGAGCCTGGTAACGAGTGCTTTAGAATTTAATCCCATCTTGGAAGCGGATCAATTACGGATTAAGTTGCCGGAATTGACCCAGGAAACGCGTGGAAAATTAGTAAAAAAATTGCACATGATTCTGGAGGAAAATCGAATTAAGGCCAGAGGTTTGCGAGATGATGTTAAAAAAGAAATAGAACGCCAGCAAAAAAATGGCGACATTAGCGAAGACGACAAATTTCGCCAAATTGATGAATTAAACAAAAATACTAAAGACTGCACCGACCAGATCGACCACCTCGGTAAAACTAAAGAAGAAGAAATTATGACGATTTAATATGAAAACGATTTTAATTGCCGCCGTCACGCTCGACGGCAAAATTAGTCGCGACGCCGAAGAAAATGTTACGTGGACTTCGCCGCAAGATAAAAAATTTTTTAGAGACAAAACTTTAGAAGCCGGCGTCGTAATAATGGGTTCGCACACATATCAAGCTATCGGCAAACCATTGCCTGGCCGTTTAAATATTGTTTTAACCGCTAATCCGGCAAAGTTTCAGGATAAAACTAAATTAAATTTGCTGGAATTTACCGCCGACGCTCCACAGAAAATTTTGGATAATCTAGCCAAGCGCGGTTTTGCATCTGCCGTTATCGGCGGTGGGCGGGGGATTTACACGCTATTTCTTCGGGAAAAATTGGTTAACGAATTATATTTAACCGTTTCGCCCATGTTATTCGGGGTTGGAGTAAGTCTGATCGAAGCGACCAAAATCCCCGAAGCTAATTTAAAATTACTGGAATTCAAAAAACTTGGTGCGGACGAAATTCTGTTACATTATCAAATAAACTATTAGCTAAATGCTTAGCGTATTAACCCGTTAACCACTTAACTCGTTAACTAAATAACTGATTCATAAATATGCCCGAAAAACAATTGCGTCCCAGTTGGGATGAATATTTTATGGAGGTAGCGCGAGCCGTCGGAAAACGCGCCACCTGCGACCGCGGACGGTCCGGTTGCGTCATCGCCCGCGACAAACAAATCCTCGTTACCGGTTACGTCGGCGCGCCGGCCGGCCTGCCACATTGCGACGAACTCGGCCACCAAATGAAAACGACCACCCACGAAGACGGCCGCCAAACCCAGCATTGCGTCCGGTCAACTCACGCGGAGCAAAACGCTATTGTGCAAGCCGCTAAAATCGGCGTTGCCATCGCCGGCGGGACGCTCTACTGCAAAATGACGCCGTGCTTTACCTGCGCCAAAATGATTATCAACGCCGGAATCAAACGGGTAGTTTGCGAAAACCGGTATCACGACGGTGCTGACACTGATTCAATGTTTCGTTCTGCCGGCGTTCGGTTGGATTATTTTGATGACTCGATTTTACGCTATGAAAACCAATAACAATTCTATCGATTCTATAGTAACTCAACAAGTTATCGGCATTATCGGAGAAATCGCCGCCGGGAAAACGACCGTCACCAAATATTTGGAAGAAAAATACGGCGCCGTTACTTATCGCTTCTCTGATATGTTGCGCGATATTTTGGCGCGACTCTATTTAGAAAATAGACGGCACAACATGCAAACGCTATCCACTTGTTTACGACAAAATTTTGGCGATGATTTGATGTCCAAAGTAATTGTCGCCGACGTCAAAAAATCAAAAGAGCGAATTATTATCACCGAGGGCATTCGCCGACCTTCTGACGCCGTCTATTTGCGGGAGCTTCCTAACTTTCACATCATCTCGGTTACGTCTGATATCAAACTGCGCCACCAGCGCTTGGGCGAGCGGCGCGAGAATCCCGATGATTCTACAACCACTTGGGAACAATTTGTCCGGCAAAACAACCAGGAATCAGAACAAAAAATCAAAGAAATTGCCTCTCAGGCTGACTTTACATTAGACAATAACGGCTCACTGGAAAATCTTTACCGCGAGCTTGATAAAATTATCTGCGGACTAATCGGCGTTTAACAATTTGCCGAATTAATTGATAATATCCATGCGCGAATATCTGCAATTAATCAAAACTGTTTTAGCCAAAGGCGAGCGCCGAAAAAATCGCACCGGCATTGATACGATTGCTTGTTTTGGTTTGCATTATAAAGTTGATTTGAATTCAGGTTTTCCGCTTTTAACGACCAAAAAAGTAAATTTTGACGCCGTGCTTTATGAATTGTTATGGTTTTTGAGCGGGGAGACGCATATCCGCCGCCTACGTCGACAAACAAAAATTTGGGACGCCTGGACGAGCGCCGAAAAAAACTGGTCGCTGGGCAATACTTACGGCTACCAATGGACCAAATGGGAACAATATCTGCAAAATCCCGCTAGTGGCGCAGTTAGAATCCGCCATGTCAATCAAATCCAAAAAGTGATTGATGACCTGAAAACCAATCCCTATAGCCGCCGGATGGTGGTTTCGGCGTGGAACCCGGCTGATTTTAACCGGCCAGACCGAGATCCCAAAAAAACAGTTCAGCCGTCGGCCTGCCATACTGTTTTTATGTTTTATGTGACTGCCGATAAACGGCTGTGTTGCCATTTAACGCAACGCTCCGGCGATTTAATGTTGGGCATCCCTTTTAATTTGGCTTCATATGCAATTTTGACGCAAATGCTGGCCGGTGAATGCGGCTTAAAGCTGGGCGAATTTAGTCACTATATTAATGACTGCCACATCTATGTTAATCATCTCGCTGGCGCCAAGGAGCAAGTAAAAAGAACGCCGCTCACCAAACCGAGCCTTAAAATAAACAAAAAACCATTTTGGCAATTAAAGTTTGCTGATTTTAAATTGTTAAATTATTCTCACCTGCCGCCGATTAAATTTGATATTGCGGTATGACTCTCAAAATTACTCGCATTGATAAAACCTTGCCTTTGCCGGCTTATCAGACCACCGGATCCGTGGCTTTTGACTTGTATTCGCGGATTGATTTGACTGTCAAGCCTCAGACAATCGTTTTGATTCCCACTAATTTGATCGTCAAAGTGCCAACCGGTTACATGTTGCTGGTTGCGACACGTTCTTCGACGCCGCTCAAAAAAGGCTTGGCGTCGCGCAACGGCATCGGCATTATTGATCAAGATTTCTGCGGGCCAGAAGATGAAATGAAACTTCAAGTTTACAACTTTACTGATAGTGACGCTAAAGTTGCGCGCGGCGAGCGCTTAGGCCAAGCAGTTCTGGTTAAAATCGCTAAAGTTGATTTTAAAGAAACCGCGCAGACAAAAAAGAAGTCGCGTGGAGGATTTGGGAGTACTGGCTAATTTGATATTTTGAATTTTGAGATTTGAAATTTATTTGTTATTTGGAATTTTGAATTTGTAATTTTCGCTTATGCTCATCGTCATCGACGGCATCGACGGCACCGGCAAAACAACTCAAACAGAATATCTCATTAAAAATTTAAAAAAAGCTGGCTACGCCGTGGAAACTTTGGATTTCCCGCATTATCAAAATTTTTTTGGTCAAATGGTAAGGCAGTATTTGGCCGGTGAATTTGGTAATATTGATCAAGTTGATCCGCACCTAGCAACAATGCTCTATGCCTTAGACCGCTGGCAAACAAAAAATAAAATTCAAAAATGGCTCAAGCAAAAAAAAGTGGTGGTCCTGGCGCGCTATACGACGGCCAATTTGATTCATCAAGCCATTAAAGTTCCAGCCAGTAAACGAGCTGACTTTCAAAATTGGATAGAAAATCTTGAGTACGAAATTTTAGGCTTGCCTAAGCCAGATTTGGTTGTCTGTCTTTACTTGCCGGCAAGGATGGCTTATACTTTAATTACCAAAAGAGGCCGCCCCAAGGATATTCATGAGGCGGATATTATGCATTTGAATGCGGCGGCTAATCAAGCATTAAAATTATGCCGCCAGCATAAAACTTGGCGCCTGTTGCGTTGCCATCGGGGTAACACAATTTTATCCCGCGAAGAAGTGGCCAAGCAACTTTGGCGCTTAACTGCCCCATTTATATGAAAACCTTACTGCAAAATTCTAGCCGTTTTTATTTTAAACATTTGGGCCTGTGGGCGGCTCTGATTAGTCCGCTACTGGTGCCGCTTTTGTTGTTGCGCCTTGTAATGCATTACAGCTATTTGGGTAAACTGGAACTGATTTATATCATTTTTTTTGCGGTCATATTAAGCATAATAGGCGTGCTGGTAGAAATTATGCTGATTCAAGCCAGCTCGGAGTTGGTAGAAAACCCGACCGCTCGATTATCGGCGCGCTTGAAAGAACGGTTTACCCAGGCCTGGGGATTATTTCTTCCTTTTATTTTTGTAAAAATTATTATTTCGATAATTATCCTGAGTATCCCGTTTTTACTCACCGTCGTCATCCATGTTACTAATCCGGCTTTAAATAATATAGCCGCCGTCGGCAATACTCTGTGGATCGGTTTTTTTGTGATGCTGTTTTTATTTTCCGGTTATGCTATTGTGGTGGAAAAACTGCGCGGCCTAAAAGCCATGCAACGCAGCGCGACACTATTCTTTAAAGAGCCTCTGGCTACGACGCTTAATTTTGCTATTTTAGTATTGTTCTGGGGCGCGGTGTTTGTAATTTTTGCATCACTGGCGGATTTTATTATTGCCGCTGCGACAGGCAACCTAAAATTACTCGGCAGTGAATATTTTTCTTTATGGTGGGAAAAATTAGTGATGGATATTTTTGCCACCTTAAGCTTGCCGCTCTTAGTTTTGATTATGACGATCTTGTATGTTCGGCTAAAAAATATTGTTTCCGCCAAAAAACTTACGACTGTGAGTGATGCGCCGGCATTGCAAAACTGACAGATACATTATGAATTTAGAACCGATTATTGGACTGGAAATTCACGTTCAATTAAAAACCAAATCCAAAATGTTTTGTACCTGCGACAACAGCGGCGAGTTGCAACCGATTAATTCTTGTATTTGCGAAATTTGCCTCGGACATCCCGGCACCCTGCCTGTCCCCAACAAAACAGCGATTGAATGGTCGATTAAAACGGCTTTGGCGTTAAACTGCGAAATCTCCGCTGAATCTAAGTTTGATCGCAAGCATTATTTTTATCCTGATTTGCCTAAAGCCTATCAGATTTCCCAGTATGACCAGCCTTTTGGCAAATATGGCTACTTGGATATTGATGGAGTGCAAATTCACATCAACCGCTTGCATCTGGAAGAAGACGCCGCCAAACTATTGCACCCAACGGGTAAAAATTACAGCATCGTGGATTATAATCGCGCCGGCACGCCATTGATGGAAATCGTCACCGAACCGGATATTCGCGAACCGCGAGTTGCGGCTAATTTTCTTCGCGAGTTACGCTCGATTATGCGCGTTTTAGACATTTCTGAGGCAGACATGGAAAAGGGACATCTGCGCTGTGACGCCAACATCTCGTTGCGGAAGGTTGGGACGAATGCTCTTAATCCTAAAACCGAAATCAAGAATCTAAATTCATTTAAAGCCGTTGAACGGGCTTTGGCTTACGAAATCAAACGGCAAAAATTGCTTTGGGAGCAAGGCCATATTCCGAAAGTGCACGAGACCCGCGGCTGGGATGAGGCTAAGGGAATTACCATCGAACAGCGGCAAAAAGAAGAAGCGCATGATTATCGCTATTTTCCAGAGCCGGACATACCGCCGATAAAAATAAAAAATGCGAATGAAACAGTAAAAGCCAAGTCATTTTTTGATCTTGATGCTATGCGGTCATCTCTGCCCGAATTACCGGCGGCCAAACGCACTCGGTTCCATAATCAATATAAATTTTCTTTTGCTGACGCCGCGATTTTAACGCGCGATTACGAACTGGCTAACTACGTGGAGCAGGTGATGTCTGAGGTATTGGAGTGGGTGGAATCTGTCGCACAAAAAGAAGAGGAGTTTGACGCCCGTCTGGCCAAATTAACTGCTAACTGGCTGATTAACGAATTGGCGCCGCGAGTCAATAATAATTGGAGCGACCTAAAAATAACTCCGGAAAATTTTGCCGAATTTGTAACTTTGATCGCCGAAAATAAAATCACTTCCAAGGCTGGCCAGCAGATTTTGTCGGTAATGGCGGAAACAGGCAAAGATCCCTGCGATGTTATGGCCGAGGAAAATTTGGGGCAGGTCGGTAAAAGCGATGAGTTGACAGAAATTATTGATAAAGTCATTAAATCCAGCCCAGATGCGGTGGCTGATTTTAACAAAGGCAAAGCCAATGCCCTAAAATTTCTGTTGGGCGCGGTGATGCGCGAAACCAAAGGCCGGGTTGATCCGCAGACGATTGAAAAAATGCTTAAAGACGCGCTGAACAAAGATGCGTGATCTAAAGAGGGGATGGGAGTATGATTGAAGAACAATACTTAACAAAATTAAAGTCTTTAATAGAACAAAAAATCGGAAAAGAGCCGGTAAAAATTTTTATTTACGGTTCTAGCCTGGAACGCGATAATTTTCGTGATATTGATCTTGGAATAGAAGGCCAGTTATCAGCCCGCCAAATTAGCGAGCTTAGGGAATATTTTGAAGAATCGACTTTTCCGTATCAAATTGATATTATCGATTTTAACCAAGTGTCTCCAGATTTTAAAAAAGAAGTTTTAAACAGTAAAATGTTATGGATAAAAAACTAGAGAGCAAGATAAAACAATTGGACAGCGCGCTTGCGACTTTAAAAGAAGTCTTGCAAATGGAAAAAAGTAAAGTTATTCGTGACGCTACAATTCAGCGATTTGAATACTGTTTTGAGTTATTTTGGAAATGTCTGCGGTTATACTCTCTTTCTGAAGGCGACGACGTGAAATCACCTAAAGCCGCGATCAGGCAACTGCAAATTTATAAAATTTTGACTCCAACTGAAACCGAAACTGCCTTACAAATGGCAGATGATCGCAATTTAAGCGTTCACACCTATGACGAGCAGACCATTGATGCTTTGTATCAGCGGATTTTTAAATATTACGAAATGATGGAGCAAGTGCGCCAGCAGTTAAAATAAACTGAGTGTAGATTAAAAAATGACCATTTTGCTAGGTCATTTTTTTGTAGCCGTAACAAGATTGACAATAAGTTATATTTATAGTAAATTAACGATTATAACTTCATATTTCTTTGTCAAACCTGCTAATAATAGCAGGAAAATAAACTTATATACCTAAAGGAGGTATTAGCATGTTATATTCTTATTCTGAATATACTTCATCCGGCGAAATTGACCGTAATGGAGTCTATTATCTCGGTTCAAAAGTATTCATCCCTGCGGACGATATCGCATTTTCACGAGGCTATGGCGTCTTTACTGTATGCGTTGCCTTAAACGGAAAAGTTTTTCGCCTCAAGGACCACGTCGACAGACTTCTTACTTCGACGAGGGCCATTGGATTACCAATTGCCTATGATGAAAATGAGCTTACTGGAAAAATAATGTCGGTTGTCAATCGTAATTTTGTAAAATTATTGGACGTTGACAGCCGAAATAACGAACGCCTTTTGGTAAAAGTTATTATTACCGGCGGACCAGAAGCCGATAATCACATCTCACCAGCCGGTCCGGGATTACTTCATATTGCAGTCAGCCACTTGCAGCCTCCTAAAGAGGCGATTACCGTGGCCACTTACCCGTTCCAAAGGCAAGACCCAGGTGTGAAGCTCTTAAATTACACTGGAGCAAGCATAGGCTTCCATCAGATGCGGAAAATATATCCGACAATAGACGACGTCATGTTTGTTTCACCCCAAATCGAACCTACTAGACAATATGTATTGGAATGTAGTACAGCCGCGGTCTGGAGTGTTCATTTACAAGCTGGTACTGATAAGATATTAGTGTGTACACCACCACTACAGGGAATCCTGGCAAGTATTACTCGCCAAGTAATATTTGAAGTTGTGGAAAAAAAATTATCGCAATTTGAATTTAGAGAAATGCTTATTACTCGGAGTCAGATTAAAACGGCGCGGGAAGTTTTTAAAGCTTCATCAACTGGGATAGTACCGGTTACCAAAATTGACGATACGGATATTAATAGAGGTCAAATTGGCCCAGTGACTAAGGCAGTCCAAAGTGTCTACATCGATTACCAAAATGAAATCTGCGGCCTCATTTGACCGTAAAAACATTTACTTGAAAAATCAAACTATCAACAAAAGAATCCCCAAATCGACTAACATACATTCATTAGTCAAAATGGGGGTTCGTTTTTTTAAAGGAGACCAAACGAAAGCTTGTAGAAATTATAACACGCTTTCGCGTGGGCTCCTCTCACCACTCCTGTACTTTTCCGACTAGCTCCGAGATATTTTTGACGCCGTTTTCGGCGCAATATTTTTCTAAACCATCAATTATTTCGATGCACACATTAGGATTGATAAAGTTGGCCGTGCCAATGCCCACCAAATTCGCGCCAGCTAAGATCATCTCTATAGCTGTTTCAACATCGTGCACTCCGCCGATGCCGATAATCGGGACATCTGGCAATGCTTTTCTGACTTTCCAAACGCAGGCAACAGCCACCGGATGTATCGCCGGGCCAGACAAGCCGCCGACATTGTTCTTTAATCGCGGCCGGCGAGTTTTAACATCAATCGCCATGCCAAGTAAGGTGTTGATCAACGTTAAGCCATCAGCACCGGCGCTAACGGCTGTTTGAGCTACATTCACAATATCCGTAACATTCGGCGAAAGCTTGGCAATAAGCGGCAGTTTGGTAATCTGTTTGACTTTTCTGATTACCTCGGCCATCAAATCAGGGGTCGCGCAAAAAGTCGCGCCACCTGCTTCCAGA
>MHJY01000033.1:6375-7297 GCA_001818235.1 Candidatus Jacksonbacteria bacterium RIFOXYB2_FULL_44_15 | reverse complement strand
ATGCTCAAAGCATATTTAGCCGGACCAATGGAATATGAACATGATCATGGACGAGGCTGGCGGGAGGAGCTGACGCCGGGACTTTTAAAATTGGGCATAATTCCAATTGATCCGACTTTAGGCGGGGAGCCAGGACATCAGACGCGGATTATTGATACCGAGTCAAGCGCGCTCAGCCAAGCTAAAGCCAGCCATGATTGGCCTAAATTTACCGAGCTGATGCACCGAGTTTGGGTTAATGACAAAAAATGGGTGGATTCAGCTGATTTTTTAATCGTTTATTGCCGAGGGACTGATAATTTATCCGGCACTATTCGGGAAATGCAAGAAGCTTACGAATACGGCAAGCCGATTTTTTTAATCGTGTCCGGCGATCCGGCTCAGCTCAAAAGCCATACGCTATATATGGCGCTAAGAAGGGGCAAGATTTTTGTCGCGTTTGATGAATTTTTGAGCTATTTTAAAAATTATTTAGCCGAGCACGGCGAGGCCGCAATCAAAGATCATGAGCCGGATTTGTTTCAAGTCAGCCAAAAAGTTTTAATCATCAAAGATTCGCGCGAACTCCTGATTTTAAAAGATTGCCATCACCCGACACATTTTGATCTGCCTGGCGGACGACTAAACGTCAACGAATTTACAATAAGTCTGGAAGAATCAGTGGCGCGAGAAATTACCGAGGAGCTGGGATCAGACATCAAACTAAAAATTAATTACCAGCCGGTCGTAGCCGGACGGGTTGTTTTGTGGGATCCGCGCATAAATGACTGGCATTATCGCCGCGTGTTTTTTGTCTGCTATGAGGCGCAGTATCTGGGCGGGGAAATTGTTTTATCTGAGGAACATGTTTCTTATGAGTGGGTGGACGTCAAAAAATTTGATCCGACCGGACGCTTTAAACCAGGTTTGGCCGAGGCGATTA
>MHJY01000033.1:0-6362 GCA_001818235.1 Candidatus Jacksonbacteria bacterium RIFOXYB2_FULL_44_15 | reverse complement strand
TAGGTATCAAAGGATGCGACAATCGGATTAAGGGGTTTGATTTTGAGTGTTTTATTTGCCACGCGTCTAAAAACCGAAAAAACATTGTTTTGTCATCCCGAGCTTGTCGAGGGATCCCTTATTTAAACCACTATTTCAGAAAGGGATTCCTCGCTAACGCTCGGAATGACACTTCTTGGACATGCCTGTATTTCTATGCCAATCTGCAGAGTAAAAGTAATCACCCGTGCCAAAAAAAACGAAATCGTTGAGCGAGGGTCGGATTTTATCAAGGTCAAAATAAAAGCCGCGCCGGAAAAAGGAAAGGCAAATCAAGAGTTGATCCGCTTTTTGGCAGAGGAATTAGGCGTTTCTCGTGACGCCGTTCAAATCCTTACCGGACATAGCGGTCGGCGGAAAACAATCAGTATTAACATTTAATTTTTTATGTCTGAAAGATTCGGCGAGCAAATTAATCCTCAAAAACAATTTTATACAGAATACTATAAAAAAGAAACCGATGATAGCCCAGATGACACCCGGTGGTCTTTAGCTTGCAGTTTTTATGACGTGTTAAGAAGGGGCGCGCTACCGAATTTTAAATGTTTGGATATTGCCGCCGGTACCCAGAAATTTGAACTTGAATTTATTCGACAATTCGGGGACCGAAAAATTGCCACTGAAAACGGTAACCAGTCAATTAGAGATTGTTTACAATTTACCACTTTTGATCTGGCCGAAATTCCTAAATCGACGCTGTATCTGGAGCGTTTAAAGAATGGCTCGGGGGAGCCGTCGAACGCGGTTTCCCAGAGCCATCATTTACAAGCAGACGCGAATGAGATGCCTTTTAAAGATAATACATTTGGCATTGCTGTTAGTAATCTGGCTTTAGATTTTATCGGTTACGAAGCCATTAGAGAAATGAAACGCGTTTTAAAAGAAGGCGGCCGGGCAATTATTAATTTGCATCATAAAGATATGTTGATGCCTTCTCGAGAAGAATTGGATAAGGAAATCAGGCAAATTAAAATTGATTTGAGCCAAACGTCGCAAGTTGACGTTGAATCAGTGATTGACGCTAGGCAGGAGCGTTTAAAGTTATTAGAATTTTGGGAAGCTTTGGATAGGAATGATAAATTATTTAAGAATAGAAATCAAATTTTAGATATTTTTGGAGACTTTGGATTTCAAATTGACGAGCTGAATTTTAAATACGATGCTAGCGATCCGGCGGAAGCGAAAAATTGGTGGTGGGAGCTGGTTTTGACCAAGCTCGAGAGTCGGTCGGCATAGCCGAAATATTAAAGGGGTAACTTATTATGATTGAATTATTAAAAAAAACTATTTCCGAAACCAACGAGCTTTTGCGGCGATATTTCCGGCAAGAACTGTCGGTTAAACACAAGACCGGCGCTCACGATTTGGTAACCGAGGCTGACGTGGCGGCGCAGAAAATGATTGTGGAGCGGTTGTCAACCGGGATGCGGGAACTGGGGTACAAAGACTCTGACGTCGGTTTTATCGGGGAAGAAGGATTGTTCGCGCCAGCGCGTTACACTTTTGTGATCGACCCTTTAGACGGCACGAATAATTTTGCCTCCCGGTTTCCGCTGTTTGCCACTTCGATCGGAGTATTCGAGGATCAGAAATTACTCTGCGGCACAGTCGGGCTGCCCATGGAGTCGGCGATTTATTTTGGAGAGCGCGGTGGAGGCTCGTATAAAGAAACTTCTGAGGGGACAGAACAATTAAGCGTCGAAGAAAGGCGTTTATCCGAATGTTTGCTCGGGACTTATATGAGCCCGCATCCTTTGGCGCGCGCGCGTTTGTTTAAAATTTACGACAAACTTTTACCGCAAATTCGCGGTATCCGACAAACCGGTTCTGCGGTTTATGATTTATGCGCTTTAGTGGAGAATCGCCTTAATTTGGCAATTTATCGGGCATATATTTGGGACATAGCCGGCATGGCCATAATTTTATCCGTAGCCGGCGGGTCTTTTACAGACTGGCAGGGGGAGCCGCTGAGTTTTAATCTGAATAATCCTGATCAGGAATATTTTTTTGTTGCCGGTCATCGGCAAACTTTACGGCAAGCACTGCCTTTCCTTAAGGTATGACTTTTAACACCTACGGCGTTGTCGTTAAATACCAGCAGTTTCGCGATTTTGACCGCATCTATACGGTTTATACGCAGGATTTCGGAAAATTACCGCTGTTGGCACGCGGGAGCAATAAAATCAAAAGCAAATTGGCCGGGCATTTGGAGCCCGGTTGTTTGTCTTATTTGATGATTGCGCAGGGACGCGGGCTCGAAGTATTGGCGCAAGCGCGAACCCATCAATCTTTTTGCCGGGTGCGGGAAAATCCGGAGAAATGGCTGGCTGTGCAGGTGGCGCTGGAAAGCCTGGATGTTTTAACGTTTCCTTCGGATCGTGAGTTAAACCTTTTTGATTTATTGGTTAACCTGTTAAACAGGTTTATTCAAACAGAGTCGCGGACAGACATCAAAAGTTTGATTTATTATTATTTACTGTGGATGCTGATTCATTTGGGTCACGCGCCGGAAATGCGGCACGAAGTTATTTTAAGGGATTTGCTCGTTGCGGATTTGGTCGAAGATGATATAATAGTTTCGAGGGAGGCTCAAGAGCTGATTGCCGGATATCTGGCTCGGGCGCTGGACGAGCGGCGGATTAACAGTTGGCAAGAGTGGATCCTGCCAGAGTCAAATCAAAAAATTGCTTAAATATTGTGTGTGGCCAAAAAAAATAAAATATTCAACAAAAGACGTTTGCCTGGCCCGGATACGCCGCAAGAGCAGAGATGTCAAGAAGTCGAACAAATGATCGGGCAGTGGTATCAGGACAAAGACGTAAATAAAAATACGGTATTCAAGCCACGCTCCAGCTGGCGGGTGGTGTTTATTATTTTAATCATTTTTTTGTTGACGGTTATTTTGGGGTTGGGCAGTATATATTGGCTTTTGACCGGACGGGCTGTTCCGCCAACCGGGGAAGTGGTTGCTGATCCGCTGAAAATGGAAATTCAATGGCCGACAACCGTTAATTCCGGGGAACAGGTAAAAATTATAATCACCTTAAGCAATACAAGCGCGGCTCGTTTGATTGATTTGGATTTAAACGTCCTGTACCCTGATAATTTTGTGTATTTAAAAAGCCAGCCAGACGCGCCGTACAATTCCGATCAGAATTCCTGGCGCTTGCAGTCGTTGGAGGCGCAGGCCAGCTATAAATTGGAAATTGAAGGTCAGATTTTAGGCAAAAGCGGCGAGGAAAAAATTGTCGAAGCGGCGGTGGTTTACAAACCGATTAATTTCCATTCAACTTTTAAAAGTCAGGCGCAGACAAAATTTGTCATCAACAAATCAGTTTTAGATATCAGCCTTGAGGCACCGGATAATTTGTTGGCAGAGCAAGATCTTACGTTTAAAGTTAAAGTAAAAAATGCTTCTGTTTTAAAATTAGAAGGAGTCAGCGTGCGGCTTGATTACCCGTCGGATTTGCAAATTAAATCCAGCGGCCCTGGTTTATCAGAAAAAGTTTGGAATGTTGGTAGTTTGGCGCCGGCCGAGGAGAAAGAAATGGCTCTGTCCGGCCGTTTGGTTTCCAAGCCGTCCGCGCTTAAAGAATTTAAGGCCGAAGTCGGTTTGATGCAAAATGGCGTATTTGTGTTGCAAAACCAGGTCGTGCATATTGCCGGAGTAATTTCACCGGACGTTAACATTACCCTTGAGCCGGCTGGCGGCCTGAGCGAGTTTAAATTCGGCGAACCATTTCAACTCGCGGTATTGGTCAGCAATTTGAGTACGCTCGCGCTGGAGCAGGGGACGTTGGCGATTGATGTTACCGATAACGCTGATTTGCTATTGTGGGATACGTTTAAGGCGCTGGGCGATTATCCATTTGAAGTCGAAAAGGGTGATTCAGTTGAAAGTAACATGCATAAAATAGTGTTTAAAAATTTACCGGCCATGGAACCGGCTGGCGAGTGGAAAATCGAATTTAGTTTGGAAAGCATTGAGGTGCCGTACGACATCGAGGATAGCGATTTTAAAATTATTGTTAAACCGTCGCTCTCGGCCACTTCCCCTGATTTGGCTGTGCCGTTAAAGGTTACCGGCAACGAGCGCGAATTTACATTTAAATAGTTTTGGGGTAGAGTGAACGGGAATAAATTTTACTTATTGCATTTTACTGAATAAATATTTTTTGCTTGCCTCAAACTCCCTTCGGTCGGGGTTCGGCTGATGCCTCACCCTAAGCTCGGCTTCGCAAAAAATAATTATTCAGTAAAATAATTCGACAATTATTTTTTAAAGTATGCCAAAAAACGAAACCAATCAAATGCAAAAAATAGTGGCCTGGAGTAAGCGGCGCGGTTTTGTTTTTCCGGGAAGTGAGATTTACGGCGGGCTGGCGAACAGCTGGGATTTTGGTCCGCTTGGCGCGCAACTCAAGCGCAATATTCGGGATTTGTGGTGGCAATATTTTGTGGTTGGCCGTGACGACATTCTGGGGCTTGACGGCGGCATTTTGATGAATCCGCGAGTCTGGGAGGCGTCCGGGCACTTGGCTGGGTTCAACGACGCTTTAATTGATTGCAAAGCTTGTAAGTCGCGCTTTCGTGCCGATCATTTAATAGAAGAGCAGTTAAACGAGAAAGTCGAGGGGAAATCCTTGGCCGAACTCGAGAAAATCGTTCAAAATAAAGCGCTTAAATGTCCATCGTGCAAGGCCGACAAATTAACGGCGCCGCGGCAGTTCAATTTAATGTTCAAAACCTTTATCGGTACCGTGGAAGACGCAACCAGCACTGTTTATTTGCGTCCGGAAACTGCCCAGTCGATGTTCGTCAATTTTAAAAATATTTTAGATTCCACGCGCGTGTCTCTGCCGTTTGGCCTGGCGCAACAAGGCAAAGCTTTTCGCAACGAAATTACGCCGGGTAATTTTATTTTTCGCGTGTTGGAATTTGAACAAATGGAGATTGAGTATTTTATCCAGCCAGCGGATTGGGAAAAATATTTTAAAATGTGGGAAGAGGCGATGTCGAGCTGGCTCGATCTTCTGGGGATTCAGCGGAGTAATTGGTCGGTGCGCGAGCATCAGGCGCAGGAGCTGTCGCATTATTCAAAACGAACGATTGATTTTGAGTATAACTTTCCTTTCGGCACCAAAGAATTATACGGTTTGGCTTACCGGACTGATTTTGATTTGCGAAACCACGAGCAGTTTTCCGGCCAGAATTTGCATTATCAAAATCCGGTTTCCGGCGAGTCGTTTATTCCGCACGTGATTGAGCCAACTTTCGGCGTGGAGCGCAGTGTTCTAGCGGTGATTTGCGACGCGTTTGAGGTGGTTACCGGTGGACGTGGCGAGGCTAGCCGCCAGGAAGAAGAAGTGGTTTTGCGTTTTGATCGTAAAATCGCCCCGGTTAAAGTGGCTATTTTCCCTTTGATAAAAAAAGAGCCGTTGATTAAGGCAGGGCGCGAAGTTTTGGCTGGATTGCGCAATCAATTCAAGTTCATGGCTAATTTTGTAATTGCTTACGACGAGGCTGGTTCGATTGGCCGCCGTTATCGCCGGCAAGACGAGATCGGCACGCCTTATTGCGTAACGATTGATTTTGAAACTTTGGACGATCAAGCGGTAACGGTTCGCGATCGAGACACGATGAATCAGGAGCGAGTCAAAATTGCTGAGTTGGGAGAGTGGTTGGAAGAGAAGTATGGGTAGAGAATAACCAATTACCAAGATACAAGTATCCCCGCCCGCCTTGCTTCGCAACGCGAAGCGGGCAGGCAAACAAATTACAATAATCAATCACTAAATAACCAAATAATTTGGCTATTGGTTATTTGCAGATTGGTTATTATTTGGACACTTGGTTATTATGTCTAAATTAGTAATTAGAAATTTTAAATTCATCACTTTATGACATTTACAAAAACTCAATTCCCCTCCGGCTTGCGCCTTCTCGGCATTCCGTTGAAAGGCGCCAAAACGGTGACGGTTTTAATCGTGGTCAAAACCGGATCAGCCTACGAAACTAAAGAATTAAACGGCATTTCCCATGTTTTGGAACACATGATGTTTAAAGGAACCAAACAACGGCCGACGACACTCAAGATTGCCGAGGAATTGGATACAATCGGCGGCGAATATAATGCTTTTACATCAAAAGAATGGACCGGTTATTACGCCAAAGCCGATGCCAGCCACCGCGTTAAGATTTTAGATATCATCAGCGATATTTTTTTGAATTCCCAGTTTCGCGAAGAAGAACTTAACCGCGAGAAGCTGGTAATCCTCGAAGAAATGAATATGTATCAAGATACTCCGGTTAAGTATATTGAT
>MHJY01000032.1 GCA_001818235.1 Candidatus Jacksonbacteria bacterium RIFOXYB2_FULL_44_15 | reverse complement strand
CTAACGCTCGCGGGGCGATTTTTTCGCTTCCCCCGGGCGTGGATTATCCGGCTGAGTTAATCAAACACTTGCGCGCGCGCCGTCCGCGATTGCCGGTGATTTTTACCGGGTCAGCTTTGATTCTGCCGCTGGCAGGAAATCAAAAATTAAAAACCGAGTTGGAGCAAGATTGGATTTTACTTCAACCAGCCGGGAGCACAGAAGAGCTTGCGGTAAAATTTATGTGGGTGCTGGGGCAGACGCAGGATTTTGGCGAGATCAAAAAAATGTTAGGCGAGACTTTATGAACGTTTATTTTTTTACCACCAATCCGAGTTTAAGCTACAAAAACAACCTGGCGATTATTTCCAGTCTGCAAAAAGTTGGCGGCCGGATTTATTCCAACCTCGAGGGTTTGGCGCCGGTGTTTGACTGGGCAAATTCCATCGACGCTTTGGTGGCGCTTGGGGTGGGGGAGAGCCGGGATTTGGCTTACGTAATCGCGCTCGGCATCGCGCGGCGCAAGCCGGTTTTGTATCTACTGCCCAAGGGATTAAAGATTCCCGAGGAGATTTTAAAAATTAACGAGAGCCGAGACATTAAAAAAGTTTTGATGATTTCTTTTTTTACGCACAAGCGCTTGGATTTGATTATCCGCAATTTTTTGGAGAAGAAATTTCTGGCTGATGATATTTGCAACATCAAATACACCCTGCGTCTAAACCGCGGCCTAAACCGCTATCTGCACTGGAAAAGCAAACGCGCCAAAAAAACCAAGGCTAATTTGATTCGGGTGATTTTGGAAAGTTCGATGGAAAGCGATGAGCGGTATCGGGAGAAGGGGAAGTGAGGGGGGAGGGGGCGTGACGTAAAATCGTTCTTTGATTAGGGCGATTTTTTTTGTTTGTTTATTCAAGTTTTTTGTGATAAAATTTCATAAGAAAAAACAAGCCGTCCGTATTTTGCGCCGTCATTAAAATCAATCATAATCAATTTCTGCACTATTTTTAGAGGAAATTTACCCAATAATTTTTTTAAGCGCCGTCGCTATTTTCTGTGGAAAAAGTGGCGAAAAGACCTATGCGAGACAAATTAATCATCTGGAATTTTTTTGGAACCCTGTATGATCCGGTTTTAAAAACGGCAATCTCACCGGCCGGCAGCTTATTAAAAGAGGCAACCGAGAGCGGGTACATCAACATTCTTTACACCGCCAACCCAGCTGACGATGCAACAGTCAGCGAGAGCTTGGCGCGTTTAGGTTGGGAAAAATATTTTGCCGAAGTGGTGGTGAGGCGGGAAAAAAATCTTAAAGATTTGTATGGGATTATAAATCGTTACCATTATATCGATCCGGAAAAACGATATTTAATCAGCGATCGCGCTTGGATCGATATTAAACTGGGCAATCAATTGGAACTAAAAACTTTTTGGTTACGCGTTGGCAAGTACGCGAGTGAGGCGCCGCGGGAGGGCGACGAGGATCCGTGGGTGACGATTTATTCGCTGGCGGAAATGCTGGGCTGTTTTTACCCGGATTATTTGATCTAGACACCTAAAAACTGTCATTCCGAGCGTCAGCGAGGAATCCCTTTCCGCAATAATAGTTTATTAAATAAGAGATCCCTCGACAAGCTCGGGATGACAAAATTATGTTTTTTGCCGGTTTCCAGATGGTCTCTATATAAATATGTTTAACAAATTTTTTAAAAACCTGAGTCATTTTTTGCTGATGATTTTGGCGGCTGGGCAGATTTTTCGGCCGATTGGGCTTTTGGCTTCCGAGGTGCCGGGGTTGCCGGTAATTCCGTCAATTCCTGATGCGCAGTTAGGGGCGGATGTGCGGTTAACTGAATGTCGGGAAAAGTTTTTGGCTTTTACAACTTCGACAAAAACCGAAGACATCATGGCTTATCTAAATAGTGGTTGCCGTGACTTTAGTTTGATTGGCCCGGACGGATTGCCGCTTGGCAACGGTATTGATATGATGGGAGCAGGGAGTAATCGGTTTCCGGGCGTCAATTTGCCGCCGGAGTTTTCATCACCAGTCCCATCAATTCCTTCTTACGCGCCAAACATCGGGGCCGCGGCAGTTGCGGTTCCTGGTTTTGAAACGCGGTTTACTTTCACTGATCAAGAAAAAGACGCAGAGTCAGGATTGCTGTATTATGGCGCACGGTACTACAATCCAACGCTCGGCCGCTTTACCCAACCAGACCCGATGCTCCTTGATACCAAGAGTCCGGAGTTTCAGCAGGCGATGTTGAACCCGCAGATATTAAATCCATACTCGTACGTTAGCAACAATCCGCTGAAGTACGTAGATCCGACAGGTGAGAGTGAGGTGTTGTTCTTAGCGTTATTAGGGGGCATTGCGATTTTGGCCATGAATGCGCCTGCAATACAAAACGCATTGCCCATGTTTCCGGCGATGTTAGAAAATTCCGGGTTGACATTAGAAACTCTAGCACGGTCAGCACCTGGCAGCGGCGATGCGATTGATATAATCGAATCATTTACCGGCCGTAATTTTTTAACGGGCGAAGAATTAAGCAGTTGGGACAAAGCCCTCACTCGTTTAAGTGTGGCGTTGCCTTCGGTAAGTAGCCAGATGTTGAGAAGCTTAAGTAAGATTGACGCCGGGCAAAGATTGATACAGCTGTTAAATCAATACAGAATTGCAAAGTTACTAAAACAGGTGGATGAGCATGGGTTGGCAGGTTTAGGGCGAGCAGGGAGCAATCCAGGAATTCGGGAAGTTGTGGGAACGTCAGATGATGCAATGGCTCTGTTTGATTATTTGCGGGGGGAGAATCCATATAAAGTTGATTCTAGCGGTGCGTTAGTTGTTCCAAGCAAAACTGGACAGGGGAATGTTACATATCGGCAAACATCTAAAAGCGGGCCAGCTACTGTGGATGTTTATGGGATTGAACAAGGAGTTGATAAAATTAAGTTTGTTCCTAAATAATTTTTATGATTAAACAAATTACAAACATATCAAATCTTCAAAGCATTTATTCAAAAGTATTTAAATCTAATGATCCATTCTCTAATGCGGCTCAGGATAGTTTACCTATGAGGGTGGTTATATTTCCAACACGCGGATATCACCTTAACGAGGAACAATTTACTGCTTTGGCGAAAACTAACACAATATTATATGGGCAGAATGAATTTTACGTTGCGCAAATTGAGGCGAAATACCCTACTGGTTCATTTGTCGACAATTGGTATTGGGAATGTTTAAACTCAACTTATGTCGAATATGAGAAGATACCAGTCAATTTAGAAGCAAGTATATTTTCCGTAGATGGTACTTGGGGCTTTTTAATTTCACATGAGAATCATGCGTTACTTGGTTGCACACAAGAATTTTGGGACGAGTTTAAAAAACAATACCCAAGATGGGCGGAAGATTATAAAGAGTTTATTAAATATTGGCGGCACTGGGATAACTATCGTAAACAACATATGGATAAAAGTGCTAAAAACAAATGGCTATCAGCATTTCTAGACGGTTTAACCGTAAAACCGGAGTAGAGTAGATTATAATCAACCATGGCAAATCACTTAATATGGAATCAAACCCAACAATAATAAACAAAAAAATAATTAAAGTCGAAATGATTTTTAATCAATCTGAGGCTTTGATATTATCAGATTTCCTGTCTAGATTTAATCAATTAAAGAGTTTTGACGGTTTTAAGTTTGAAGATCAGGCAGAACAGAGAGTTCTGTGGGATATTGAATGTTGCTTGGAAAAATTTTTAACAGAGCCGTACATTGCTAATTGGGGCGAGGCCTTAAAGCAGGCGAGAGAAGAAGTGCGAGATAAACTTGATTAGTTTTGGTTTAATTATTTGATTTTACATGTTCAAGAGAATAGCAATTATTTTGTTAGCAGTGGCGCTGTCGCTGAGTGCTGGCACAGGCGCGCGAGCGGCACAGCGGATACCCGACTGGCCGGATAATATTTTGTTGATGCCGGAAAATATTGTTAGCGATAATTCGCAGGTCGTTTTTCGTTGGGCAGAAGAGCCTCCTTATGTAGTACCGGAGTTTCTTGAGTTTAGCTTATTAATTTCCGAAGACGCAAATTTCCAGCGGCTATGGATCCCAGCAGTGTTGGTTGGACGTGAAACAGAATATACACTGAATGAGCAACAGGCGCTTCCAGCCGGTAAATTTTTTTACTGGCGAGTGCTACTTGCTAGCGAAATGGGCGACGAGGCGCCATTGTCTTCGGCGGTGGGGACAGTGGAGGTAAAGATGGATCCTTTAATTTTGCAGTACGAACCAGTTTTGTATTTGCATCCAGACGAGCGGTATTATCCGACGACCGTGGCTGATTTTGCCGGGGCCGCGAGTTTGCACAGTAAAGTTGATGATTTAACGATTTTGTCGGAAGGGCAGGTGAGTTTGGATAAGTTAGGGTATTATCAAGATTCGGGCTATTATTTACAGTTTGTCGAGGATTTGCCGGGCAAGAATCCGGATGCTGATAAAGCGGAGTTGGAATGGCAGGCACGGCGCGCTAACGGCAAGTTTCCATTGGTTTACTATGCTTACAAAATGACTGATTACGACGCGGTGCACGATAAGGAGTATATTGTTTTACAGTACTGGTTTTTTTATGTGTTTAATGATTGGTTGGAGAGGGTTGGGCCTACCGCCCGCGCAATTAATAATCATGAGGGAGATTGGGAATTGATAATGGTTTTTTTAGACAAATTGACCGGACAGCCGGAGTATGTTTCGTATTCGGCGCATCATAATGATGGAAGTAAATCGGGGTTTGATTTGAAAAAATATGATGTTGTACGCCGCGAATGGAGCCAAATTAATAAAACTAGTGATGCTCGCCCGATCGTTTATGTAGCGTTAGGGTCACACGCTAATTATCCGATTGCTGGAGATCATCGTTTTTTAGCTTTTTTTGTTGATAAAACATCTGGAGATACTGAAAAAATTATTGGTATATCTTCAAGTGATAGAACGTGGGCTAAGTTTATTTTAAATAACCAGCATTGGCTAGATTATGCTGGACAGTGGGGAGTATATAGTGAATATGGTGATTTGTTTGGCTTTAATGGCCCACCGGGCCCTAAATTTGTAGAGTATAATAAACTAGTGGAACCAATTAAATGGGCAGGCATAGATAAAGTTAAAAGCCAAACAGTAGAGGCGGATAAACTGGAAAATATTACGCTAGATAATTTTACTTTAACGATGAAGGCCAAAACTTCCGGACAAGTTTTAGTTTCACCGCACCATGAATTTTTATCGTCTAATGATGAAAGTAAAGTTTTGCCGAGATTTTACGATATTAATTCGGAGCCGATTGATTTAACCGCGACGCTGACATTTAATTATACTGACGAAGAATTGGCTGACTTTAATATCGCGGAACAGGAACTGGAAGTTATCCGATTTGATGAGGCAACGCAAAAATGGCAGGCGGTCGAATCAATAGTAGATAAGGTTAATAATATTGTGCAGGCTGTGGTGAATCATTTCTCGATGTACAGTTTAGGGGTGGCTTTGGACGAGTTTGATTACCAAGCCACCGGTGAATTAAAACCGCAGGTAAAGAGCATCGCCTATGACGAGCAATTATTATTATTAACTTTTGACCTTAGTCTAAAGAATATCAGCCAAAAAGAATTTAGTTTGCCTTTGCATTTTGTTATTAACGGTTTAGGCAATGGCGTTAGTCTGGAAAATCCTGATGGTGTCGATTTGGCTGGGCATTTATTTAAAGAATATGGCTTTAAAGGGCAAATTCTTGCCAGTGGCAAAAGCACGGAAATTAAGAAAATAAAATTAACACTGCCTGCAAGGCAGTGTGTGGAAATCGAGTATGAGGTGTTTAGTTTGTGATTGTAATGCTAGTCCGTTACCCCTGTTAGTAATGTGAAGCTGAAATAATATGCTACAAGAATTAGAGCTATCGTAATAATAGATGTGCTTATATATATTCGTTTTTGGGCAGTTAGAATTAGCTTGGTTATTACGGCTAAGGTTGCGAAGTTAAAGAGTATGGCACAAATTATGAGAGTTATGTGTGAATAGTCAGTAATAAATAGTTGTAGTAATAATTGCGGTAGCATGGAAATTGTGAACCAAAAAATTGTCCATGCAGTGGCAAAGTTGTACGCTATAGTTAGTACAATAATTGGCAAAATAACAGCTATAATAATACTTCCACCCCAAAACCACCTTGTTTCATAAAATTTAACGGCGATTACTTTATTTAATTTTTCCATAGTATTTTGCTTGCTTTTTGAGAGTATTGAGTTAAGTATAACAAATAAGCTATGCCTGATGCAAATTAACTCGAAACATTCCATTTTTCCTTATTTTATGCTAAATTGCAGACGGATCGGCAATATATATGACAATCACTATTAATAATCCTTTTGCCAGCCTCTTGGTTATTGCGAATATTTTAGGAGTTATTACTATTGTTAACTTAATTTTGGCTTGGCGGATTTGGGTAAGTAATAAGAAGCATCTGGTTAACATTCATTATGCGCTATCGGTGTTGATGACTGCGTTATGGACATTTGCCATGATGGAGGTCAGAATTGTACATGATTCTGTAGCGCTTAGTCTATTCGCACGTTTGCTGTATTTTGCTCCGCCGCTAATCGCTTTTTTCTTTTGGTTTTTTACCTATTATTTCCCATTCAAGTCATTTCAAATTTCGCGTTGGCAGTTCGCAAGCCTGTTAGCCGGCACTGTATTAACTCTTATTATATCTGCCGCGCCTGACGTATTAATCGCAAGCCGAGTGCAACCCGAAAGGTGGTTTAAACCGGAAATAAGCGTGTTTTGGAATATAATATATGCCGTTATTTTTATCACTATTATGCTCTCCTCATTTCGAAACTTGCTTTATAAATATCGGCGCAGTGATGGTATATGGCGGATTAGATTAAGGCAAGTGATAATTGCTACTTCAGTTGCGGCGAGTGGAGGAATTGTCTTTTCATTCAATAAGATACCTCGTCAGCTTGCTGCGAGGAGACAATATAGTATAAAATCAATGTAGATG
>MHJY01000031.1:36308-46611 GCA_001818235.1 Candidatus Jacksonbacteria bacterium RIFOXYB2_FULL_44_15 | reverse complement strand
GCCGCGGCGCTTGCCTGGTAGCGCGGGTGGATGATGGTGGCCGGCCAGCGAGTCTCCGGCAGATAGTAAGGCGTGTCAAAGTGCCAGGTTTTTAAAAGGGGATAATAGGTTTGGTCTAAAAAGCGGCTGTGGCGATTATAAAAGTAGCGCAGATAATTGTCTAAAGTCTCGGGTGAATCGGTTTGGGCGATAGTTCGTAGTGGAGAGATGAGGGAAGTTAAAAGCAGTATGATAAGTAGGAGTTTTTTTGAAAGATTCATAATTAGTTGGTTGAACTTTATTTTTCACTAAATTCTAACAATTTCAATAACCAAGATACAAGATACAAGTATCCAAACAAATTACAATAATCAAAACCCAATTACCAAACGATTTGGTTATTGGTTATTTGCAAGTTGGTTATTGTTTGGACACTTGTTTCTTGGTTATTTTGTCGATTTTAAAGTTTAAGCATGTTTTTTTTCCAATCTCCGTCCCATCTCCTTTTGAATAAATTGTAACTCATTTGATTGATATTTCCAACCGCGGTTTTGCGCCAGCATCAAAAGCCAATACTGCAAGTGATGTTTAAGGCTCGTGGTATGATACACCAGCCCCAAATGCGGAGAGTGATAAAAGTTATAACAACCGGTGCTGATCATTTTTTGCCAGAGAATCCAGTCACTGGATTGATGTGACGCGTCCAATCCGCCAGCGATCTGATAAGCGCGTTTGGTAAAGACCGGCTCAGACATATCCAAAAAATTAGAGTAGAACATCAGCCAGGTTCGCCGCGGCGACCAATCAGGTTTGCGCCAGATATAATGTGGCACTTTGAGTCGGCTGGCGCGGGGATGGAGGCGTACTAGAGTATCGCCGTAGACCAAGTCAATCCGCGGATTTTTTTTAAATGCCCTGACTGCTTGTTCGAGATGGCCCGGAAAAAACATGTTGTCCGCGTCCAAGAAACACAAGAGATCTCCTTTGGCTGACTCAAGGCCGGAAATTTTGGGAATGGTGCCGGGGCTGGCAATACCGGAGCGCTCTCGCAAATTTTTAAATCTGATGCGTGGGTCGTTTAAGCGTTCCAGGTATTTTTTGATTTCTGCCTCGGCTGGAGTATGGTCGCCGACAATAATAAGTTCCCAGTCAAGGTAGGATTGCCGGCGAACGGAGTTTATGGCGCCAATCAACTGGCCGGTACAGTACTCCTTATATGTTGAGCAGATAATGCTAACGGTCATAAATTTCTATTTACTTTAATACTACACAATTTTATTGATTTGACAAGTTAGCGTGAAAATTCTAGTATACAGTAATGCCAAAAGGTATCAAAATAGTCCGCGATTTGCAGGATAAGTTTTGGATTAAACAGGCTAAAAGTGGCCAGGAAGAAGCTTATGGGCGCCTTTACGACCGCTATTTTAATGATATTTACAAGTTTATTTACTTTAAGGTATCAGGCAGGGAAACCGCCGAAGATCTGGCGGCTGAGGTTTTTTTCCGAGTTTGGCGTTATTTAAAGCAAAATAAGAATATTGACAATGTTCGTGCTTTATTGTATAAAACGGCACGAAACTTAATTATCGACTATTATCGCAAAGACAAGCCAACCTCGTTAGAGGAGGTCGATGAACAGCAATTAGTTATTTCAAAAGCAAGCCTTGTGGAAAGCGTTTCCCGGCGAGACGATCATGAGCGCTTGCAGGCCGTTATATTGGAACTGAAAGACGAATTTCGGGAAGTTATTGTTCTTAAATATATTCAGGACTTGTCACATCAAGAGATCGCCAAAATTTTGAATAAAGAGGTCGGCGCAGTGCGGGTTTTACTGCATCGGGCAATAAAGCAGTTAAGGTCAATTTTTCCGGGTTAAGCCGCTGGTAACGTTTTCATTACTCTTACGTCTACTATTATATACATGGATAAATTGATTACCCAACTTACGGAACTCAAAAATTCAATTCCGCCGGCCGAGCGTGCGGTTTTTTTGCGCGCGCGTTTGTTAAGCCGGATTCGGTTTTACCAATTCAAACAATCAAAATATTCGGGCATGGAGTCAGGATTTATTTTTCTCCGACGCTTTTTTGCGCCGGCTCGTTTAGCGAATTCTTTTGTCGCCGTTAGTTTGGTGGCCTTTTTGGTTATCGGCCTTAGTGTTGGCACGGTAGTGGCCGCCAATTTTACTGATCCCGGCGAAGCTTTATACGGAATTAAATTAACTTTAGAACGAGTGCCGTTGGTTTTTCCGATTAAAGAGGAAAACAAAGTTAGAAAAGAATTGGCATTGGTTCAAGCCCGCCAGCAGGAAATTGTCACTATTATGAATAGCGGTGACAGCTCTTTGGTTAAATCAAAAAAAATTACCCAGGTAGCCGAGCAATTGTCAAAAAATATCGAGTCTACTCAAAAGCGGGTGCAGAAAATTAGCCAAGAAGAATCAGAGTCCGCGGTGGTGATGCAAGCGGCCTCGTCTTTTAAAGCCAGTGTAGTTGATGTTCAAAAATCGTTAAACCGAGCCTCGCAAGTAGTTACAGCAGAATCAATTGATCATAATACATCAAATACTTTACAGGAGGTTACTCAACAAGCATCGGAAGCTGAGTTTTCCGCGTTGGGTGTGTTGATTGGTGTTGTCAGTAAACCTGAATCCCCAATCATCGCCAATGATTTGCAGATTGCTGTTGGGCAAGAGGATAGCCAGAGCGCGCCATCGGTGGAAGAAGTTCAATCAAAGTCAACTGCAGGAACTAACGGAACTGCGGATCAAGAGAATCAGTCTTCCAATGTTGTGCCCAATAATCAAAATAGTCAAATTAACGAACTTGCAGAAGAAACCGTGTTAAGCATCACTTTACCGACGGTCGAGCAGGAGATAAGCGAGTCCCAAGCGGCGACACCAGTTAACATTTTAACATCAGAAGTGTTGCCGGTTGATTCGGAGCGTCTGATTATCAAAAGCGAAGTTGTTCAGGATCTTAAAAAAACAATCGACGAATTAGAGCGGCAGATTTTGTCGTTAATTAATCAAGCTAGTGAGGAGGCTGATAATAGCACGGCAGTTGAGGCACCGACCGCCAGTCCGGAAGTTATTTTGAATGTTAATCATTTATTGGATCGCCAAGCGTTGTCGAGTAAGATTTTAGCGCTCTTGAAAAATGCTCGTGAGAAAGTGGCTAAAGACGATTTAAACAGCGCTTTACAAGATGTCGACAATGCGCGGCAGTTAATAAAAAGATTAGTCAGTCCATTGTAAATTCTTGTCGAGGGAATTGGCGTATGCTATAATAGCAACGACAAGCAATTCCACGAGTAACAAGTTAAAACTTGCCTTTTTCGTTTTTTGATATTACAAAAAAGTAAGTTTTAGCGTGTTATTTACCCCCCTCACGTACTTTGGACAGAATGAATTACTATGTCCAGAGTTAGTGAGGGGTTTAACACCACCTATAACGTTGACGTATCAGGGTAAGTTGGTTCGCAAGCGCGAGCCACCCCTTTTATCTGACCTGCCAGGTCGATCCCGAAAGCCCTGTCATTCACGAATGACAGGGCAAGGGAAGGTTATAAGAGGGAATTATCAGGGTAACGGTAAATGTTATAGGTTAATAGGAAAAACGTTAGAGTTGCCTTCCCTTCGGGGAATTAAGGGAACTTTAACTGCAAACAAGTAAATTATGTTTAAACGCACATTGCGCAGAGGAATAACCATCTTGGCTACCACTGCAACAGTGCTCTGGAGTATTAGTGCGATCGCGCTAGTCCCGGTTGTGGCGCAAGCCGCCGCTGGCGACATAGTAAAATCCGCTGATGCCGGCACATTGTATGTTGTTTTGGCTGATGGCGAGTCGATTTGCAAATTGACTACCGAAGGTCATTACGATATGTGGGCTAAGTACAAGGATATGGGCGTCGCCCGTTGGAAAGATGTACAAACAGTGGATATTTCCACCTACACCAACAAAGGCGTCTGCTCCTTACGCGCTGGATCTTTAGTCCGAACCAAGACTAATCCCGAAGTATTTGTTATTCAAGCCGCTGGTACCAAACGCGGTTTCGACAGTTGGCAAACCTTTACCGGTTTAGGTTATGGTAGCGGCGGTGTCTATTACATTGCCGATGAAGCCATTAATGCTTATACTACTGCCACTAAAATTACCTCCACGACTGCTGGTACCGAAATTCGTGAAGGCCAATTAATCAAGTATGCCGGCAACGCGACAGTTTATTATGTTGCCAAGGACGGCACCACTTTAGTAACGCGGCAATTAACCGCTGAGACTGCTTATTGGTCAAACTTCGGCATCAACTGGAATTTAGTCATTACCATTCCGGCGACCGAAACTTATACCGCGTCTGCTTCCACCTTATCTGGTGCTGACACCTCAATCAATCGGCCAGTGGCTAAAACCATCGTTGTTACTCCACCAGCCGGTACGATTTCTTTCGCCTTAGCTTCCGACACACCGTCCGGAGTACTTGCGCCGACCAAATCTTACGGCACCGTCTTTACCAAGTACACCGTCAGCGGTTCCGGAACGCTCACGTCCATCAAGGTTAAACGCGAAGGGTTAGGTCCGCGCACTGATTTTGCTGGCGTTTACCTCTATGTTGATGGTGTTAAATTCACCACTGCCCGCACCTTTAACTCTGATGACGAAGCATTATTCAGCCTGGGATCTGGGTTACAAGTAACTTCCGGCACCCCGCGCACTATCAGCATCGTTGGCGACATGGCCGCGATCACCGCGACTGGTCAACACCGTTTAGGTATTGCCGCCGCTTCTGCGATTACTTCTGACGCCACCATTGCCGGCAGTTTCCCGTTACTAGGCAATTATGTTTCCACTTCCACGACTGCTGTTGGTGAATTAACTGTCAATGATGGTACAGTTTCGGATACCGAGATTTATGTTGGCGAACAAGCGCAGGAAGTTTCCCGCTACACCTTTGTTTCCGGTTCTGCGGAAAAAGTCAAAGTTAACAGCGTACGTTTCCGCCATACTGGATCAGCTAAGTTATCCACTGATTATGTTAACTTCGCCCTGTACAAAGGCAGTACCAAGTTAGATGGCGTTACTTTCACGGTTAGCGGCGATTACGTAACCGCGAGCAATGTTAACTTAACTTTCGACAAGAGCCAAACTAACACCATCAAGTTATTTGCTGATGTGGTTTCTGGTGCTGCTTCCACGATTCAATTCGAGATAGAGGAAGCGGCCGATGTCAGCGCCACTGGTTTGTCTTATGGTTATGGCGTAACGATTAATAATACCGCTGGCGCTACTACTTGGTCTGAGCAAAAATCCAACGCTACAGCCATTACTATTCTTTCTGGTACTTTAACCTTTGCTATTCCTGGTCCGGCCGCGAAAAGTGTTGGCAAGAAAACAGATGATATCGTTTTGGCTAATCTAACGATTACTGCTCCGGCGAACGAGACAATCACTATCAGCAAGATGTATGCTTTTGTGGCTGGTACTGAAGCAGTGGCTGGCGATAATATCGAGACCACTGTCGAAAACGTTCAATTAGTTCAAAAGACTGGTGGCACGCAAGTTATTGATGCCACTACTTCTGATGGCACCGCCAACGACAATAAGAGTTTTTACTTCGCTAATTTTGATGTCAAAGGCGCGACTACCTGGGATGTGATTATGGACACCAACGATTCTTACGCGACTGCGGCTGATGCATTCAAATTTACCCTGTTTGCGGATGATGATTCGCAAACTGTTGGTGATAATGCGGGCGTTGTTGCGATTGCGGCCAAGAACAGTGCTGGTAAAACCTTAACCAGCTCTGATCGCGATGACATCAAACCAGGCACTACTATTTCTAGTAATAATACAACTCTGTCCGATGAAGGCTTAACTGTGGCTAAAGTTTCTTTAGATAACGGTTCTGCGGTTGCTAAGGAGCTTAACATTCCGTTACTCAAATTGATGTTAGTGGCTGGTGCAGCTGGTGATGTTAAAGTTACCCAGCTCGCCTTGGAAGAAACTGTCGGTGGTACTACTAACACTGCTGACGGTTCGGCTGATGTCAGCAACTTTTCCCTTTACGAAGTTGCCGGCGCCACTGAGACCTTACTGCAAAGTGGTAAATCCGCCAGCACCGCTACTGATGACTTTACCGTCACCTTTGATAGCTTAAAGAATGGTACTGGTTTGGTAATCCCAGCCAATGGCACCAAATATATTTTGGTGAAGGCTGACTTTACTTCCGGTGTTACTAATGGCGAGGTTTTAGCTATACAAGAGCAGGCTGATGGTATTGACGCCGAGAAAGTTTCTGACGGCAGCGCTTTGGCAGATGGCGATATCAACGATGATGCAGTAATAACTGGCCGGCAAGTCACAGCTAGAAGTAGCGGTAAGTTAACCATCGTTAAGAATACCGATATCACCAATGCCGCTACGACCCAGGTTTTGGCTGGCACTACTGGTATCACCACAATGAACCTCAACTTCAAAGCTGAATACGAAAATGTCGGTCTTAAGTTGTTAAAGTTCGATCTTGTTAACTCCAGCGCCGCCGACTCTGTCGCGGCTATTTATCTCTACGACGGCACTACACCGATTTTAACCGGTACTTATACGGAAGCAGATGCTGAGGTCAGCTTTGGCGATGGTCAGTCAGTCTTTTATACATTGACCAAGGATGTCATTAAGACATTGACTTTAGTCACTGACTTACGTAGTATTGGCGGTTCTTCTGGTACAGCTGACAGCGGTGATGAAGTTAAATGGCGGTTAGATGCGCCAATTGCAGAAGCAAGTGATGGTTCGATAACTGATCCTATTATAGCTGGAGGTGTTTCTTCCAACAGTAACCTCACCTTCGATCTTACTGCTGCTGATAGCTACATCATACTTGGCAATGCTACTACGCATCCAGCGGATCAGGATAGCAACATTTTCCATGTTCGCCGCTCACTCATTTCCGACCTTACTGCTTTAAAGCTTGGTACTTCTACTCCGGTAGACGGCACCACTACTACTTTAACTGATGGCACCGCGGTTGAGTTATTCCGCTTTAGGATTACTTCTCCGGCGACTGCTAACGAGAATGCCGCGGTTGATCTTAAAGGCCTCAAGTTAACGGCGACTGTTGGCGGTGGTATCACCTTAGCAAATGCTAAAATTTACCGCAGTGATGCGGCTGGCACCAAGATTAACGCTTCTACCACTAGCGCTACAGCTCTAGAATTTACTTCGGCTTACTCCTCAGCGTTATCAGGTTTAGCCAACATCACTCCTGGCACTTCAGCGACGTTCGTCGTAACATCGGACGTTTCTGGTGCTGGTGCGGCTGATACCATTCAGATGAGCATTGCCGACTTGGGCGATCAGTCCGATGAAAGCACTGCCGCTGATACTACAGACTTTACCTATGGCGCATTGATCTGGTCTGATAACGACGATACCGTGACCGATAACGAAACCTCTTGGGTTTCTTGGCCGGGTATCAACATTTCCGATGTTATTGGTCAGACAAGAATCTTCCCGCCGTCCTAGTAGGTGCTAGTCTCTACCTATTAGTCTTGATTGTACTTGCAGACTACGATCCCTCTCCCGAAACCTCGGGAGGGGGATTTGTGTTTACGGGATATTCGTTTTCATTCTTGACTATCGTTTAAGTAAGGGTATAATTTAAATTATATGTCATTGCTTTTACGTCGGCCACGAGGGGAAGAACTTTTGTTGACCATAATCAAAACAGGCTTGTATTTGAGCCTGTTGTTGGCGTTTATCGTTAGTGATACGACTATGTTTCCTTATTTGTTTGGCCGGGCGATTTTTTTCCAGATTTTGGTGGAAATATTACTGATTCCTTGGGTTATATTATTAGTTTTTTATCCCCTTTATCGGCCAAAACTGTTTTTAGCGAAAGTCAAAGGCCAATCTAGCTGGTGGCAGAGATTTAAGCATGCTCCAGAAATAGTGATTTCTTGGGCAATTACTATTTTTTTGCTCTGGTCTGTTCTAAGCGCTGTCTTGGGACTCAATCCAGCTCGTAGTTTTTGGGGTCCAGCTGAACGGATGACCGGCGTGTTCACGCTCTTGCATTTTGGTTTGTATTATTTTATGTTAATCAGCGTTCTGCCCAGACTGTATGTTTGGCGCTGGTTTTTGCGCGGGCTGGTTTTAGTGGCGCTTATTAATAGCGCGATGGTTGTTTATCAAGGCCTGGTTTTAAAAATATTTCGGCCGTGGGCCTGGTTCGGAGGAGCTAGCATTGCCGGCACGTTTCTATTGTTTTGCCCGTTTATAATTTTAATCTGGTATTTTAGCGAGCGGGAATTGTTGGCTCGGCGTTCGCGTTGGGTGCGTCTATTTTTTTTAATTTTTATGGTCGCCTCGGAACTATTGGTTACAGCGGCGATTTTTGTTAACGGCACCAGGTCAGTTTGGCTGGGACTAATGTTCGCCGGTTTTGTCGGCTTTGGGGTTACCCCGTATTTTTTATCAAAAAGTCGTCCGGTCGGGGATCCTGCTAAATCGGCCAAAGTGCGGTGGCGCCTGTTTTATTGGGGCTATGTCGGGGCAGTGGCCGTGCTCATTGCTTTTTTGTTTACAATTATGTCCGGGTCATTACCGGCTAAATGGTATACTCGGATACCGGCCTTGGATCGGGTACGTGATCTGGCCGCTTTTGGCGTTGGTGCTGACCGGTTATTGGTCTGGCAGGAAGGCTTAAAGGCTGTTTTTGATCACCCCATAACCGGCTATGGCCCGGAGAATTTTCAGGCGGCTTTCAACCGACATTATAATCCTCAAATCGCGGCTCTGGATACGGCTGGTTTTACGATTCAATTTGACAAAACCCATAACCAACCGCTGGAATTTTTAGTCTGTCTTGGTTGGCTCGGGTTATTTGTTTATTTGGGAATTTTTGCGGTGATGTTTTATGGACTTATGCGAAAGCGCGGTGCGTTGTCTTTAGTATTGAGTCTGTTTTTATTGGCTTATTTTACTCAAAATTTATTTACTTTTGATACGCCGATTTCCTATTGGTTGTTATTTATTTTTTGCGCTTTGATTTATACTCATCTAAAGCAACCGTTGTCAGCTGGGGATAAATTTGCCCCAACAAAAACAACGCCAGCTGTGGCGCTCATATTTTTATTTATCCTTTTGCCAATCAGCGCCTCTGCAATTTATTTTTTAAACCTCAGGCCATTTTTAGCTTCCCGCTTATCAGCTCAAGGACATGTGCAAGTCGAAAAAGCCCCTTTGCCGGCGATTTTTAATCCGTATTATGCCGCTTTACAGCTGAGACCGGTTACGGCTTTTGATCTTCGGGAGGCGATGGTAATGGATATATTTGCGCGGCTTACCGGCTGGAGCAAGGAAAACGAACCGGTAATTGCTTTTATTATTCAAGAACTTAAAAAAAATAGCCCTGATGATTATTACAGCCAGCTGATGCTTGGGCAGTTGTATAATTTGATGGGCGATAAAGACGCGGCGTTTTTTAATGACGCTAGAATACATTTGCTGAAAGCCGCGGATTTGGCCAACAGCCGTTATCAAGTTCATTCAGCGCTGGCGGTTGCTTATTTAGGGTTGGGAGAATTTCGAGCATCAGCGCAGGCGATTGAACAAGCGATGAGATTGGGTTATAAGCCATCCCAATTTATGGATTTTATGACGCTGGGTCTGGTTTATGGGCAACTTAATGACTTGGCTAAATCTTTGCTAAACTTTGAGCAGGCACTATCCATTGAGCCGAGCAATACCAAAGTTTTAGGGGCTTTATCTGCTCTGTATAAAGAGCGGGGAGAAATAAAAAAAGCCCGGGAACTGGCCGGACAGATTTTGGCAATTGATCCGACAATGCGCTCTCAAGTGGAAAAATTCTTGTCGGATCTGCCAAAAGAATAGGCGCGTTGGCCTGCCTTTTGCTTTGTCATTTTTTACATTCAAGGGATCCCACCCAAAGGGTGATCATCCTCTGGATGGCCTCGACTGCGCTCGGGATGACAAAAAACGTGATATGTTAAGCGTCAAGAATACCTTGCATTAGCGTTTTAAGCTCGGACATTTCGCCTTTTTTGGCTAATTTTATCAGTTTTTCGATTTTGCCAAAAAAAGCATCTTGCTCCAGATTATTACTGTTGGGCGTAATATAAATCTCTTTATGTTTCGTCGCTTGCATATTTTCCTGAGTTGTCAGAATTTCCTCAAAAAGCTTTTCGCCGGGTGAGGGGCTCGTAAAAATAATTTGAATGTCGCGGTTAGGCTCTAAACCCGAAAGCCGGATCATGGTTTCCGCCAAGTCGACAATTTTTACCGGTCGGCCCATGTCCAGAACAAAA
>MHJY01000031.1:0-36295 GCA_001818235.1 Candidatus Jacksonbacteria bacterium RIFOXYB2_FULL_44_15 | reverse complement strand
GCCCGAAAGCCGCCGCTTGTAACACTAAAAGGATCGCTTCCGAGGGCACCATAAAGTAACGTTGCATTTCCGGATGGGTGATGGTCACCGGCCCGCCAGCCAAGATTTGCTCTTTAAAAATAGGCACTACTGACCCGCGCGATCCCAAGACATTCCCAAAACGCACGGAGATAAACTTGGTTCCCTGATTATAATAAAGTGTTAACATCTCCGCCAATCTCTTGGTCATTCCCATTACTGAAGAAGGGTTGACTGCTTTGTCGGTCGAAATAAAAATAAATTTTTCCACTTGATTTTTATGGGCTGATTGAGCTAAATTCCAGGTTCCTAAAATGTTGTTGATAATCGCTTCGTCAGGATGCGTTTCCATCAACTTTACATGTTTATAAGCGGCCGCGTGGAAAATTAAACTTGGTTTTTCTCGATTTAGAATGGTATCAAGTTTATTTTTATTAAGTATATTAATGACGTGAGCTTGGTAAGAAAGGCTTGTGCCGGCGAGGTAATTTTCTACACGGAAAATGCCGGTTTCGTCCATATCCAGGGCAATAATGTGTTCCGGTGAGAATTTACATATTTGTTTTACCAGTTCAAAACCGATTGAGCCGGCGGCACCGGTAATTAAGACCCGCTGTCCGGCGACTAATTTTTTAATTTCATTAAACGAGATGTCAATTTTTTTGCGTCCTAACAAATCCTCGACATTAATATCGCGGATGTCGCGCAGAGAAATTCGATCATTGATGAATTCCGCCAGCGACGGCAAAATTTTGATGTAATTTATGCCGTTTTTTTGCGCCAATTCGGTAATTTGTTTAATTTGGCCGGCTTCGGCAGAAGGAATCGCGATGATAATTCCGTTTATCCCTTCACGTTTTTTAATTTTGGGCAAATCAACGATCCGTCCCATTACCGGAATGTTATGAATATTGGTTTTTTGTTTTAATTCATTGTCATCCAGAACTCCGGCGACGCGAAAAGGGTAATCAGCAGTTTGTTTGATACTGCGGATCAGTTGTTCGGCCGCGTCTCCGGCGCCGATAATTAAAATTTTTCGATTGTGTCCGCCGGGAATTTTATTGGATAGCTCGCTGTAAAGTCTTTTGGACAGGCGCAAGGCGCTGGTAAAAGTAAATATTAAAATATAATCGATTATGATGATAGAGCGAGGTAGACGATTGGCTAGGTCGTTTTCGCGGCCCAAGAAAAGCAGTAGACCAAATATTAAAAAACCAAAGGTCAGCGCTTTAACTATGTTAATCAGATTAGAAATGCTCACATAGCCCCAGGTAAAATAATATAAACGTTCATAATAGTACAGCGGGAGTAAGACTACGACGCAAAGCGCGATGTACACCGGCAGGGCTTTGAGATGAATGGCCGGCACGACGAATTCAAATCGCAAGGCAAATCCTAAATAGACAGCGCTTGCGATCAGAATAGCGTCGCTGACCAAGAAAAAAATAAACCGAGTTTTCGCGGTTCGCTCTATTTTCATTTTTTCTTTTAAAAATGCTATCAGCTTCATAATTTAGGCTGATTTTAATTTTATCATATTTTTTTTCCACCATTCTACTATTAAGGCGGCCAATGCGCCCAAGAGCAGTCCAATGCCGGCGAAGATAGAAAGCACTAAAAGCGGCGCAACCTGACCTACTGTCGGTAGCGGAGTATCCGGCAAGAGCGGCAGAGAAATTATTTGGCTTTGGCTGTCTGAGAGACGATTGAGTCGGTAGTTGCTGATTTCTTGGTCATTCGCGTCAATTTTCGTCACGATGGCGGTGCGTAAAGCCAGTATTTCCGACAAGATGCCGCTGTCGGTTTTAAGATTAATGGTTGGCGAAGAGGTAAGCACCGCATCAAATATATTTTCGATTTTTTCCAATCGAGCCGTTAAAAGAGTTAATTGTCTGTTTAATTCATTGATTTTTGCGGTGCGTATCAAATCTTGCTGTTTATAAAGGCCTTGCTGATTTTCGAGAATTGCGCTCAACCAGGCGTTTGTAACTTGCCAAGCTCGCTTCGGATTTTGATCCTGATAAGTAACAGTCAAGAAATTATTCGGTGAGCCAGCGCTGGAGATATTGGTTCGGCTTAATAATTGTTCTGTTGCTGTCTGCCCAGGCGTGTTTGCTGATGGATTTAACTTTTGTAAAATATCTGATGCCGTGTCCAAAGTTAAGAGTTTTTTGGCTTCGCTTCCGTCCGGGTCAATCAACGCACCGTTAATTTGTCCTATTTTGATTGTTCCAGTACTTTGGTATGTAGAAGTGACTGCCTCCCATTGGGAATTATTAATAATCAAACCTAAAAGCATCAACACAAGAGTCACGGCTGTTATTAGTTTCCAGTGAATGAGTAAAGTGCGGATATAGTCGGCTAAATTAATTTCTTCGTAGTTGGATTGGGTCATGGTGCAATTAATGCTTGGCCGTTAAGATTTGTTTGATCAAGTGTACGATATAAACTATTTGCGTTTTTGTCAACTTATGATGAAAAGGCAAAGCGATTGTCCGGGCCGAAATTTGCTCGGTGATTGGAAAGTCACCGGCTTGATATTTGAACGTCTTTTGATAGTAAGGCTGTAAATGGATTGGCGGAAAATAGTTCCGGCTTTCAATGCCACGGCGGTTCAGCGTGGATAAAACCGCGTTTCGCTGGGCTATTTTGGTACCAGCGGCCAGCCTGATTACGTACACAAACCAGCTGACTGTGGCTCCCAGTGCGCTTTCGGGAAGCTCCAAGGGCGAAAGTCTTTGCACGATTAACTCAGAATTTAACTTAGTCAATTCTGTCTGATAAAGCCTAGCAATTTTAGCTCTTTTTGACAATATCTCGCCTAACCGACTCATTTGGACAGCTCCTAGAGCCGCGCTCATTTCGTCTAGGCGGTAATTATACCCCAAGATGTCATGTTTAAGCCATGCGGAGTGTAAACGGCCTTGATTACGCAAAGCACGCGCTAATTTGGCGATTCGTGAGCTATTTGTTACAATCATACCCCCTTCGCCGGTCGTGATTTGCTTATTCGGATAAAAGGCTAAAACGCCGGCTATGCCGAAAGAGCCGCATTTTTTTCCATGCCAAGTCGAGCCCAGCGCTTCGCAGGAATCTTCAATCAAAAAAAGCTTGTGTTTAGAGGCGATTTTTTGGAGGGCAGTCCAATCGCAGGGATGTCCAAAAACATCAATTGCCAAGATGGCCTTGGTTTTGGAAGTGATTTTGGCTTCAATTTTAGCCGGATTAAGGCAAAGCGTTTTCGGGTCAATGTCGCAAAAAATCGGTTCGGCGCGTTCAAATATGGGCGCGTTGGCGGAAGCGATAAAACTGAATGGCGACGTAATCACTTCGTCGCCGTCGCGCAGGTCGAGGATTTTGATTAATAAATGCAAGCCCGCGGTTCCGTTATTCACGGCGACGGCGTGCTTAACGCCGATATAATCAGCCATCGCCTGCTCAAATTTTTGCGTAAATGGCCCCATGGCCAGGCGGCCAGAGGTTAAAACTTGATTAACGGCTTTGATTTCTCGTCGGGTAATATCTGGATGAGCTAAAGATATGTGTGTCATAATAGTAGACGTTTAGCATTTAATATAATTTCAATTTTGTCATTCCCGCGAAAGCGGGAATCCAGTCGTCATTTTATTATTTTTTTAATTAAATAATAAATCGTTAGGCCAATAATTTTAAGATCCAGTGCAAAAGATCGTTCCTCGACGTATTTTAAATTTAGCGCCATTTTGGCGGGAAAAATTTGATTGCGGTAAGCTTCTTCCGGCACTTGAGCCTTGGCTAAAATTTTATCTTCTTGATTTTTCGAAAGGCTGTATTCGATGCCGCCGAAACAGGTAACGCCGGGTTTAACGCTTAAAACTTTTTGGTGCAGGGGATTGCCTAAGTCGTAATATTGCGGTACGTCCGGCCGCGGGCCAACCACGCTCATATGGCCTTGTAAAACATTAACAAATTGCGGCAGTTCGTCAAGTTTGTAGCGTCGGAGCCAGCGGCCAATTTTGGTTAAGCGTTTATCGTCAGCGAGAGTCAAAGTATCTTTAGTAACCATCTGCGGCGTCATTGTTCGAAATTTGTAAATTTTAAACGGTTGGCCGAATTGTCCTAAACGCGTTTGGATAAAAAAAATCGTTCCCGGTGAGGTTAATTTTATGGCGGCGGCGATTAATATTAAAATCGGCCACGCTAGCGCTAGTGCGCAAAAAGCAAAAAATAGGTCAAAAAAACGCTTAAATCCGGGTAGATTCAATAGGTAATTCATAAAAATATATTCTTGACCATTGGTCTTTGTGCACCGATATCTTGGCCAAATATTTAAAGCCCGTTTTTTCGTAAAAACCGATGGCGCGCGGCAGATTTTCGCCGACAATAACTTTAAAAATAAATATTTTTCTTTTTTGCATCTCTTGAGTAAAGTACTCGAGTATTTTTTGCGCGACCCCTTGTCCTTGGTAGCCCCTTGTAACCGCCATTGTCAGCAGTTCGGCCGGGATATTTTCCCCTGCTTGGTAATGCGGCGGCCGAATAATATCAAGCATTTTTTTTAAAGTGGCTGGATTTAGCATTTTCGGGAGCAAGCTCAAGACTAATCCGATATTAAAGCGGCGGTAAAAAAATCGATAAAATTTCCGAAGATTATCACAACCGCTGACGAATCCCGCCAGCTGTCCACCAACTTCCGCTACGACGACAAAGGATTGAGGAAATTCGATCAGCGTTTGGTACAATTTAGTTAAAAAATTCAATCCTAGCTGGCTCAGAAAACCGCGGGTAATTTCTTGCTGGTGAAGATGGGCAATTTTCGGCGCGTCTTCCGACCGGGCAAGACGAATATTAAGCTTAGTTTCGAGATTGATAATGGGCGCAACTGGTGGCGCGAAATGTTTATAAGAGCGCTTAATGGATTCCTGAATCAGCAAAACGTTAATTAAGTGAAAAAATTTGAAGGGAAAAAGCTTATACGATAATCGCACAAAAAATCGGAGCGGATAAATAATTTGCACAGCCATTTTAGCAATTGGAGCATAAATAATGTTCAAACGACAGTATAATTTTTGAAAATTGAATTTTTCTAAGAACAGCTGCATTTCCGTGCTGTGGGCAATTGAACGCGTTCCATTAGTTAGAAGTTCAAATTGGCGCTGCGTAAGGTAATGGTTTAACAGCGTGTAGGTAAGAACATACCCCGGACTATATTTTAAATATGCGGGATGGTATTTAACGTCAACAATAAAGGCATTTTTACCGATTATCAGACACTCGGCATAGGCGATCAGAGTTTCTTTGATCGTGATCGCCCAAAATTCAAAACAGCCGGATTGGTCTTGTCTCGTAATATTTTTTTGAAAACGTGCTTTTGTCGCCACTTGCGGCGGGTTTTTATATCTTTGGAAAGCCGATTGGTAACATTGGTAACCATTTTCTTTAAGCCAATCAGCCGAGACTTGTTTAATTTGACAGCTACGCATCCCGCGACGCAAAGTTTTGCGGGTTTTTCGACTAAGTTTTTCTATAGGTAAGGCGGCTTGGGCAACGACCCACCACCAATCGGTCGGCGTGTCCGCAAATTTATCAAACCAGCGGATAAACAACATTTTTGATTCCCGTAATATTTTTTTTAATTCGCTTTCGGTAAATGGCGGCGGTTCATAAGGAAAATGCAGTGCCGGTTGTAAACAGACATCCTGGTATTTACTCCAAGGAAAATTTTTGGTCCAGAAAACGCGATCGATATTATTTAAATATTCCAAATATTTTGGAGTTTGATTTGATTTGTCAAGAGTTGTAAAATAATTTATCGGCGTCATAAAATTTGCGCTAGCTGTCTGGCTAAATGGGAAATATCAAAATTATTTGCCGCGAAGTTCCGAGCGCGCTGGCCCATCAGTAAACGCTCATTTTCTGGCAGTTTGTAAAGTTTAATGATTGCCTCAGAAAGAGATTCGTGATTTTGCGGGTCGGCTATTATTCCACAATCAATCGTAGAAATTATATTATGGGCGGCGAAAGTGGAAAAAATAATCGGCCGGCCGGCGGCTAAATAGTCGAGGAGTTTATTGGAGGCGCCGTAAAGAATTTTGTTTTCGCTAAGCAGGAAAGCATCGGCTTGTGATAAGCACTCAGGCAATTTTTTTTTCGCTACTGGCTCGGCAAATTCGACATTTGTTAGCTTTAACTTCTCGGTTAACTTCATTAACTCTTCACGACAAGCGCCCGCGCCCATGAATTTAAATTTAATATCACTAAAGCCCTGATCTTGGATGATTTTAGCTGCCTCAAACGCTGGAGCTAGATCGTTCACTAAACTAAATGAGCCGCAATAGACTACCGTAAAGGTTTTATGCGATTCAGGCAAAGTATAAGGCGTTGCGTCAATTGCGATGCCATGCGGGATTAACTTAATTTTATCAGCTGGATAGCCAGCTTTTATTAAATAATCGCGCGCCGGCGGAGATAGCACTATTATCGATTGAGCGCGGGAACAATAAAAGCGCTCTAACAGGCGTAGCAGTCTCGCTTTTAAACTTTTTGCCGATAAACTGCCCATATCAATTAAACTTTGCGGCCAGAGATCTCTGATTTCAACGATAAATTTAGCGCGGTAGTGTTTGGCCAGCCGGTGAGCGGCTAATACTGCCAATGGGTGTACTGTTGATCCTATAATTACATCTGGTTGAGCTAGGTTTGTCGGCGGTTTAGTAATTTTTTTTCCTACTTTGCAGGCGCGAAAATAGTAAGAGCAGATATTTAGCAAACGCCGCCAGTCGTTTTTTTTGTAGGCCCTAGTTTTAAGCCAGACAAAATTGACGCCACAGTAATTTTCCAGTTTCCAAGTTTGCCGGGGAGTCAATTTGTATTCTTGCCTGATTGAATGGGGAAAGCTTGAAGCAAAAATAGTCACTTTAAACCATAATTTTGTTAATTCCTGTCCAAAATCAAAATGGCGCGTGCCGTCCGGTAGATCAGGCGTTACCGCGTAATGATTAAAAATCCAAAGATTCGTTGATTTATCCGGCATAGTCATTGTTGGGTCGATTTTCCGTGATCACAAACATCGTTATTGCAGTCATAAACCAATAAATCATCATCACCCTGACAACTAAAAATACTTCTGCCGTCAGTCCGATAAATAAAAGAGTCAATGTGGTAACAAAACAGGCTGCCGCGAGGCCGACAGACAATCCGTCGGTCCTTTTTAGAAAAGCTGTTATTGAATATTTTAGGACGGCAAAAATCAAAATTAAAAAAATAATCGAACCGACGATGCCGGTTTCTATTAAATTTCGGGTATATTGATTATGCGATTCCTCGAGAGTTAAATAAACTGATTTTCCCATGCCAAAAAGAACATATTTAAGGTTAGCGGGAACAGTCTGAAGCTGACTTTCGGAAATATTAAACCGTGGAGATACGGCCTCGGCGGCCATGTTTTGTAAATTAAAAGTAGTGCGGAATCGTCCGGCTGGGGCAAACGAACTGGGTAGCAAAAATATAACAACAATTACGACAATAAATAGAATAGCTGCACCACCGAGTATTTGTTTAATATAGCGGCGGGATTTTATGGCAAATAGAATGATGCTTAATACTAAAGTAAACATTAATCCCGCGAAAGCTGCTCTGGATCCGGAAGAAAAGATGCCGATCATTAAACTAAAAATTGGAATCGACAATAAAACCTTTTTGAGTTTACTAATTTTTAAATTGAGAAAGTAATATAGCAAATAGCTAAATAAATAGGTGAACAGTACCAAAAAAAAGCCGCCGCTCGGCAGAGGGCCAACTTCTTTATACAGACTCTGTCCATAATCGCCATATCGGAAACCGGCGACAAATTGATAAATAATTAGTGCGATGGCGCCGCCGCCGATTATTAGCCAAGAAAACATAGTTTGCTTAACCATTTTGATATTTTTTATGCTGTAAAAAACGTAAAAAAACAAAACAAAAAATTCGATTTCTTTTAGTAAATATAGCGTGCCTCTGGCGAAGTTGATATTTTGTAAAAATAAATTGACGAGCGTGCTTAATGTTCCGATCAGCAACCAAAAAAATATTGGTAAGTACAAAGGAGGCCGCTTGAGTTTAAATTTACCAGCGAGCAGAAAACGAGTAATCGCCGTGATTCCAAAGATAACGATCAAAATATCTTCCAAACGGATCACCACCGCACGGCCCTCGCTTATTTTGGCGACCGTTAGTTCCGGAGAAAATGTAATGCCCAGAGCAATCAAAATTAGCGGGATTAGGGGTTTAAATTGTGCAAGCTTTTTGGTCATTTTTGATCAGTTAGCAAGGCTTTTGCAAAACAAAACAGCCTAAATTATAGGCGCCTTTAGGGCAGAGTTTATGCAGGGCATCGTTTTCCGACGCTTGAATCCATTCTTGTTTTTCGCCTTTAATCCAAAATTCTTTATTGCGGATAACATATCCAGCGATTAAACTAGGTAGACGTTTTGCCCCATAAATTCGATGAAGAGGTCGGCAGATAGCGTCTTGGCCGACAGGGATAGTCAGTAGCATTGTTCCGCCCGGTTTCAGGAAAGACAACATTCGTTGCATAGCTCTTAAATCTCCGGCAGGAATATTTTCGTTAATCTGGTATCGGCCGGCAAGGCCAATATGCTCAACTGAAGACGAATTTATGATCAGGTCAAAATAGTCATTCGGAAACTCAGTTGTTAAAATATCGCCTTGAATAAATTCCAAATTCGGATGCTGATATGGCCAGGCAACAGGCTCTAAATCCAAGGCAATTGTTTGATAACCGGCTTGCGCGGCCATTAGACCTAAATAAGTTTGCCGACAACCTAAATCTAACGCATGGCCGGAGTTTTTGGGTAAGTGGCCAGCAACAAACGACCATTCAATGTCACGGTCGCCCAGCAAATTTTGATTAATCAAGATTTTATTTTTGACTAGCAAGGCAAATTTATTTAGCCAGTGCCGAAGTTTTAGCGACATAATAATAACTTTTTATTTTTTTTAAACATTTAAGTAACGAACATTTTAATTGTTTGCGCCATATTGGCCACGGGCTGAATCCATGGGAAAACGTTGGCTCAATTTTTAGAACTAGAACTACTGCCCGTTTAATGGATTCAATATATGGTTGGTAAATTATTTTTTTAACTTGGCGAGTCAACGGGTAAGTGGATAAGAGGAATTTAACTGCAGAATATACCTTCAAGGAGTGAAAGTGATAAAAAACCAATGGCTCGCGATTAATTATAAGTTGCTTCTGAGTAATTGTAATTTTATATTGGTTTACATTCCATGGCGCGACATTGATTCCTCGATACTTCGAAATTGACAGATGATCAGCATACTTTATTGGCCAAGCATCTAGATAGCCTTGATCACCGATTTTACCTTTTTGATAATAATTAAAACACCAGTCAAGACATTGTTTCGTGTATTCTTCTATGATTATTCGAGCGGCAAGATTGTTTTTAAAGAGCAAAAATCCGGCATTAAAAAGTCCGGCCTGACTTTTGCGATATTCCGGTGAATAATAATGCGGCGTCACCAGCACAGACCGATCGCCTAGTGCATGATAAATCGGGTCTGGGTTCGAAAAAAAATATAAATCTCCATCCAGATAGGTTAATGTTTCTATGTCTGGCCAGCGTTCAAGAATATAGAGAAAAAGCGGCGGTTTACAAGTCCAGCAATATTCGGTCGGTGTCCGTTCTTTTTTAACCTGTAGTAGTGCGGGACTTTCAAAGTCTTTTAGAGAAATCAGAGTCACGTCCTTAAGGTTGAATTGATTCAAGATGCGGTAAACAGAGTCATCCATACACAAAATCCATAGCCGGAATTTTTGACAATGGCGATTAAGCGAGTGGATTAAGGCTAATCCTTGGTATAAATACTGTGACGTAAATAATGTGCAAAAATCATGATTCATATTGTTGCAGGAATGATTTAAAGGTCGAAATTATAAAATCAATTTGTGTTTGATCGATGCCCGGATAAACTCCAATCCAAAAAAGTCCGTTCATTACCATATCAGTATTTGTAAGTGAACCAGCAATTCTGAACTTTATTCCTTGATAAGCTGGTTGACGAGTTAAATTTCCGGCAAAAAGCATTCTGGTCGCGATGTGATTTTTTTCCAGATATTGAACGAGCTCAGTACGCGGAAAAGGTGATTTTGGTTTGACGAGTAGCGGAAAACCGAACCAGCTCGGAACGGCAGAGGCAGTTGCGCGAGGTAGAACAAAATACCGTTGATATTTTTTAAAATATTGATATAAGTAGTCAAAATTTTTTTTTCTCACGGCCGAAAAGCGCGGCAATTTTTTTAACTGGGCAACACCGATAGCTGCCTGCAGGTCAGTAATTTTTAAATTGTAACCAATGTGAGAATAGACGTATTTATGATCATAGCCTTGAGGCAGGGAGCCATGCTGCTGACTGAACCTCTGCCGGCAGGTGTTATCAGCACCAGTGGCGCACCAGCAGTCGCGGCCCCAATCGCGAATTGACGCGATGATCATTTTTAGTAATGGGTCATCGGTAAAAACCGCGCCGCCCTCACCGGTGGTAATATGATGTGCCGGATAGAAACTGGTAGTAGAAATGTGGCCAAAGCTGCCGGTCATTTTTTCACGAAATTTTGAGCCTAAGGCGTCGCAGTTGTCTTCGATAAACCATAATTTATGTTTTTTTACTATTTTGTTTACTCGATTAATATCAATGGGGTTGCCGAGAGTGTGGGCGACAATCAATGCCTTAGTTTTTTTGGTAATTGCTTTTTCCAATGCTGTGGCTTGAATGTTATAAGTACCCAGTTCAATATCAACAAAAACCGGTCTCAATTTGTTTTGGACGATCGGGTTTACTGTAGTTGGAAAACTTGCGGCTGTCGTAATCACTTCGTCACCTGGCCGTAATTGCCGTTCGCCCAGCTTAGGCGAGGCCAGGGCCGTGACTGCTAGCAGATTGGCCGAAGATCCGGAATTAGTCAACAGACAATATTTGACCCCGACATATTGTGCTAATTTTTGCTCAAACTCGCTGGCATAACGGCCTGCAGTAAGCCAAAAGTCGAGGCTAGCGTCGATCAAATTCACCATCTCTTTATCATCGTATACTCGGCCCGCAACATTAATACGACTTTGCCCGGGAATAAAATGGGAGCTTTTTTGCTGTTCGTAAAATTGTTTAACCTGTCGCAAAATAGATTGCCGCGTTATGTTTTTTGACATAGACTGCTACTTTTTTAAAATTGTTTCCAGTAGAAATCGACGGTCTGTTTTAATCCGTAAGTTAGAGATTTTTTTGCCTGCCAATGAATTTTTTCGTTTTTTTTGATATCGGCGCAGGAAATCATCAGCTCGTTTTGCCGATAAGGTAGAGCACCCCAATTTAAAATAGTCGAGCTTTCAGTAATTTTTTTGATGACCTCGACCACTTCGCGGATCGCATAAGTCTTTCCGGTGCCAATGGCAAATTCTTGATAATGGTTACAGGTCTTAAGGTGCAAGAGCGCCGAATAAAAAGCGCGCGCTACGTCATCAATGAATATAAAATCACGTTTTTGTTTTCCACATGTGAGGGCGACGCTAGGTTTGTTTTGTAACAAGGTTTTTATAATAAACGGGATAAATTTGGTTGGATTATCGTCGGGCCCGTACATTTGTTCGATTTTTAGGTTTATAAACTTAATTTCTTTCTTTTTGATTAGTAGTAGAGCATTAGTTAAAAATTTTTTTTTAGTTTTGACGTAAAGACGTTCCTGTCCTGAGAATCTAATCCTGAGATTAAAAAAAGTGTCAGCGTTCAAAAAGGCAGGCACTTGTTTTTTAATGGCCAGTTTTAGTAGTTTAGTTGGAAACTGCAAATTGGCCAGCCTAATATCGGCCGATTTTTCCCTGGAGCGGCCATAGGCAGTGGCCGTATGAATAACTGCATCAATTTGATCGAAATTAAACCAGCTGGTAGCCTCTGTTTGGTCGATATTAATCAGGTTAAGGTTAGGGTCATCTAATAGGTCTTGCAAGCGATGCAAGTCAGAGGAACTGCGTTTTAAAACTACAACACGATAACTGTGACCGAGCAATGATTTTGCCAGCTTGCTGCCTAAAAAACCAGTACCGCCGGTTAACAGAATTGTTGATTTTTTAGACATGAGTAATTTACCAGACTTTCCAAGCGGGGTGTTCGCATTCCCATTGTTCTTTTAAGTATTCTAAATCGCGTATAGTATCCATGCAGTGCCAAAAGTCGTTGTGTTTATAAGCCATTAACTCGCCGTGGGCGGCAAGCTTTTCGAGCGGTTCTCTTTCCAAAATACATTCGTCATTTGTTTTCAGATATTTAAAAAAGGAGCTATTAAAAACGAAAAAACCTCCGTTAATATAAGTATTAGAAACAGGCGGTTTCTCTCCGAATCTGATTACTTGATTATTTTTTATGTCCAGCTCGCCAAATCGTGATAAAGGAGGTACGCCCGTAACGGTGCCGATTTTGCCGTGCCTAAGATGGAAAGTTAATAAATTTTTAATATTAATGTTGGCCAGCCCGTCGCCGTAGGTAACCATAAAAATTTTCGATTTGACGTATTTTTCAATTTTTTTGATTCGTGCCCCAGTCATGGCCGCGAGGCCGGTATCGATCGCTGTAATTTTCCACTTCTCCTGCACCGGTTGATTAAAAACCACCAAACGCTTTGTTTGGGGTGCACCCAATTGAACGGTAAAATCGCTGTTCAAAGGGGCGTAATGATAAAAATACTCCTTAATTTTTTCCCCTTTATAACCGACCGGCAGAATAAAACGGTTAAAACCAGCGGCCGAATAAATCTGCATGATATGCCAAAGAATCGGCTTTTCGCCTATTCTAACCAACGGTTTGGGAATGATTTGGGTTTCTTCTTGTAAACGGCTACCTCGGCCGCCACAGAGAATTATTACTGGAATATCTGCCGGGCGTGGTGTTTTTTTAATTTTATTTGACTGCATAGATAAATAGCTAGGTTAAAGTGCCCATTTTAATTTTTTAGATTTAGCTTTTTGTGAATATCGACGGATTTGTAGAACGTCGAGATTATAAAGATCATTTTTTTCATTATGCTTGTTAACTTCGTTTTGATACGATTTAAACCATTGAACAGTCTGGGCGAGAGCCTCTTCCCAGTTATACACCGGCCGCCAATCAAGTCGATTTAGAGCCTTATCCCAATTTAATCGTAGCTGAGTTCTTTCCAAATTGCATGGCGATGATTTTGCTGTTTTCCAGGAGCCTTCACCCCAGAGTTCGACGGTTTTTTTGGCGACTAAAGCGGCGCTGATGCCAGTTTGTTCGAGTGGACCAAAATTCCATGCTTCGGCAAAATGCGGGCCTTCTTTTAAGAGTTTGACAGCTAGCCAGAGATAGCCGCTTAGCGCTTCCAGTACATGTTGCCAAGGACGTATGTTCTGGGGTTGACGCAGGATAATCGGTTTACGCGCGAGCAAGGCGCGAAAGCAATCAGGAATCAGTCGAGTGTCCGCAAAGTCACCGCCACCGATAACATTGCCGGCGCGAACCGAGGACAAAGACAGTCTATGGTTCGCGTAGTTTTCCGGCGCGAAAAATGAATCGCGATAAGAGGCAATCGCCAGTTCTGCGGCGCTTTTGCTGGCACTATAAGGATCATGTCCGCCGAGAGAATCATTTTCTCGATACCCCCAGACAAAGTTCTGATTTTCGTAACACTTATCACTAGTAACCATTACTGCGGCTTTAACTGATTTAATCAAACGCATGGCCTCTAGCACATTGACGGTACCCTGTGTATTTGTGGCAAAGGTTTGCTGTGGCGTTTGAAAGGATTTAAGGACTAATGATTGCGCGGCTAAGTGAAATACCAGCTGGGGTTTGCACTTCTTAAATGTTTCAAGCAATTTAGGAAAATCGTTTACATCACCTTGCACATTGATCAAGCGTTTGCTTAGATTGGTCAATTCAAAATTGCTAGGGTTGGTTGGTGGCTCGAGGCTGTAGCCGGTAACTTGGGCACCAAGTTCCCGAAGCCAAATCGCCAGCCAAGAGCCCTTAAATCCGGTATGACCGGTTAAGAGAACGCGTAAACCCCTAAAGATATTCGAAAATGAATTTTTCATACATTAACAAAGGTGAAATGACTGCAGGGTAAGCTTGATTTTAAGCCGTTTTTCTAAATAAAGCAAGGGGATAATCAAGCGTTATTTAGCTGTCGAATAATTATTTTTATTATACGATCGGCTGTCTTGCCATCCCATAGAGGCGGGCGTTTGGCAATAACCTTTTTCCTACTGTCATAGTATTTTGATATCAGGTTATGAATTTTTGTTTTGTCCAGAGAAACAATGTGGTTAGTGCCAGCGGTGACAGTGATTGGACGTTCTGTTTCATCTCGTAGCGTTAGACAGGGTACACCTAAGATGGTCGTTTCTTCTTGGATTCCGCCAGAGTCAGTTAAAACTAGTTTTGCATTCATTTCGAGGTTAAGAAAATCGAGGTAGCCCTGTGGTGGCAGTAAGCGGAGATTGTTAAGTTTTTGAATCGTTTTTGTCAACTTAAAATTTTTAAGCATTTTTTGCGTTCGCGGATGAATCGGCCAGATTATTGGCGGGGTTAATCGGCCGAGAATGTTCAAAATATTTTTCATTTTACATATATTGTCAACATTTTCCGGCCGGTGTAACGTCAAGAGAAGATAATCTTGGAGGCCAAGTTTAACGGCCGTTTTTTGTCGTTGAGCAGCCTTTTTATACCTCAACAACGTGTCAATCATCACGTTACCGACCAGAAATATTTTATTTTTAGGAATTCCTTCTTTAAGTAAATTGTCGCCAGCATAGACGTCAGTGGTGAATAAAAAGTCACTTAGTTGGTCAGTCAAAACGCGGTTTAATTCTTCGGGCATCAGACAGTTAAAACTGCGCAGTCCAGCCTCGACGTGAGCGATTTTAATGTGTAATTTACTGGCAACTAAACTCGTGGCTAAGGTGGAATTAACGTCGCCGACAACAATTAAAAGGTCTGGTTTGAGTTTCAGCAAAATTTTTTCGACGGCTATCATTATCTGGGCGATCTGCCAGAGGGGCGTACCGGCTCCGATATTCAAATGAAAGTCCGGCCGCGGAAGATCAAGGTCAATAAAAATTTTCCCGGACATTTCGTAAGTGTAGTGCTGGCCGGTATGAATTAGATAAGGTTTGATCAACGTCGGATATTTTTTTTGGGCAATCAGTAAAGGTGCGATTTTAATTAAATTTGGCCGGGCACCGACGATATTTACGATTTTTAACAGTTTAGATTTCATAGTTTTATTGCATTACAAAATCAATCGCTTGGGTGATTCCAGATAGCATGGTATTTATGTTTATTTTTTCACTGATTATTTGGGCAGATTGTTTAGACATTTTCGCCTGCAGATCGGGCGAACTGATTATTTGAATAATTTTATCCGCTAAATCGTTTACATCATTCGGCCGAAAAATTAGGCCGTTGCGGCCATTAATAACCAATTGTTTTTCCGTTCCATCAGCTACACTGCAAATTATCGGTAAATCGTAACACATCGCTTCGTTGATGGCGAGCCCGCCAATTCCGGGTAAAATAAAAACGCCGCTCGAAAGCAATAATAAGGCTTTTTCTTGATCATCAGAAATTTTACCAAGAAATATAATTTTTTTATCTAATTCAAATTTAGCCGTAAGTTGTACTAAGTTATTTTTTTTTTGACCATCACCAACAATAAGGAGCTCAGCTGTCGGGACTGCTTTGACTACTTGAACGAAAGCTTGAATCAGCAAATCAACTTTTTTTTCCGGAATTAAGCGTCCCATAAAAATTAGCCGGTCTAATTTGCGCATTGGCACTCGTTTGTCGCTAATCAATCCGGCTTTGATTCGCAAAATTGAGTCGGTGTCCGGTGAATTGTAAGCGACAAAGATTTTTTCGTTGCCAATTTTATAGTTATTTAAAATGGGAATGCCGTGTTCGCCATAAACCAAAAACGCGTTGATTAATCGCAAGGCCAAGGGTTTTAAAAATTCAAAAGATGTGTAAGCCGGTTTTTGTGGGATTGTCCAGTAAATAGTCTTTATTTTGAAACGTCTTATCAACCAAAAAGGCGTGAGCGTCAATAAAAAACCAGGATAGTACATGTTTTGTGCAATAATTACATCTGGCCGCTCTTGTTTCAGATAACGCGGCAAATCAGGAAAATAATAGAAGCGGCCAAGAATTTTTTTTTGCGACAGCCAGCTGACTTTAAAACGGCAATCTTCAGGATTGTCGATAATTTTAACATTATCCATTGGGTATGGATTTTTTGCCGCGATTACCGTCAAGTCATAGCCGGGAAGTTGTCCTAATTTATTAAAGATCGGTAAGCGATAATCAGTGATTACTTGTTGAAGGAGGAAAATTTTGATCATACAATATCATCAATTTTTTCTTCGAGCATCAAGGCATCGGCAAAAAACTTGGCTGCCCAATTGATCATAGAAAAAGAACAGTAATGACCGTGGATTGGAAAAGAACCGGCAACGCCCCCAGCAATACAAGGATCAGGATTATTAAGAATTTGGCAGTATTTTACGTGGCTGTTTAAACGTTTTGCAGCGATTAAAAATTTAGTTTGCCGTGTCAGCCTAGAGAGAGTAAACCACACGCAAGCTATTTGAGCGTTACCCGTTAAACAACTGTAAGCGTCTCTTGATTCCCAATTTTTATCAAAAGAGCCAGGTAAAAAATCATTGATAACTTTGTGTGGCTTGTGCAATCTGGCTTCAAACTCCCGAAGCAGACCATTACTTGCTTTGATAACACTGGTTAACAATTTTTGTTCTTTAGTTAAGAGGTAACTTTCGATCAAACCCTCGAGTGTGTAGCCGATTAAATGGGTCCACGGTTTGCCTGGTTCGGCCAGGCTGGTTTGCGAAAACCAACCATTAGGTTTTTGTTGTTTGAGAACCCATGTTAAATTTTTTTCTGCGGCGAGTTGATAGCGGCGTTCATTAGTTATTTTAGCTAATTTTAAAAGCGGCCAAGCGACGCGCGCGTGGTAAGTTTTTGCACCGTTCATAGTGTATTGTTGCCATTTGCCATCAGAATCTTGCTGACTAATTAGCCAGTCCGCGGCGCGAATTGCGGAGTGCAAATATTTCTTTTCAGCGCTCAATCGATAAAGATCAAGCCAACCTAAAATAATTTGACCAGTGTTAAAGATGCGCGGTGTTGCAAAGGGAACTTGTCCGCCGCGACAAGCCCCGGTTGGCAGTTGAATGTTAATTTCCCAATCTCCCATTTTAATTGCACGTTTTTGATATGAAATTTCGTCGCTAAATGCAGCGTACTTTAAAAAGGTAGAAATAATGTAGCCGGTTGTTTCCGGATAAGAGGGGCGCCAGCGCTTGGTTACTAAATTATATAAAGCGGCAACGCCATCATCCGGAGTGGCATCTTGTGCGCGGCATAGCCAGTCGATTGCGGCCGACAAATGAATTACATTAGGTTTAATTTGGTGTTGAGCGGAGGCAAAATTGTCGCTAATTTTTTTGTAGCGTAAGTTGTTAATTAATCGACGGCTGCTAGTGTAAATTTGTTTGAGCATAATTATTTAATGGCTTCTAAAAAAAACATTTGCTCGGGCCGATTATCTATTAGCGCTATTTGCGGAAGGCGACTTTCACAGTATTTTTTTTGCTCAATAATATTGAAACCGGCTTTTTTAAATAACAAGCTTAACGATTCAAAGTCATAGACATAACGGCAGTGTTTACCGCCAGCTGTTTCGTAGCCGTAAAACCAACTGTTCATTTTATCGCCGAACGTTTCGCCCGCGAAACGCGCCGCACCACTTTGCAGCTTAGCGTTAAAAAATGTTTCGTCAGTAGCTACATATTTTTGCGCGATTAGACGTAAATCTTGAGTGGCGAATCTAGTAATGCCACCTGGTTTTAATACGCGAAAAACATCTTTAATTATGGCTAAGGCGCGATCACGGCTAAAATAATTAATAGCTGAAATGCAAATAACCACTTCGCAGGAATCGTCTGCAAACGGCAAGAGCTTTTTTTCCAGATCAATTATTAAGTCCGCGTTTGGCACCAGGTCAATGTTGCAGTAACCGGTTAGTTTTTTTGCTCCGGAGCATAAATTAATTTTAGTCGCTTGGGTGATGTTTTTCGGGCGAATGTATTTTTGGCGAAACGATTTTTCGCTCCGCAACAATGCTAAAATTAATCTAGCTAGTTTTATCTTAGCTGGTTTTATTAGTGCTGACCAGGTGGCCGTTTTTGTCGAAGACATAATAAAAGAAATTCTCCTCCCAAAAAAACATATTATTAAATAAATTTTTGGAACGATCGTAAATTTTTTTTAAGGGATTATTGATCCAAGAGTGAACCATGTATAAAAATTCATTTCGTTTAGTATCAACCTTTTCCACTGCCGTGTATTCTAGAAAAATTAAAGTTTGATTTACAAGCGAGATATGCCAACGATGAAAGTCTGGTATTTTAATAAAATTGAATAAAAGATCAGAGGTTCGCGTCGGTGTTTCGACGTAACCGCGTTTGCCCACACGCATTATCTCATCGCAAGCCTGCCCTGGGTTGTCGACGTGCTCTAGTACGTGCGCCGAGTAAACAAAATCAAATGATTTATCCGCAAACGGGAGGTTTTCCACGTCCGCTTGAGTAAACGGCAGGTCGCGAGTTTTTAACTTGTTATGTCTGTGATGGGTGTCTTGAGGGTATTTATCAACCAAATGCGTGGCGTATGCAAAAGGATCGCCACCACTGCCGATGTCCAGAACTTGCTCGCCCGCTTTGATTTTAAAATCAAAAAAACGTTGTTGGTAGTCGATTTTTTTTTCGCGGTCGTGCAGGCCTTTATGGTAGATAATTATCCCAAACCAAAACGGTTTCAGCAGTTTTTTAATTAGTTGCATCATAAATTTTTCGAAGGTGCTTACTTATTTTTTTTTCTAAACGCAGTTGATGGAATTCTAAAGCAAAACCGTCATAAGCCGAGCTTATTTTAATAAGTGAGGAACGAAAATTATTGGGTTGGCATTTTAACAGTCGCGCCAGCTGAAAATTTATTTTGTAAACAAACCAGAGCCCAAACCCGCGAAGTAAATGCAGAGTATCCAGCGGTTTGGTTGAGAATTTAATTTTTCTCCTCTGCTCTTGTCGAAACAATTTATGGATTAGTTGAGCAGCTGTTTCAGCTGCGTGACCGTCCATGTTGGGGAAAAATTTTTGCTGACAACGTTTACGATGTTCAATCTGGGTGGCCGGGAGCGGTTGACCGTTTAGAATTGTAGCTAAAATAGGCTCAAGCTCTGCTAAATGTTGGCACAGATAATTACCTAAGTGAAAGCTTTCTAGTTCATTTTCCTGTAAACTATTCGGGCATTCATTAAAATTGATCAGAATTGTTGGTTTTCCAAAACCCCAAGCTTGTAATGAACTGGTCGATCGCCAGTGAACAAATACGTCGCAATTCGCCAAGACGTCATGAATTTCTTCGTAGTGAACTTGGCAAACTTGCCAATGATTTGCCCATGCTTGAAAGTAAAGATCTGGTTTTTCAAAAGGATGTTTGCGAATAAATAATTGCCAATTTGGATGTTTGGTTAATAATTCAGTAAAACAATCAATTGTTAATTTTCGGAGTTTTTGTGTTGTCTCAATTAATTTAATAAGCTCAGCCTCGGGAATTGGTGCGAATTGATATTTTTTATTATTATCGTCTATGGCATCAGCGACAGAAAAAGAGGACGCGAGTAGAATCACTTTACGATCTAATGGCACTCGATGTTTTTGGAAAAAAGTTTTTCGTGGTTCAAAAAAAGTATTTAATGGCGGTACGCTCCAATCAAAAGTAGGGTAGCCAATCACATGAATTTGATCGGCGGGACTTTTTTTTTCGTTTATAAACAACTCCTTCATTTTTTCATTGGCAACCAAAATATTGTCGATTAGTCCCTGAATATTGAACTGAGTGATTAGATATTGAATAGTATTATACATTGCGTGTTCTGTTGGTATCATCAATCGATAACAACCCAAGTCGTGTAAAAATTCATATATTTTTATACCTTCCGGGCAGTCAATATTAATGCTTGTTATAATAGTTGGTCGATAAAGCAAGACCCAAAAGCGTTGTAAGAACATCATCGAATGAACTTTTATTTTCAACTTGTAACCATATTTAAGATGAGCATAAACTAAAAACAGACCTAATGTGTCTCGATTGCCTTCATTAATCATAATCAAAATATCTTGTTTTAAGATTATTTGGAGAGGTCTGAATAACAAACCTGCCGTGGTCAGAATCGGCGACAGCAGTTGCCAGCTAAGAATTTTTTTAAGCATCTTCGAATATCCCATGCGACATTGTTTATATTTTTTTAAAGTAATTAATATTTTTTAGGTCATTATTTAAATCATCATAAATTTTTGGCGTTTCGAACACTAAATAAATCTTCTTTTTTTGCGCCAGTTTCAGTAAAATCTTTTTTATCCAGGCAAAGTCAATATTAGACTCCCAAAGATTTAAATGCTCATCGCGCGGACTATCTTTATCGCCGCCGGAAAGGTGAAAATAAAATGGCTGTAAGATTTTGATGCATTGTTCCACAAACAATTGATGCGGTATGTTTTGGCTGCAGGCCGCTTTGACCGCTTTTTCGAAATCAAAACAGATTGGCTTGAGAGAGTGGATTTCCTGGAGTTCGACTAAGCTGTGACCATACATTTTTTGATCAAACAAGTCATAGGCAGCCATATTTTCGATTATAATACGTGGGTCATCAATTTGGCGTAAGTTGACGGCCCAGTCGGAAAATTTAGTTGTTAGTCCTGCATGGACGACAATGTAGGGTGCGGCAAAAAAATCGGCTAATTTTTGTGTGTTTCGCCAAATTTCCAGTTGCGCATCCTTAAAAATAAATTCGCGAAAGCCAAAGTCATGGGTCGCATGTATTGTAATTGGAATATCTTTCAGGAGCGCAAGTTTTTGATAGTCAGGCAAAGTTTCTGGACTATAGTAAAGTTCAATAAAATCAATGCGTGCGTCATTAAATAAAGCAACGGCCTCGGAAAAGAGATCGTAATTTTGGTCCCACATTTTTAATCCGTATTTGAGCATATTATCAGGTAAAATTACATTTTCTGGATACAATCATCATGTAATTTACTCCCATGTTTTGTGGTCTTATTTGTCGTTCTTGCATATATAAAAGAATTAAGGAGTTATGAAATATGCCATTCGGATCATGGTGATATATTTGTTTTCCCTAAATAGCTCATCTTTGAGGGCACCCTCTTTTTTGAAGTTTGTTTTTTGATATAATTTGATCGCGCGTAAGTTAGATTGATTTACATGCAAATATATTTTATGTAAAGGTAGTTTGTTTTTGATATAAATTAAAAACTTTTTAGTGCTTATGGTACCGATCCCTTTGCTCCAATAATTTTTAGCGCCAATCAAAATGTAAAATTCCGCTTTGTTGTTAAGGTAATCAATATTTTTTAGTCCAACATTGCCGACATAAGTCCCGTTAACTTCAATGGCTTTGATGAGCTGTGTTGAATCTTTTATCAGATTCGCGTACCATTTTTTTTGCTGGACAGCACTTAGCGGCTTATAGACACGATTAAACAATCGGCAAATTTCTTTATCGTTCATCCACAAACGCGAATTTTTCAAATATTTTTTTCCAAAAGTGACTAATTCGACATTCATATTCACGTATTTAATAAATGGTTCCAGGTTACTCCATCTCCGTTGTTTATATTTTGATTAACTATTTTATTTAGCAATAAATTATAATATTTTGGCTCTAATCCACTGGAAACGCCCTTGCCCGGTCGTAGTATCGCGATATTTTTTTTGGTCAATTTATCGCCTTTTTGGATATTACGCGTGGATTGAATTGCTCGCTTAGACACTTTGACAAATTCCTTTTCAATTTCTAAAATTTTATTTTGCCGAAACAGCAAGGAGGCTTCTGTTAGTCTAATGGCTTTTACTAAAGCTTTTAATTCTGCAGGATCAATGCCAAACTGATGGTCTGGCCCGGGCAGGTTTTTATTAAGCGTAAAGTGTTTTTCAATTATATTGCTACCTAAAACTGTCGAGGCGACAGGTAAAATGATTGGATCTTGACTGTGATCAGATAGTCCGCACGGGCAGTTAAATATGTTTTTCAAATATTTGATATACAGCAGATTGGTGTCCTCAATTCTAGCCGGATAATTAATTATAGTATGCATTAAAATAATTTTATCATGATATTCGCGAATTAAATTGACACTTTCATCAATTTCTCCTAATTGAGCTAACCCGGTTGCTAAAATAATTGGCGTGTTTTTTTTTGCAATATGCGCAATTAATTCGGTATGATTGCATTCGCTCGAGGCTATTTTATAAGCTAAAACAAAGTTTTGTAGTATATCCGCAGTTTGTTCATCGAATGGTGTGCATAAAAAGTCGATTTTTTTTTGATGGCAGTATTTAGCCAGTTTCTCAATCCAAGCGACAGGCATTTCCATTGATTTCATTAAATCAAAGATATTTTCATATTTTTTTGCTAGATAAGTTGCTGTTTTGGCTTTTCTGGGATAAAGTTGTTTTGCCCGAAATAATTGAAATTTTACAGCATCAGCTTGAGCCTGAACAGCCGCATCAATTAATTTTATGGCCATATTAAAATTTTGATTATGATTACTGCCTGCTTCGGCTACTATGTAAACAGGGCAGTTTTGGCCAAGATTTTTTTCTCCAATTTTTACTTTTAACATATTTTTTTGCAAGATTTATAAGTCATAATCAGTGCATTTTTTGCAATGTGGTATTTTATGCATCGCTCCTTCTTTATTTAATTTTAGCATTCTTTTCCTGGTTTCCGAATTCCAGATTTCGCTAACTGTTTTTTCATTGACATTTCCCAAGAGAATCTCACTATTATAGCAGGCATCGCAGGGTTGGACATCACCGTTGGAAACAATAAAGCAATCGCCGCGCGATATTCTGGTGCAAGTTTTAACGATTGGCGGCCTTTGACGAAGTAGCCCGTATTGATTATTAGGTAGGTTAGCATATTCTAAGGTATTGATGCTGACGATTTCACCACTTTGATAAAAAGTTTCAAAAAATTCGTTTATATTCGAGTGGGTCCCTTCCTGATCAATCATTTGAATGTGGACAACTGGTCCCCGACCCAATCTCTTTTTTTTCTTGAGAAATAGTTCAATATTGTTTCTGACAGTTTGATAATATTCTTTTTTGGACACATAACTGTACGTTTCCTTGTTAGTTCCGTGCAGTGAATAATTGAGAAAAGTTATGGGAGAATTTAAAACGAAATCAATACACTTTTCGTTAAAGGCCAGTCCATTAGTGCTAAACCACAGCATTTCGATATTTTGTTTAGCGCCAGCATAATTTACTATTTCTTGCCAATCGGGATGCAGGATAGATTCTCCTAAATGAAATAACCAGATTCCCTCCGCTCCGCGTTGGTCCAATTGATCAATAACTTTAAAACATAAATTTTTATCCATATTAATCAGCGGGCGTTGCAAATTATGGCGCGGACACATACGACATTTCATATTGCAGACAGAGGTTATTTCTAACAGAATTCGGTTAGGGAAATCAGTTCTTTGAGTCCAGTTACGTGCGGAAAATCTTCTAATAGGCACTACTTTTAGTCCTTTTTCAGCATATTGATGCAATAAGGCCAAGTTCTCTGCATCCGGCAAAAGATCTAATTTTTGATTTACTTTGATTTGTTTAAGTGTTTTGATTTCGTCAAAGTCAATCGGTTTATTAAAATTCCCCTTGGCATATTTATCGGTTTTAATAAATTCCATAATATTATTATTTAAGCAATTTTTAGTTCGGACTAGCTCTACAGTCTGATACTGAAATGCTTAATTTAGTTTTAATGTTATTTTTTTCGGGCGTATATTGTAATCTCTCTACCTAAGCCTATTTGAGCAAAGGTTTGAAAAATTTTTCGTTTATAAGCATTATCATATGTTGTTAAAATTTTTTCGAACCTGATTCTTTTTTGGTGGATTTTTTTACCTAGTTTTGGATGTCCCACATATTGATCGCCAAACAGTATAAACATTTCCAAAGGAAACGTCGATTCTTTTAAAATAACATTATATCCGCATTTGGTAATTAATTTTTCCAGATGTTCGACAGTAAAATAATTTATGTGCTGGGGAATGCAAACCCACCATTTTTTTAAGCCATACATTTGATTAGCAATGACCTGCAGTTTGTTGAATTCGTTGGGCACTTTAACGATTAACAGGCCATTCTTTACGAGAATATGTTTTTTAATATCCTGCAAGATTTTATAAGGTTGGCGTAGATGTTCTAAAACATTTAACATTATGGCGGTGTGATATTTTTGTTTGATGGTAGCCCGAATGTTTTCAATATCAGCTACATAAACATTAATGCCGGCGTTCCTGACATTTTTTTGAATGTCTGCGACGGCTTCCTTGGCCGGATCTAGACCGGTAACTGTAAATCCTCGATTCATGCAAAATTTCAAAAAATTCCCGTAACCGCAACCGATATCAATGATTTTGTTTCCCAACGATTCTTTTTTTATCGTTTCCACAATATCTCCGTATTGCGTCTCTAAAAATTTTCTATCTGCATCTTGCACTTGGCGGGAGCTGTCATTTATTTGTTTGGAATAATGATTGCTATAAAATTTTTTTTTATAATACGTTTCTAATTCTGTTGGAGTTGGTATAGGAAAAAGATGGTAGTAGCCGTACCTTTCATCTAATTTGATTTGATATTTTTTGTTTCGATAAAGTGGGGTATTCATAAAATGTTAGCGTTGATCGCGCTGGAAAGTGTTAATTGGAATTTTGCCTCTGATTAATTTTTTTATCTGTTTTTCATCATCATGACAATTTTTAATTTTTGCAAATATTTGTTCTATTACCTTTAAAGTATAGCGTATTTCTTTTTCCTTGTGGCTATAATTAAAAGTTATGGCGGTACCGAAAAATATTCTTTTTTGTGCTGCTTGTTGCAGGAAGAATAGTTTTTTTGTGTTCGATTCGGAATTATCTGGGTTATTGAAAATAATTTTAAATTTAAATTCTTGTCCAATTAGATGTGCTTGAATATTGTATTTTTTAATCAAATTATTAATGCCATCGTAAAGCATTTTACCGATTTGCCATGTATGCTTAATTACATGGTGTTTTTTTAAATAATCAATAGTAGCCACAGCGGCCGCCATGGATAGTGTTTCCCCGCCAAAGGTAGTGGAGATAAAAACCGCTTCAGTTTTTTTCATAATTTTTCGTTTACCGGCTATGCAAGAGATAGGCATGCCGTTGGCCATAGCTTTGCCCAGACAGGTTATATCAGGAGTCACTTTGTAATATTCTTGTGCTCCTCCTAAAGACATTCGAAATCCCGTAATGATCTCATCGAAAATCAGCACGATGTCATTTTTTTTAGTGATTTCCCTGACTTTTTGCAAATATCCATTTTGGGGAGATTCCATGGGAACAGGCTCTAATATAACGGCGGCTATTTTATTTCGATATTTTTTAATCATAGCTTCTAGGCTTTCTATATCATTATATTTAAAAGTATCAATTAATTTTTTCATTATGCATGGAACGCCTAGATCCTGTGGCGGTTGACTGGCTAAATACCAATCTTGAGCGCCGTGATAGCCGCCCCTTAAAATAATGTCTTTTCCGGTGTAGGCTCTGGCTATTCTGACGGCCCCAGAAGTCGCGTCAGCGCCATTTTTGACAAATCTTATCATTTCCGCGCCCGGGACAATTGAGATTATTTTTTTAGCCAGTTCCACTTCTATTTTATGGGGCAATGAAAAGATAATTCCATTTTTTAATTGCAGGATGATTTTTTGGTTAATTTCGTGAACATTGTAGCCAATAATGATAGGACCTAGAGCACAGTTGTAATCAATGTATTTGTTACCGTCAACGTCCCAAAAATAACATCCTTTCGCTCGGGAGACAAATAAGGGAAAGTCTTTTTCCACAAACATTTTATAACCTTTACTTAAAGTTTGGGTAGCGTTGGGAAAGAGAGTTTTGGCCGATTTTAGAAGTTGCTTTGATTGTGTATAAGTACGCATACAAGAATGATTAAATCAACTGATTATTTTTAATAAAAGATTAATTGAATTTTGCATGGCTCTTTGTACATTAATCATTAGTTCATCAGCGGCAGATTGATTTGCTTTGTCTGAAGTTGCTTTGATAAAAATTACCTTTTTATCGTATTTATTAGCTACATAGGCTATTGCAAAGCCTTCCATATCTACCAAGTCCGCTTTGGCCTTTAATGCCGCGAGTTTCTTACGATTGTCAATAAATTGATCACCTGTGGTTAAACGAACTGCCGGCCGAGCGTGATCGTCAGGTATTTCTCCAGCGATTCTTTGGTAAAAATCATTTTGATAACTGACAATGGGAATATAAGCGTCGTGTTGAAAAACTTCTGAAACAAAAAAAGTATCGCCCGGTTCGAAGGCTGGATTAAGAGCGCCGGCTAGACCAATGTTGATAATTTTCTTCGGCGCGAAATGTTTTAATAAATAAGCCGTAGCTAATCCAGCCGCCACTTTGCCAACCATTGATTCAACTAGCACTATATCTTGATTTTCAAAGAGTGGTAGAATATTCTTTGGCTTCTTTTGAAGTTTTAGAGTCTCAATTATCATTGCGGTCTCTTCTTTCATGGCGCAGATAATGCCAAATTTTTTGCTCAAATGATTACTGTTCATAAATTATTTGGGCATGAATAGGATATTTTTGTAAACGTTTGCGTCCTTTCAAAAAAGCTAATTCGATAATAAATTCTATCCCGATAACGATGCCCGCCATTTTTTCTATGAGTTTGCATACGGCTTCGGTTGATCCGCCGGTAGCCAGAAGATCATCTATAATAAGTATCTTTTCTCCCCGTTTGATAGAATTAGCTTGTAACTCAAATGAGTTTTTACCATATTCTAAAGCGTAGGCTTGCTTAATAGTTTTACCCGGCAATTTCTTTGGTTTGCGTGCCATTAGTAAGCCGGCTTTAATTTGGTAGGCTACAGCCGCGGCAAAAATGAACCCACGAGCATCTAAACCGATTATTTTGTCAGGCAGATTATTTTGATACCGCCGGCAGATTTTATTGATAAGCTGTCTAAAGATACGGGCATTCGCTAAAAGAGGGGAAATATCTCTAAAAAGTATTCCGTGTTTGGGAAAATTTGGGATGTCAGCAACAAATTTTTTTAGATTTGTTGTGGCCATATTATTTATCTTCTCGAAAGGATTTTAGCAACCCCTCGTTCCTTTTTATACCTTGGTTTATTTTTTCTATATTTGGATGAGCAGTTAAAAAGTTTAGTACATGCTTTAATCTAAAATTAGGTTTGCTTTGGTACAGTTGAGTAAAAATTTGCTTCATAAATTCATAGTCTTCTGGATTATCTAGGACCCATCTTCGTTTAGACAAATCCACTTTATTTTTAAGATGGCTTTGTTTAAATAGATGGGGGTTTTGCCACATGTAAACTGTTACATGTTCTCTAGCGGATTTTAATTTTGCCTCGCGCCAGGCTTTGTCCAGTGCTTGCCTGGAGAAAATTTCCACATCTAGCCCGTCCGGAAAAGTCGGCGGTATAACATTGGTGGCATAAGCTAAATTTTTTTTTTGATATAAATATATTACTTGATCGATAATTGTCGGATCTGTCACTGGGCAATCACCGGTAATTCTCACTATATCATTAAGATTAAATTTTTTGGCTGCCTGATAGTATCTATCCAAAACGTCATTTTCACTACCCCGAAAATAGTTGATCTGCATATTGTGGCAAATTTGTACAATTTTATCATCGCTACTATTTTTAGTGGTGGCGACAATAATTTTATTTATCTTTCGAGCTTGGCGAACTCTGATAATCACGTGTTCTAAAACACTTTTTTCCTGTAAGGGTAAAAGTACTTTATTTGGCAATCTAGTTGAGTTGGTCCTGGCTTGAATAATTGCGCCGATAATCATAATGATCTAAAATTAATAGTTATAAATGATTACAATGATATTTTTTTATTAATCAAAGCTGATTTTTTTGCGCTCAAAGCAATTTTTAATGTGTTTTCCGCTGCCTTAAGTGTAACTAAAGGTTTTTCTTGCCCAGCGGCTACTTTCAGGAAATGTTTCATTTCAGCTAGGTACATATCATTGGGCTGAAATTTAAATTTAAAGACCAGCCATTTTTTTTGTTTTGCCGTATATAGTCGAACTTGTTTGGCTGGGTAATCCCAGAAAATAGTTCCGGTGGTCCCGATTAATTTACAAGAGCGACTATAAACCCTTTGCGTAAAGTCTAAATGAATATTTGCAATGATCGCGTTGTCAAATTTTAATAGGATTTCTGCCGTGTCTTCAGTGTCGACTTCTAAGTCGCTTATTTTTTCGGCCCAACATAAAATTTCCACCGGCTTATTCTTAGACAAAAGCCAACAGAGATAATCTATCTCATGCGATCCATCTAAGATAATACCGCCGCCCAAGGCCGACCGCGAAGTATAACTTTGCCGATAATCCTGCCAAGGACGCCAATCAGGGAGATATTGTCCTGCCTCAATACGAATAGAAAGCAGACGTCCGATTTTTTTCTCCGCAAGCAATTGTTTAATTAAGATTAGACCGGGGTGAAAATGCAGATTATACCCAATCAAAACTGGTAATGTTTTATTTTTTATTGTTTGCCGCAGCCGATTTAATCCCAGGAAATTATGAGATAAGGGTTTTTCAATGAACAAAGGAATGTTGTAATCAGCAAGTTTTTGAGCCAGTTTAACATGAGTATTAGGGGTGGTACATATTAAGGCGCACGAAAATTGTTCTTTAAGTAAGATTCCAGCGAGGTTGGTGACTATTTTTACTTGATATTTTTTTTTTACTAGTTTTAATCTTTCCCAATCTTTATCAAAAACAAAAAGTTCATTTCTTTTTGAAATTTTTTTTAGATTTTTAATATGCCTTTCTCCAATTGAACCGCACCCTATAATTAAAATTTTCATACTAATCGTTCAGTAGCCGTATTATCTGAAAAGCTTCGGCGTAGGCGAAACCAACTTCTTGGCCGCGATAGCGCGCTAAAATTTTTATGCCTTGAGTAGACCTGGGATGTGGATATTGGCGTAACTCACTTTGATAAATTTTTAGGATATTGATTTTTAAATCGATAAATTCAGTGATATTATTATAAACATTCGGGCAAAAGATGCTCGATGGTTCTTTAAATTGCCATTCGGTGGCGGATGGTGTTTCGAAGCTCAGGATTTTTTTGACGCAGAAGTCCGGTTGCGGACGACAGGCCGTTAAGACCGCTTGGGCGGTCAGTTGATGGTCAATATTTAAATCATGAAGATGGTGCGTGTAAATAATTTGCGGTTTGATTTCGATAATGGCTTGCTCAATTATTTTAGTGATTTCTAAAAGTGGGATCGTATCAAATTGATTATCCGGTAAACTTTTTAAAATTAGTCGGCGGGCACCCAGCGCTTTGGCAGCGCGCTTTGCTTGATGTTGTCTCGCTTTAACATCCGAATGGATGTCGCGCGAGGTAATTCCATCACCCAAAATCAAAAGATTTACGGAATCTTTTTCGCGGCTATGTTTTAAAAGTGTTCCGCCGGCACCCAGAATTTCGTCATCAGGGTGGGCGGCAATGAGTAAAATGTTATTTGCCATAAATTTGGGTTTTTGCCGTTAATTGGTTGTTTTTAAGTTGCGCTTGGGAAAAATCAATTTTTAATTTTTTGGTTTCCATAAAAGCTTTCGGATAACCCGGGGCGTCAAGCATGCGAATAAAATCGTACATTTTTTCCACGGTAAGGTTATTAGGGATTTTGCTCTCGGCCGGTGTACGGCGTTTAAAAATCTCGGTGCGCCCTTGTTGTTTCTGCGGTATCGGTTTGTTTTTGACGATTAAGGGTATCATTTTTTGGAAAACTATTTTCGAAGCTCTTTTATAAATTTTTACAGCGTTGCCTTCTAAACTCAAATTCTCTTTATAATAAATATCCCCGGTATCAAGCCCTTTATCAACCTTGAGAGCTGAAATTTTTGTTTTGCGATGGCCTCTGATAATTAAATTTTGCAATGGCGTGCCGCCGCGTCCGTAAGGCAAATCGGTCATGTGAAAGACAATACATTCGAAATTAGACCAGATTTTCTCGGGGATGATCCACGACCAATGAGGGAAAAAAACATATCGCGGTTTTATTTTTTTCAGCCTGGGATAGGTCAAATCCTTTTTCTCTTTAATCAGATAGAAATTATTTTTTATACCAAGTTTATTTTGGAAATTTGTTAAATTCCAAGAATTGATGGTCGCAACGATATAAGTTTCTTTATTGATCATATTTAATAAATTGCCGGGCGTTTTTACCGCAATTGAAGATTAAATCTATTATAGAAAGATGGGACACGAATTTGCCCCAAAGCTGGGGATAAATTGGGTGATGATTTAAATAGGTTTGATAAATTAGCTTGATATTGTTTTGTTTGAATTTATCTTCCTCAATATACGCATTAGCGCCTAAAGGCGAGATGTACTCCGTGGCTTTTAGTTGTTTGCAGATATTTATTACCAAATCTGTTTTATGTCCCGCAACATTCATTTTAGAAGAAAATGATATTTCTTTTTTTAAACCCAGATTATCCATTATTATTTTAGTAGATGTTATATTTAGATCTGATATATATACCCATTTTTTTTGATAAATTTCTTGAAGAACTGAGCTAAACTCATCGTAGTAGGGCGCTTTGGCATAATTGAATTGTATTGATCGCCAATGTTTTTTTTGCCAATTGGCGTTATTGTCAATTTCTGTTTCCATAATAGGTTGGCAGAGTTTGCCGCTTGTTTTTATAGGTACTGTTAAATATATCCAATCCTTGGGAATTTTGATTCGATTGCGATTAATCCATTCGTTTTTTGTATATTGAACATGATCTAAAAAGACAAATACGTCGCAATTATCGATTAGATTAAAATAGCCAGCCCATGGTAAATAATTTGGTTGCATGATGGCGCATCTCATATTAATGATTTAATAGAAAATGTTTAAGACAATTGCTGATATATTGAATATTGGCCTTGGTTAATTGCACATAACAAGGCAAAGTCAGACATGAACTTTGATAGGTTTCTTCATTGATAAGATGCACGTTTTTATAGCCGCTTTGTCGGTAATATGGATGACGATAGACTGCCGGATAATGAAAGTTAACGCCAATGCCGTGATTTTTGAGGTAAGTAAATAGTTGATTGCGTAGTTTCGCCTTCTTGACGCGGATGACGTATAAATGCCAGCCACTTTTTGCCGGTGAAACCTCAATCGGCAGAATAATATTTGAGATTTGTTTAAGTTCTGCCTGATACCAACCAACTATTTGGCGTCTTTTCGTTAAGAAGCGGTCCAACTTTTTTAATTGGCTTAAGCCTAGCGAACTTTGAATATCGGTTAAACGGTAGTTATAACCAAGGGCGGTCATAACATTAAATCCACGGCGGTCTTTTTTGATGCCATGACTGCGCAACAACAGAAGCTGGGCGTAATATTTTCTATTATTCGTAACGATCGCTCCGCCTTCACCGGTGGTAATCGGCTTAACCGGATGAAAGCTAAAAATCGTCATGTCTGAGCCTAGTGCACCGATTTTTTTGTTTTGATATTCAGCTCCCAGGGCGTGGCAGGCGTCTTCTATTACTAATAATTGATGTTTTTTGGCAAGGCGCAAAATTGTCGACATTTCGGCGGGCTGGCCAGCAAAATGAACTGGCACAATCATTTTGGTGCGTGGTGTAATCAAGGTCTCGATTTTAGTTTCGTCAAGGTTATAGGTATCAAGTCTAATATCAGCAAAAACTGGTTTGGCTCCGCAAGCCAGCACCATATTAGTTGTTGCCACAAAAGTGTTCGGTGTCGTAATAACTTCATCGCCATGTGCCAGTCCAGTCGCGAGGTATGCTAGGTGCAGTGCCGCAGTGCCTGAACTGACCGCAACAGCGTACTTTGCCCTGCAATAGTTTGCCAGTGCTTTTTCAAAAGCCTGAATTTTTGGGCCCTGGGTTAGCCAGTCTGATTTTAGGGTTGCTTCGACAGTCTTAATATCTTGAGTATCAATAGTCTGTTTCCCATAAGGAATGTAAGGCATAAGGTTAATCTAGTTAAGCTGATTTAAAATTTTTCTCATTTCGGCTTGAGTTAACCACCACTGGTTGTCGCGGCTATTGTAATTAAACTCGGCGGGGGGGCGTTTGGTGAGCTTATTCGACAGTTGCCCTGAATCAACGAAATTTTCTTCTGGTTCAATAATATAGCGATCCTTGAGTTCATAGGTACGATTGCCTTCTTCGTTTGAAATTAAATATTCATCTAATTTTTCGCCTGCTCTCAGTCCGATGGTTTTAAATTGCGCTTTTGAATCAATGGCCTTAATTAAGTCGATAATTTTCATGCTCGGCAATTTAGGCACAAAAATTTCGCCGCCGCGCATCATTTTAAGGGAAGTAATTACAAATTTCACTGCCTGGTCTAAAGTAATCCAGAAGCGCGTCATTTGTTCGCTCGTCAATGTTAATTTTTTGCCTGCCAAGAGTTGTTCTCGAAACAACGGTATTACGCTACCGCGACTCGCCAAAACGTTGCCGTAGCGAATTACTGCAAAGCGCGTCGGTCGATTGCCTATATAAGCATTGGCTTGAATAAATAGCTTGTCGGAACAAAGTTTAGTGGCGCCGTATAAATTAATCGGATTAACGGCTTTGTCGGTGCTTAAGGCGATAACTTTTTCGACGCGATTGTCAAGGCTGGCTTCGATTACATTTATTGCTCCATTGATGTTCGTCTTGATGGCTTCTATTGGATTATATTCGCAAGCTGGAACTTGCTTTAAGGCCGCGGTGTGAATTAAAATATCTACACCTTCAACTGCACGCCGCAAGCGCTCGCCGTCGCGAACATCGCCAATTAAAAACCGTAGCCGGGGATGATAATTTAGTTTTTTTCGCATTTCGTATTGTTTGAGTTCGTCGCGACTGTAAATGCGAATTGACTTAGGCGCGGACATTTTCAAAACATGCTCCACAAAGGATTGCCCAAAAGAACCTGTCCCGCCGGTAATTAGAATTGTTTTATTTTTGAGCATAATAATTAGTTAGTTTTTTCTAAAATCATTTTTTCCATTTTTTTAGAATGGTTGAGTAATATTCCATTTTAAAGGGATTAATACTTGACTTTCAGGATTTCGGTGTATCATCGGATAGGGCGATGAACTTAATTGATTAAGGGTAATGGAAATAGATTCGCTACTATCTAAATAGGGAATCATATGGGTTGTCAGCGCCACAAAAAAATTATATCGTCCGGTGTTTAGAAAAGGGGGGATGATAACGACTGCTTTATATTTACCTTTCTTGGTTGGATTAGGGTAATTATTATCATTGCTTAAACCAATCAAAACATATTTTTCTCGGACTGATTCGTGCCCAATTTTTAGCATTAAGAAAAATTGCGGTATATCTTTTGCTAGTTCATATTCAATCTCAATCGAAAACGGGCAAGCAAAATCTAGAACAGTGGTTACTTGTCCGGTTGCATTTTTGACGGTAATTTTATTTATTTGAGCTTCCTTATTTTGTTTAGCCGAGAATTTTTTTACAGCTTGATTGATGACTGATGATTTAAGATAAGCTTCTATAACTTGTTTTGTTTGGCCGATCATCTTTACTTGGCCATTATCTAACCAGACGCATGTTTCGCACAAGTTTTGGATTGCCTCCATATTGTGGCTGACAAATAAAATAGTCCGTCCTTGTTTTTGAGTAACTTCCTCCATTTTGGCTAAACTTTTTTTTTGAAAAGCCGCGTCTCCCACTGCCAGCACTTCATCAATCAACAATATCTCTGGCTCCAAATGCGCGGCTACCGCGAAAGCCAGCCGCACTTGCATACCACTCGAGAAGCGTTTAACCGGGGTGTCGATAAATTGTTCAACGCCGGCAAAATCAACAATTTGGTCAAATTTTCTCCTAATTTCGGATCTGGGCATGCCGAGAATAGCGCCGTTTAAATAAATATTTTCCCGGCCAGTCAGCTCTGGATGAAATCCGGTTCCAACCTCCAAAAGACTACCGACGCGGCCTTTGATAAGGGCAGTTCCGGCAGTCGGCTCGGTGATGCCGGTTAAAATTTTTAAAAGAGTTGATTTGCCAGCGCCGTTTGAGCCGATAATACCAATCACCTCGCCTTCCTTAACTTCAAAAGAAATGTCTTGCAACGCCCAAAATTCTTTTTTGCTTAAGGGGTTGTCGGTCTGTGGACGTTTAAATAGCCCCATCAGACTATCGCGTAACGTTAAATAGCCGGCGTATTGTCCGCGTTTATATTTTTTACCGATTCCTTGCACTTTAATCGCGTCCATAAAAAATTTTAAATAATGTCGGCAAAGTATCTTTCGACTGATTTAAAATAAGTGATGCCGACAACAAACAAAATTATCGTGGTTAGTGCCGCCAGCCCCAGCAAAGGAAAATTAATCGCTTGATGCCCTAAAATGGCGGCACGGTGCGCTTCGACTAGGCCGGTCATGGGATTTAAAGACAAAAGCCAGTGATATTTGCCGGTGGCGAGTGATAATGGATAGATTACCGGCGTGACATAAATTAAAAGTTGCACAAAAAAAGGCACGGCATAGCGGATATCACGATATTTAACATTTAAGGCGGCCAATAAGTATCCCAAACCAGTGGCCAAAAGCCACGTCAGAATCAGAATGACTGGTAAGAGCAAGATCGCCGGCGTTAATAGAAATTTGTAATAAATCATCAGCGCCCCTAATATCAAAGCGGCCAGACCATAATCGACAAAACAGCGTAGGGTGGCCGAAGTTGGAACCAATAGTCGAGGAAAATAAACTTTGGAGATTAATCTTTCGTCGCCAATGATGCTCCCGGCGGCGGAGGTTAAGGCGTTAGTAAAATAAAGCCAAAGTAGTAAGCCGCTATAAGAAAAAATCGGATAAGGGATATTGTCTGAAGGCATTTTAGCGATTTGACCGAAGAAGACAGTAAAAATTACCATCGTCAGGAGCGGCTGTAAAATCGCCCAAGTCCCGCCGATCAATGTTTGCTTGTAGCGGACTTTTAGATCGCGCCAAGTAAAAAAGTATAGAAGCTCACGAAAATTGATGAGTTCCTTAAAATCAATGCCGACAATGCCTTTTTTGGGTTTAATTATGCGTACTTGTGGATTCATAAACAGCTAAGGTTTGACGTTTTTATCTAAGGTTTTTTGATACCATGCGATCGTTTGTTTTAAGCCTGATTCCAAAGATGTCCGAGCGGTAAATTTTAAATATTTTTTGGCGCGGCTGACGTCGAGTTGCCGCCGTGGCTGTCCGTCAGGTTTGCTTTTATCCCAGACGATCTTTCCTTTATAATTCATGATTTTGCAGATGAGCTTTAAAAGTTTTGTGATCGAGACAGTTTGCCCGGTGCCGAGATTTAAGGGGTTGTTGGAATCGTAAAGTTCAGTAGCGCGGATAATGCCTTCAGCGGCATCGGCGGCGTAAAGAAATTCGCGCGTCGCTTGTCCGGTGCCCCAAGCGGTAATCGAAGGAGATTTGGAATTTTTTGCCAGGGAGACTTTTTTGATGAGTGCGGCCAGCACGTGTGATTTATCATCGGAAAAATCATCGCCCGGACCATAGGTATTGGCTGGCAACAGATAAATCGCGTTAAAACCATATTGATCACGATAAGCTTGCGCTTGAACAAGAAGCATTTTTTTTGCCAGCCCGTATGGCGCGTTGGTCTCTTCGGGATAGCCGTTCCAAATGTCTTTTTCCTTAAACGGTGTCGGCGTAAACTTGGGATAAGCGCAGACTGTGCCAACGGCGATAAATTTTTTAACTCCGGCTAGCCGGGCCGATTCCATCAATTGAATACCCATCAGTAAATTGTCATAAAAAAGCTCGGCCGGATGTTTTTGATTATAACCAATGCCCCCGACGCGCGCGGCGGCGTGAATCACGATATCTTGTCCGGTAACTACTTTGTCGCAATTGCACCGTTCTAATAAATCGTATTGCCGGTGAGTCGGTAAAAATAAATTTTTGGCCGGCACTCGCCGCTTATTTAGCAGATTTTTGATCAAGTAAGAACCGATAAATCCGTGGGAGCCGGTGACGAGAA
>MHJY01000030.1 GCA_001818235.1 Candidatus Jacksonbacteria bacterium RIFOXYB2_FULL_44_15 | reverse complement strand
TGTAAATTATCTTAACCATACTACGTTCCCTTACGAGCTATTAGGCTTTCGCGCTAAATCTTAATAGCTTTTTGAAATGTGATGTCTATAAGGCCGGAACAAAACTGCTTAATACTTTTTATGTGCAAGCGGAAGTAGAGATTAGACGGAAAAAAGAATTTTACCACTACATAAAAGTAATGATGTTACAGAAATTCAGTTTTGAGAGATTTTTGAAAGCACTTGAAGAGGGAAAGATCCTTGTTGACTTTGACGCGCGAACAGGTCATAATCATGGCACGAAATTCAGAATGAGGCAGGATTATTTGCCGATGCTTTACGAGAAAGTCACTGTAATTTTTTGATTTTTTTAATAAATAGCCAGAGACAGAAATCGCAACCATTAAAATTTTGGAGGATCAAGAAAGCTACGGCTAGGCAAGCCAGCAAATTTTGCTCCCTAATTACAGATTATCCACATAAAGCCGGCTATTTTTTAAGCTATGCAACAAACAAAACAACAGCTAACAATAAAAGAAGCGAGCGTTTGGGCAAGTGATTTTCTGAAGCGCGAAATTAATGAGTCCAATATTTCTTACCTTGTCCAATATGGTAAAGTTCGAACAGTATTTTATTAATGAACATAAGCTTTGGTAAAAATATAATTATGTACGATATAATAACAAAAATACTACTTGGCGATTCAAAAGATATACTTAAAGAAATAGAAGACGATTTTATTGATCTAGTTGTGACTTCGCCTCCATATGCAGATAGAAGAAAGAATACTTATGGCGGGATATCTCCAGAAAAATATGTCGAGTGGTTTTTGCCAATAAGCGCCGAATTATTACGGGTTCTTAAACCAACGGGGACATTTATTTTAAATATCAAAGAAAAGGCTGATAAAGGTGAACGCAATGCTTATGTACTAGAGCTTATTTTAGCTTTACGGAAACAGGGCTGGATTTGGACTGAAGAATTTATTTGGCATAAAAAAAATTGTTATCCGGGTAAATGGCCTAATCGTTTTCGCGATGCGTGGGAAAGGCTTTTACAATTCAATAAAACACGTGATTTTAAGATGTACCAGGAAAATGTAATGGTGCAAATTGGCGACTGGGCGAATGGTAGATTGAAGAATTTGAGCCAAACTGACAAAATTCGTGATAATTCAAAAAGTGGTAGCGGGTTTGGGAAAAATGTATCTAATTGGCTTGGTAGGAGCAAGGTATATCCAACTAATGTCGTGCAATTTGCTACTGTTTGTAATAATAAAAATCACAGTGCGCCTTTTCCAAAAGAATTGCCAGAGTGGTTTATTAAATTATTTACGAATAAATATGACTGGGTTTTAGATCCCTTTTTAGGCTCCGGCACGACATCGGAGGTAGCGCAAAAAATGGGACGCAATTCTGTAGGTATCGAGATAATACCTGAATATGTGAATTTAGCAAAAGAAAAAATAAAAAAAAATGAATATACGCCATCCTTATTTACTAATAAAATTAATAAGATAAAGATAATGGTATGAAAAAAATCAATTTAAAACAAGTTTTTGAATATGTAGAAAAATACATTTCTGTTTTTCATCAAAAAAGATTAGATTGCATGCGTAACAAGATTAAGCTGATGAAAATTCTGAAACAGAAAAATCCCTATCTTTTTAAGGCTAAAAACGTGCTTACCGCACAAGATTTAATTAAGGGATTTCTTGACGCTTTTTTGCAATCGCAAGAAGAAACTTTTTTTGGAGATTTTATTGAGGGCTTGGCAATTTTCATATGTGATAAAAGTTATGGCGCAAAAAAATCTGAATTAACCGGCATTGATTTAGAATTTGAAAAAGACAACACAATTTATGTTGTGGAAATTAAAGCCGGTTGGAATTGGGGTAATTCAAGCCAAATCAAACAACTGCGAACTAATTTTGAGAAAGCAAAAAAAATACTAAGCTCGCGAACCGGCAAAAAAGTTTTAGCAGTCAACGGCTGTTGTTTCGGCAAAGACAATAAGCCGGATAAGGGCGGTTATTTGAAATTGTGCGGACAACGATTTTGGGAATTTATTTCTGGAAATGAAAAATTATATATAGACATCGTCGAGCCGATTGGTTACAAAGCAAAGGAGAAAAACGAAGAATTTGTTGAAAATTACGCCCAAATAATAAATAAACTCACGTTGGAGTTTTCGCAAAAGTTTTGTGATGATGGAAAAATCAATTGGGAAAAATTAGTTGTGTATAATTCTGGTTTTGAAAAAATAATCAAAAAATAAAAATATGGAAATCAAACAAAACACGAAAGTAATCTATCCAATAACCATTGGTGATTTACAAAATGACGCTATCAAACGAATTGGTAGAAAATTGACTGATGATGAATTATATATTGCAGAAAAATGTGTTGAGTCGGGGTTGTCATGTGTAATGGATATTACTTTAAGATCTGCGATTGAGGCGGCTGTTGAAAAAACAGCCAAGCATCATAACTAATGTTTTATGATCGTTGGACTATGCGTGGGATGCTTGACTTAGACAATGAGCTTAAAGTAGCAGACGAGTTTTGGGATTTTCTTGGCGGCAAAAATACATATAAAGATTTACTTGATTGTTTTGAGAGAATAGGTAATTTATTGAAACAAAAATAGATTAAAAATTATTTCCGCCGCACCGCACAAACCTTTCATGCAAAACAAACCACTAATTATAATAATAACGCTGATTGCCCTATTTGGCTTAGGTGTTGGTTATTGGTATTTTAAAGGGGCTAAAAATTCCACACTAGATTCCCCAGGCGTCTGTTCACTGGAAAATTGTCACGGATTGGATATTAAATGCGGTCCCAATCCGCCGCAGGTTTGTACAGAAAGCTACATGGTTGGCGACAGGTGCTTGCAATACGCAAAATGCGGGGTTCAAAATGGCCAATGCCGACAAATAGAGAATTCACAATTCACCCAGTGTAAATTATGCATCCAAATATGCGTCGACGCCAACAAAGCTGATAATATCAAATTATTTGATTGCGCGAGCAAGTGTAATTAAAAAGAAAGTAGCACTATAAATTACCATAATTACTTGGGGAGGAGGGATATTTTGAAGTGTCCGAAAAAATCGGACAGTTGAAATTAGTAGCTAGAGACGGCAAAATTAGATATTAGCCTATGCAGATAATAAAGAGCGACGACATAAATATGAAAATCGGAGTTTATGGTTCGGCCATCGAGGTGATGGACGATGAGATCAAAGAAAAGGCGCGATTAATTGGCCGAACTATTGCGGAAAACAAGGCGATTTTAGTGACTGGAGGTTGCCCAGGTTTACCGTATGAAGCGGTATTAGGAGCCAGCGAAAAAAATGGTCGATGCGTTGCTTTTTCGTCGGCAATTGATTTGGCCGGGCACAAACAAGCGAATTACCCGACACTCGGTTTTTCCGATTTTATTTTCGTCCCCCAAGATTACGAGTACGCGGCTAATGAGGCAGTTTGTAAAAAATATCGCAATGTATCATCCGTCGCCTGTGTTGACGCGGCTATTATAATCAGCGGCCGCATTGGCACGATGAACGAATTTACCATCGCTTACGATCTCGGAAAAACTATTGGTGTTCTAGCGGGCACTGGCGGCATTACTGAGCGGGCGATCAAAATTTTGTTGGAAGACGCGGACAAAAAAACCGGCGCCAAAGTCATTTTTGATCCGGATCCAAGGAGGTTGGTTGCCCTAATTTGTCAGAAATAAACATCAGCTAACAGCGAGGTCGATATTTCGGCGATAGTTTTAAAACTAAAATTTAGTTAAAAATACAAAATATGTTAGAAAAATTTACTTCAGAACAAGAGAGTTCGCAAAAGGCGGTATATACAATTGCTGAAGTCATCACTTTGCTTCAAAATCAGGGGGAGAGCGTGTTTTTAAAGACAGCAACTTCGAAAGATTTGAGCTCAGGGATTATCGACCTACTTTCCAAAGAAGGGATTGACGTTGTTGTTTCCCTGGTGCAGGATCAGGGTTATTGCATTTCCAAGAAAAAAGATTTGCCAGAATCGTGATAAATAAATAAGGAGGACAGTGAAACGTTTTCTTATGAATTTCTAACGTAGAATTTTCGTCGCTTGGCGCCGATTATCCTGCGTTAGACATTCAAAAATTGCCCATGAAAACCAGTTTTAAAATCCTCTTGTTTAGTTTTTTGTTCGGCATTTTGTCGTTTTCTTTTGCCTACACTGCAGAGGCAGAATTTTCCGAGGATTTTGCCTCAACTAAAAATATCGGCTCACTTACCGGGATAAATGTTTCGACTGCCTCTCAGATGTCTAGTTTACCAATTTTCGAAACGACATTGTCCGACAGTGATACATTGTTGATGTCTCACATGGATTCAAACAGCGACATTGCCAATCCGGCAATCGGCGTTGGCGGCACTGGGATAGGCATTACTTATGTTGCTGGCCAAAGCGGAAATGGCGCTCAATTGACAGCCACTCCTTCGCCCACGCTTTATTTTCCTAAAAATGGCAACATTGATGCTCAAAAAGGCAGCGTTTCTTTTTGGGCTAAATCCTCAAATTGGAGCGGAGATGTCTATCTATTTTCTGTCGGGAATAGTTTTTATGATCTAACCGCCAACTCTAACGGCATCACCACTAGATTTTTTATTACAATTGGCGGAAAAATCCTGGTGGTGCACAACATCGTTCCGTCATCAACTTCCGCTTGGCACCAATTTATTTTTTCTTGGGATGCCCAGGCTGGGGTGATGTCGTCCTCCGTAGACGGCAACACGTCAACCGTTTTTTTTACCGCCGGAGCTCCGGCAATGTCAACCCTGAGCGGTAATTTTTTCTTGGGATATTTTGCCGGGAAAGGTAATACGCAGATTAATGTTGCTTTTGATGAGTTGCGAATCACCAATAAGCCGTATTCGCCAAGTTTTAAATACCCAAACGGTTATAATCTGACCGGAGTTTTGCAAAGCGTTGCTTTTGATACTGGAGTGACAAATCCAGTGTGGGGAAATATCGTTTGGCAGGCGAGCGGCGTAGGCAATGGCACGCCGGTGTATATCCAGACCGATGTTTCTGATAATAATTCCACGTGGGACGGGTGGTTGCGAAAAGGCATGGTTTCTTTTACGTATGACGATGGTTTAAAAGCGCCGTATTTATATGCGAAGCCGATTTTTGATCAGTATGGTTTTAAAGCGACTGTTTACGTTATTACGGATTATATCGGCATGAGCTCGAACTATCTTTCTTTGAACGATTTACACACTTTAGAAAATGCCGGCTGGGAAATAGGCGGGCATAGCACCGATCATTCTGCTTTAAATACTTTGACTGAGTCGCAAATTAGAACTAAATTTGGTGATGGATGTGCCATTTATTTAAGAAACCAAGGTTTTAAGATTAGCGGCATGGCAACGCCTTACGGGATTCATCCTAACTCTTTTAGCGAACCTATTCTTGACGATTATTATTCATACGTTAGAGGCGGAGGAGGGTACAAAACCGTCGGCAGCGCCAATTCCGGATATCCAAATTACGGCCCGATGAATTTATTATGGACGTATGATGGCGATTTGACACTGGACAAAAGCATGGTGGATAATGCAGTGGCAAATAAACAATGGGTTATTTTTACCGATCATTTTGTTAATCCAAACGATTCATTTTTAAGCGCTTTCGTTCCGTATGTTGCTTCTTCCGGCGCTGAGGTTGTTACTGTTGCCGAAGGAATGCAAAAGATCAGTTATGGTACAAGCGCTGGCTCGCAAATTACTTCAGCCAACAAAAGATTCATCAGATACCGGGCCATTATGTTTTCCACTGCCGGTTCTGCCAGCCCGAGCCTTTCCGAGGTTATTATCCGCGAGCCGGCTAAAATTTATAAAGAGCTGATCAATACAATTAATTCCAATGGGGTTTATACCCATAATGTTTGGCCGCAAACAACAAACACTGAATTAAGTAATCTTATAATTACCCCTTCAGCCGGTGCTGTTGTTGTTTCCGTCAGTGATTGGAATACCACTGGTACTTATTCGAAAAAATGGACAGAATCGGCCACAATGCCCAACATCACAACTAGTCATATAGTCGGTGATTTAATGTCCGGAAAAAATTACCAGGTAAAAATTGACGGCGCGACTGCCTATAATTTAATGGCTGACAGCTCAGGCAAAATAAGCTTTGCTTATCCTGCCAGTGATACAGCAACAAAAACTTTTGAAGTTTCAGCATCATCCGCGGTTGTCGTTACCCACACTTTAACTTACGAAAATACCGGTGAAGCCCAAGTTGACCATCTGGTCATCACTGAAACTATTCCTGCGGGGACTATTTATGTTGATGGTTCTGCCGTTGGCGATCCAACATTCATCGATAATACTTTAACTTGGATAATCCCTTTTGTGCCGGTTGGCGGATCGGGGAGCGTGAGCTACAAAGTTAGAATGCAATAATGTCTGCTAACAACCACCAAATCGAAAAAGTCTCCATCAAAAATAAACGCGGCGAACGGCTGGCGGGATTGCGGGATTTATCAAACATCAAAAAAGATAAATATCCGACAGTTATTTTAGTTCATGGTTTTGGGGCGGATAAAACAGAATCCGGGATGTTTGACGATTTGGCAGGGCGCTTAACAGCAAGCGGTTATCAAATATTCAGATTTGATTTTGCCGGCCTGGGCGAAAGCGGGGGAGATTATGCAGATACGACTTTGACTAAGCAAGCAGAAGATTTAGATGCCATTTTAAATTACGTCAAAACACAATCAACGACTGATCAATCTCATTTCGGTCTGGTTGGGATGTCGCTGGGGACTGCGGCCATAAGTGCATGGCAGCCAAAAAACGTGCAGGCGATTGTGTATTTGGGTTCAGTGGCTGAACCGCGCAAGACACTCAAAAGACTTTTTGGAACAGGCTATCATCCGGACGGGGTATCAGTTCGAATCACCTCAGAAGGCAAAAGAATAGAAATGCACGGCGATTTTTGGAAAGATTTTGATAGTTATAATTTGCCGAACAACATCAAAAATATTCAAACGCCAATTCTTTTTATTCACGGCGAGAAAGACTCCAAAGTCGGCGTGGAGAGCGCGCGACTTTTTTTTGACAACGCCAATGAGCCGAAAGAACTCAAAATTATCAAAAACGCTGACCATGGTTTTTATGAACCAGCCGAGCGGCAAGAAATGATTGACTTGGCCGTTGCTTGGTTTAATAAATATTTATCGTAAAATTTTGTTTAATTTTTTATGATTTTTACGGAGCAAGAAGTTGAAAATTTGCTTGAGCTTGAAGGCGACGTGCGAGGCGTGGCTTTTCAGGGTGTGGCTGATTATATTTTGAAGAAAAAAGGCGCTGATGGTTTAGAGCAGATCGAGGCAAAAATGAGAGCTTGGGGCGTCGCCAATTTTCGCTATCAGGAAATCAAACACATGGCTTGGTATCCAATAGGTTGGGGCGCTTTGTTTACCCTGGCTTCGATGGAGGTTTTTGGCTGGGAGATGAGGGAAATCAGAGAGATGGGGCAGAATGCGCCGAAGGTTTCTTTGATCGTTAAGATAGTTTTTAAACTTTTTCATGACATTGATAAACTCGCCCAGCAAATACCTGGTTTTTGGCGCAAGCATTATACGGTGGGCAGTGTCGAGGTGGTTTCCATAGATCATGAAAAAAAAGAGATGCTTATAAAATATCTTGACTGCCACTTTCATCCAGCGCTTTGCCGTTATGTCGAAGGCTATACCGAAACAGTTATCCAATTTACTCGTCCGGCCGGCTCATTGGCAAAGGTTCGCGAAATCCAGTGCTCTTTTAAGGCTAAAGTGGACTACGAGTTGTATCGGGTAACGTGGACGTAAAAAGATTATTATTTAATCATGAGCCAAAAATGGAACCGGCTGAAAATTTTTTCCGAATGGTGGCGAGGGCCAATGTCGCCGGTCGCTGAAACTTGGCAGGTGCCGTTTACAGAATCTGCAGTCAAAGATTTGTTCCAGATTAAACTCGGCATCAGGGCGGCTAAAATAACCAAAATTTTTAATGGGTACGTTTATATTACGGCGAATTATTGGTCGATATTTTTCCCTTTGGGATTGATTAAAACCATTTTCGGGATTTGTAAAGGAATCAAAACTGCGAAATCCGAGTGGTCGCAAAAGGCGCTTGAACATGCCAAAGATGTCGCTGAGTCAAAAAAAGCGGATCTCAAAAATTTATCACTCCACGAGCTGTTTGAATTATGCAATACGGTGTTTCAAAAAGAAGCTGAGTATGTCGCTTTGAATTTATACGTCGGGATTTATTGTTTCGGATTTGAATACGCGTTGCGCTGGCTTTTACCGATATTTGTCAAAAAGTGTCGGGGTGTTGATTACAAAGATTTACTGACCGGGTTTTATAATAAATCAATCGAAGCTAATGTCGAATTGTGGAAATCAATTGATATTAACGCGTGGTTGGCAACTTATGGCCACCAAGTGCAAGATCTTGATGTTTATTTGCCGACATTGCAAGACGCCCCGGAGGCAGCAGTCAGCTTAAAGCATCAACTCCAGCAAAATTCAGAAAATCCTGAGGAAAAGTTTGCCGCAACAGCGCAACGCCGGCAGGAAACAGAAGAACAAGTTTTAGCAAATATCAGAAAATGGATTCCGTTCGGCAGAAAGATATTTTTTAAATTATTGCGGGTTTTGCAATCTTACGTGAGTATCCGCGAGGACCGGCCATTTTATTATCAAGGCCAGGCCGTGGCGCGTAAAATTTTACTGGAATTCGGAACGCGCCTGGTGCGAGATGAAAAATTAGACAGTGCCGCAGATATCTTTTTTTTAACGCGCGAGGAAATATCAGATTTAGCAGATCAAAAAGAGCTTTTTTCCAAAAGTATTGTCTTCGAGCGTAAAAGTTTACGTCAAAGTCAAAAAGATCAAATCCCGCCGGCAAACATCAAAGAGCCGTTTTTGGGTGAATTTCCATCAAAAAATTTTTCCGTTAATGAAAAAACCGAAATCTCCGGCATCGGCGCGAGTAAAGGGAAACGCGTTGGCAGAGCACGGATCATCATTTCGCAAGCTGATTTTTACAAATTCCAGTCCGGTGAGATTTTAGTTGTTGAGTCAACAAATCCTTCATTTGCTCCACTTTTGGCTTTGGCGAGCGGGGTGGTTACCGATAAAGGAGGAGCGCTGTGCCATGCCGCCATCGTCAGCCGGGAATTGGGAATTCCGGCGGTAGTGGGCACCGAGTCAGCCACAGTCATTTTTAAAGACGGCGATTATGTGATGATTGATGGCGATGCCGGTGTTGCAAAAAAAGTCGATCAAAATTTTGCCTTAGCAAAAATATGAAGGCGGAATCCATCAATTCGACAGCACGGCTGTTTTTTATTATAATTCAATTGACGCTTGATTATTTTGAATGGCCATTAAAACACAAATAAAAAAATCAATTTCAAAAACACCGGTGAAAATCAGCCAAAGTCGCCATCATTTGTTTGGGCTGAGGGTAATTTTAACCGAGATTTTAGTCGCGGCGATTGGAGTAGTGCTTTTAATACTGCCTTTTCTTGTTCAGGGCTGGAAGTTAGTTGCGTTGACGAGCATGGTTTTCGCGCTGTATTGTTTTTTTGGCTACTTGCTGATTAAAAGTATTTTGCATGACGCAGAGCGCAAAGGGATTTTAGAGCAGGAAGTAACTGACCGGACGCACGAATTGGAGCAAGCCAAAAATTTGGCGGAAAGCCGCTCCGCCCAATTGGAAAAAGCCAAAAATAGCGCTATAAAAACGAGTCGGGAGCTTAAAAAGCGCAACGCTGAACTCGAGCGTTTTTATAACTTGACGGTTGGCCGGGAGTTAAAAATGATTGAACTTAAAAAGCAACTTCAAAAATTCACCGAAACTGCGCCTAATCAACAGTCGCCGATTGTTTGAATTTCGATTCAATGCCAATGCCCAAAATAATTTCTGTTCAAAATCTAAGCGTCAATTATGGAGCATATTTAGTGCTTGAGGCCGTAAATTTCGAAGTGGCGGTCGGTGATTACTTGGCTTTAGTGGGCCCCAATGGCGCGGGCAAAACCACGCTGGTTAAAGCGCTACTCGGGCTCTTGCCTTATCAAACCGGAACGATCAGTATTTTAGGGGAAGATCGGCAAGGGTTTAACGCTTGGGGCAAGATCGGTTATTTGCCACAGCGGGCCGCGGCTTTTAATCCGCTTTTTCCGGCGACGGTGAGTGAGGTCGTAGGGCTGGGACTGATAGCGGAGAAAAAATTTCCCAAACGGCTCACTTCGGCTGATCGTGAAAAGATAAAACAAACTCTTGAGCTTTTGGAAATTTCTGATTTAGCCGGCCGGCCGGTCGGAAAACTTTCGGGCGGTCAGCAACAGCGCGTTTTTCTGGCTCGGTCGATAGTCGCTGGCCCGGAACTTTTGATTTTAGATGAGCCTTCAACTGCCCTGGATCCGCAGACTCGGAATAATTTTTTTGATTTGCTTAAAAAATTAAACAGCGAGTCCAAGGTGACTATTATTTTAATCACGCACGATGTCGGCCAGGTTGGCCGTTACGCCAGCCGTTTGTTGTATCTGGATAAGACAGTCATTTTCTACGGGAAATTTAGCGATTTTTGCGAATCTGGGGATATGAGCAAATATTTTGGCGATTACTCGCAACATTTAATTTGCCATCAGCATGATTAATTTTGATTTTTTACATTTTATTTTTATCCAGCGGGCGTTTCTGGCCGGCTCGTTTATCGCGCTTCTTTGCGCGTTGCTGGGATTGTTTTTGGTTTTGCGGCGGATGTCGATGATCGGCGATGGGCTGTCGCACGTTGCTTTTGGCGCGGTGGCGCTTGGTTTGTTTACCGGAATTTATCCTTTGTTTGTGGCTTTGCCGGTGGTGGCACTGGGTTCGTATTTTATTTTAAAGCTGACCGAGCGGGCCAAGGTTTACGGGGACGCGGCTATTGGCATTGTTTCGGCAGTCGGCATCGCCGGCGGCGTAATTTTGGCCACGATGGCGCATGGCTTTAACGTTGATTTGCTCGGTTATCTTTTCGGCAATATTTTGGCCATCAGCGGGCCGGAGACTATAGCGGCCATCACTTTATCCATTATTGTCATTATTGTGGTGATTATGTTTTATCATGATTTATTCTCTGCCACCTTTGATGAAGAACAGGCTAAAGTGAGCGGCATCGCCACCGGCCGGCTGAACACGATGCTGGTTTTGTTGACTGCGGTGACGGTTGTCCTGGCGGTGCGGGTGGTTGGCATTATGTTGGTTTCGGCGCTGTTAATTTTGCCGGCGGTTACATCATTACAGTTGGCCAAGAGTTTAAAATTTGCCTTGTTGATGGCGGCTGGTGGCGCGGTGTTTTCGGTAATTTTGGGCATCACGATTTCTTACTATCTGGATTTACCGGCCGGCGCCGCGATTGTCATTCTCAATTTCATTTTATTTTTAATTGCTTTGGCGGTTAACCGGACTGGCCGATAGCGGTTACAACCACCATCAGAATTATATAATCTTTTATGACTATCCAAAACATCGCCAGTTATCCAATTTTAGGCAGGCCATTGTTTTTTGATTTGGGTATAGTTACTTTGTTGCTCATGCTCTTGACGATTTCGGTGCCGCTTCTGAATCAAAAGGGGATAAGGTTGATTCCTTTTCGTTGGCACAAAAAATTGGCGTTTGCCACACTTGTCGTCGCAGTCACTCATGCGGTGCTGGCTTTTATTGTGTATCTTTGATCAGGCTGTTTGAGAATTCTACTCCGTCTTGACGGAGGTGAAAAAGGACGATGCTTTATGGCTTATTTAAGCCTTTGTTAAATGACACCCTGTCAAGACAGGGTAGAAATGCCGATTTTCGGACAGTCTCTGCTTCGTGCTCGCGTTGACAGTAGCCGCAATTGTTTCTACACTATAGATAATAAGAATTGATTCTATGAAGAAAATCACCAAAGCCATCATTCCGGTGGCCGGACTCGGCACCCGAATTTTGCCAGCCTCTAAAACTATTCCCAAAGAAATGTTTCCGATTGTTGATCGGCCGGTTATCCATTATATAGTAAAGGAGGCGGTCGAAAGCGGCATTCGCGACATTATTTTTGTTACCTCTTCGACCAAGCGGTCATTGGAAGATTATTTTGACGTAAATTGCGAACTGGAATCTGCACTGGTGAAAAAAGGCAAGAAGTCACAACTGGAGCTGGTGCGCGAAATGACAACTTGGGCTAATTATTATTTTGTCCGCCAGGGCGAGCCGCGAGGTGACGGCGACGCTATTTTGCGCGCGCGGCGATTGCTCGCGCCGGACGAGGCCTGCGTCGTGATGTGGGGTGACGACGTGATTATCGGGGCCCCGGTAATCAAGCAAATGATTAAGCTTTGGGAAAAATATCAAGCGCCGATTGTGGCGGTGGAAGAAATCACCGGGCCGGCCATCGAAAAATACGGGGTGATCGCCGGAAAGAAAGTGGCGCCAAATTTGTATCACATTTCGCATATCATCGAAAAACCTAAACTGGAGGAAGCACCTTCCAAACTGGGAATCGTGGGGCATTACATTATGACCTCAGAAGTCGTCGACGCCTTAATCGAACAGGAGCCGGCGCCGGACGGCGAGATCAGATTCTCCCACGCCCTGCGCGACGCTTTAGTTAAAACTCCGGTTTACGCCTATCGTTTTTCCGGCCAACGGTTTGACTGCGGAAGCAAACTCGGCTGGATACAGGCCAACATCGCCATGGGTTTAAAGGATAAGGAAATTGGCCGAGATTTAAAAAAGTATTTGGCGGAATTTAAACCAGACTGATTCAATTTCAATCAAAAAAATTATGTTACTGCCCGGTAAATCAACGATTAAAAAAATGTCTGTCTTGGCGGCGCTTTTGCTTTTGACTGGTTTTGGTTGCAAACCGACGCCGCAGGAATTGGCTGATGTCCAAAATATCAATTTAACTTATTGGCAGGTTTGGAATAATTCCGTGGAGATGCAGCCTTTGATCGACGAATATACAAAATTGTACCCAAATGTGCAGATTAGTTTTCGGTCTTTGCGGTTTGAGGAGTACGAGCAGGAGTTGTTAAAAGCCTGGGCCGAGGATCGCGGGCCTGATCTATTTTCTCTACCGCACGACTGGTTGCCGCTTTACGCCAATGTTATCGTGCCGTCTCCGGCAAGCGCGAAAATTCAGCGGGTGATTATGAGAGAGCCCGGGATTGGGGAACTCGCGGCCTCGGTGCAGAATGTTTATACCGAGGAAGTTACTCTTTTGACCTCAGCTGACATCAAACGGAATTATTACGCTTTTGTGCGCGATGATGTGTTGTCGACGGTTGATCTTGAGGCGGTTCACGCTTTGGGGCAGGAAACGCAGGGAGTGCTGGCCCTGCCGCTTTACGTGGATAACATGGCCCTTTACTATAATATAGGTTTATTGGAAGAGAACGAAATTTTTGATGTACCGACTAATTGGCAGAGGTTTCAGGAAGACGTGATGAAAATTACGAAGATTGATAAGACTAATAATGTAATCGTGGCTGGGGCGGCCTTGGGCACAACCGAAAACGTCATCAGGCCAACGGATATTTTGATAACCTTGATGATGCAAACCGGGGTGCAGATGTTTGATAAGGCAAATACCTACGCTACTTTTAACCGCAGTATCCGGCCAGAGGACGAATATAACGCCGGCTTGGAAGCCCTGCGTTTTTACGTTGATTTTGCTGATCCGAATAAAAAAGTTTACACCTGGAATGTTGGCCAAAGTCCGGCCTTGGAAATGTTTAAGCAGGGGAAGCTCGCTTATCTTTTTGGGTACGCTTACAACTTGGCAGAGATTCGCAATTCCAAAGTAAATTTTGGCGTGGCGGCTATGCCGTCGCCCCAAGAAGCGGTCGGCAATTTAACGGTGGCTAATTATTGGGTGGAAACAGTGGCAAAAAAATCAAAATATCAAGATCAAGCCTGGCATTTCCTAAACTGGCTGTCGCGGCCGGAAAATTTGTTGAAACTGCAAAATTCCGGCAACCGATTGTCGCCTTTAAAAGAACATCAAGCGTTGGCGGTTGATCCTTATCTAAAAGTTTTTGCCAGCCAAGCGCCGCAAGCTTTGAGCTGGTATCATGGCGCAAACGCGCCGAAGGCCGAAGAGGCTTTAATGACGATGATGGGCGACGCGGCCGCGGGCAAGGGGGAGCTGGAGGCGGTTTTAAACACAGCGGCTCAGCAGGTGACGCAGACACTCAAGTAATTTTCAATTTACAATTTACAATTTTCAATCAATAACCAATGAATTAATGATTTAATTTTCAAAGCGGCACTAAAGCTAACTGTTTGAAAATTTAGTCATTGAAAATTTATTGAAAATTGGTATTTGAAAATTGAAAATTAACCGGCATTGTTAAAATAACACAGTGACATGACAGTACTTATCATTTTAACGCTCACTCTTCTCCTCCTCCCTCTCCCGGCCCTCGCCCAGGTGTCGCTTTTGCCGCCGTGCGTCTATGGCGGTAATTGCGGCTTGTGTGATATAGTAGATGTGATCGGCCGGATTTCTGAATTTTTATTGTACTTTTTAGGGGTGTCGATTTTTGGCCTTTTTATCGTCGGGGTCGCTTGGTACTTGATGTGGAAACGGGGCAATTCGGAATCGATCCAACGCGGCAAAGATTTAATGTGGAATGCGGTTTACGGCGGTATTGTGGTGCTGGCGGCTTGGCAGTTGGTAAACTTTGTTCTTTTCGGACTTGGTACGGCGGCTGGATCGCCATCAGAGTTGGCTAATGCCAACGGCCAAAAAGTAACTTTTAAAATTTTTGGTAATCCGTGGGATTACGTTTGCGAACCGCCTCTTGGTTCAACAGATCCTGATCTAGCTTGTTTTAGCCGCGGTGTTGGCACGCCGTGTAAGTTGGCGAGTGGCACGAACACATTGTGGGGCCATTGTGACGAAAATGGAACGTGTTTTAATGAGGATGCTTGTACTTTTTTAGCTAATAATGACGATTATCAAGATTATTTTGGTAATACAGGTCAGCGCCAAGGTTTAGACGCATATAGTTGTGTGCAGATAACAGACGTTAAACGCAAGCGGGAAGAAGCGGCTGGCCCTGATCCGAATAACCCGAAGTTAGAGTATGATTGTTTAGAAGATGAGACTTTATGTAGGGAAGGCCAATATTGTTGCGGCCCGGCTAAATTGCCTAAATGCCCCAAGCCGCCGTGCGTACCGCCGGCTACTACTAAGTAGGGAGAATCAAAACGGTTTTATTTTCAACATTGGATATTATTTTAGACAGGACTGTCCGCGAATTGTCATTTCTCCCCTGTCTTGACAGGGTGTCATTTAACAAAGGCTTAAATAAGCCATAAAGCATTGTCCTTTTTCACCTCCGTCAAGACGGAGTAGAATTCCCAGACAATCTATGACAAATTGATATTATGTTTTTTGCTCAACGTCTCAAAAAATTTATTTATCTCTCAGGCCTGGGCTTGATTTTACTCATACCCCAAATTGCTCTTGCGGTTAAATTACAGGATCCATTAAATGTTTCTGATCCGTACGAACTGGTCGCCCGGGTTATTCAGGCGATTTTAGGAATCGTCGGAACCCTAGCGCTTTTAAATTTTATCATTGCCGGTTTTGGAATGATTTATTCGCGGGGGAATCCCACCAGCCTGCAAAAGTATAAAGATAATTTGTACTGGACAACGTTAGGCTTAGTCATCATTTTTATTGCCTACGCCTTGATTAGTTACTTACTCGGCATTTTGTCAGCTGTCTCAACCACTGGCTGAGAGATTATAATTTTTATTTGACCCCAAACAGTCGCCAGTGGTATAATACAGTTAAATTGTGGATAAGTGATGAAAATAAGTTTTTATATTTTAATAGTTGCCAGCTTTATTTTAGGCGGGGCAATTTATGGAGTGCAAACGACCCGAGCAATTACTTGCGCCCCGGGCGACGTTATGTTAGATGCCAGTGGGCACACGACAGATGGTACTACAAAACCAGCTGTGCGTTGTTTATACGGTTCTGAGGTGACGGCCAATCGCGGCTTTGGTTCCAGCGTCAGCGACCCTAGGGCTAATATTCGGGTAATGATTAACGTCGCAATGGGGCTTTTAGGGACGATTGTAGTTATCATGATAATTTACGGCGGCTTGTTATGGATTACCTCGGCTGGCCGGGAAGATCAAGTTACCAAAGGCAAGCATACGCTTGTGTGGGCGGCGATTGGCGCGGTAATCGTTTCCATTGCCTGGACCATTACTTCGTATGTTTTGCAGGTTGGTCGGGCGATTGGATAAAATATTTGTTCAGAGAAATCAAAAGCATCAAAAAATATCAAAATAAGTTTTAAATAAATAAAATTGTACGTCAGGTTAGATTTTCTAGGGAATACGTTAGATGACAACCTGCGCAGTGTCATCTGCCTTTCCAGAGAATTTAGCCCTGCCCACAATATAGTATGCCCAGAAATTTACTAAAAAAGGCTTTATTGCTCACCTTTTTGGGTGTGGCGGCCTTGGCAGTAATATTGGTGGCTAAGCCGAGCGTGACGCAAGCGCTGATCGCCGACATCAATATTTCGCCGAATAGCACCCAGGGGATATTAGGAGGTACAACAATGACCTTTAATGTCTCCGTTTCCGGTGATACTGTTACCACTTCAGCCAATATTACTGTTAGTACAGTGCCGGCGCTTGGTACAGTTAGCAAGCAAGTTTGGGCCGGTGCTGGTTTGTCATCCTTTCAGGTTTATTACAGACCGCCAGCAGTTGCCGCCGCTGCTCCAGGGACAGTAGTAATTTTTAAAGTGACCGAAATAAAAAGCGGTCGAACTGTTGATGCCAACATTACCTTAACGCGCAATTTGGGCGGTGATGTTTGCGTGATTGATACAATTAACCCAGGCCCGAAAGGTAGCTGTTTCCTGGACACTCTGCGTTGTTCTGAAGCTGGCGCCGCCAAGAAATGCGTGGCTACGCGCGACCGGGTGGCGATTGGCACCTGGTGTTCGGAGTTTGATCACTGTGATGTTAAAAAAGTAGAGTTTCAATACACTTGCAATGTTGATAACAATTATTGTGTTGGCGCTGGCCGGGGAGTGGATTGTAGCGACAGCTCGATTAATACGGATCCTGATTTAGGTAAGTTAGTGGAAGATGTTTCGCGGGCAGAGCGTTGTGACCGCGGTTTAGTCTGCGAACTCGACGACAACAATGTCGGCCAGTGCGTTCGCGACATTGGCGCCGAACAAGCTACTGAGTTAGGTTTAGGTAGCACGACCGAGGATATTCGTGATCAGATTCGCCGGATTATCAATATTGCGCTTGGTTTCTTGGGAGTGATTGGCGTGATTATCGTGATTTACGGCGGTTTCCTCTGGATGTCGGCCATGGGCGATGACGAGAAAGTAGAGAAAGGCAAGAAGACGATTATTGCCGGTGCCATCGGTTTGGTTATTATTGGTATCGCCTGGACGATCGTCAGCTACATCATTTCCGTCAGCCAAGGCTTGAAATAAATAATTAGAAACAACTTGAATTGCCTTTGCGGGGGTCGGATTTTTCCCGGCCCCCGGGCGGTTCAATCTAAATTAATGAAGCGCTTTATCAAGAATCAATTCCAACGAGTACTTACCATGCTCTTTGTCGGGGTAGCGGTTTTGGCGGTAATTCTGGTGGTTAAACCTACCGAAACTAAGGCGCTGATTGCCAGCATCAACATCTCGCCAAGGAGTACCCAGGGTATTTTGGGGGGAACAACAATGACCTTTAACGTTTCAGTTTCCGGTGATACTGTTACCGGTTCAGCCAATATTAATGTTAGTACGGTGCCACCGGCGCTTGGTACAGTTAGCAAGCAAGTTTGGGTCGGTGTTGGATTGTCATCCTTTAAGGTTTATTATAGACCGCCAGCAGTTTCGGCCGCGGCCCCGGGAACAGTAGTAGTTTTTAAAGTGACCGAAGTAAAAAGCGGTAGAACGGTTGATGCCAACATCACTTTAACTCGCAATTTAGGCGGTAATGTTTGCGTGATTGATACTATCAACCCAGGTCCGAAAGGTAGCTGTTTCCTGGACACTTTACGTTGTGCCGAAGCTGGCGCCGCCAAGAAATGCGTGCCTACGCGCGACCGGGTGGCGATTGGCACATGGTGTTCGGAATTTGATCACTGCGATGTTAAAAAAGTAGAATTCCAATACACTTGCAATGAGAAGAACAATTATTGTGTTGGCGCTGGCCGGGGAGTGGATTGTAGCGACAGCGCAATCAACACTGATCCTAATTTAGGCAAGTTAGTGGAAGATATCGCGCGGCCAGAGCGTTGTGATCGCGGTTTAGTCTGCCAACTCGACGACAACAATGTTGGCCAATGCGTTCGCGACATTGGCGCCGAGCAAGCCACTGAGCTGGGGTTAGGCGGTTCGACCGAGGATATCCGCGACCAGATTCGCCGGATTATCAATATCGCGCTGGGTTTCTTAGGAATAATCGGCGTGATTATCGTGATTTACGGCGGTTTCCTCTGGATGTCAGCCATGGGAGAAGAAGATAAAGTGGAGAAAGGCAAGAAGACGATTATTGCCGGAGCGATCGGATTGGTTATTATCGGGATCGCCTGGACAATCGTCAGTTACATTATTTCTGTTAGTCAAGGTTTAAAATAAATTGAAGCAAGTTAAATTATTTGCGGGGGGCGGGGCAGACTCGCTCCGAAAAAGGTTTAGCTCGCTTCGTAAGAGGTTTTTATGCCCAAAAGTCTAATTCAAAAAGCCATTATGTTCACTTTCGTGGGCGTAGTGGCGGTGGCAGTGGCCTTGGTGGTGAACGCCAGTGGCGCCCAGGCCGCGATTGCCAGTATTAATATTTCGCCACAAAGTAGCCAGGTAATTTTAGGCAACCCAACGCCTTATATTTTTAGCGTAAGTGTTAGCGGAGATACAGTAATTCAGGCTAACGTGTCTGTGACCGCGGTACCGGCAATAGCGCCCTTGCCGACCATAGTACCTTTTGCCGGTAATGTCTCGAATTTTACCGTTAGCTACACCGCGCCGGTCGTTGGTGCGGTAGCTCCGGGCACGGTCGTAATTCTGACTGTAAAAGATGCTATTTCTGGCAAAACAGTGGATGCCAACATTACCTTAGTGCGCAATTTAGCTGGGGACGTCTGTATTATCGACAGCTTTAATCCAGGGCCTCAAGGTAGCTGTTTTCTAGATACTTTACGTTGTTCCGAAACCGGAGCAGTAAAGAAGTGTGTGGCCGTTCGTGATCGGATCGCGATTGGTACCTGGTGTTCGGAAGTAGACCACTGCGATGTGCGCAAAGTCAATTTCCAATATACCTGTAACAAGGACGAGAATATTTGCGTCGGTGCCGGGCGTGGCATTGACTGCAGTGATAGCTCGATCAACAAAGATCCTGATCTAGGTAAATTAGTTGAAGATGTGGCGCGGGCACAGCGCTGTGACCGTGGTTTAGTTTGTGAACTTGACGACAACAATATCGGGCAGTGCGTGCGCGATATCGGTGCTGAGCAGGCCGTGGAATTGGGCGTTGGCGGCACGACCGAAGATATTCGCGATCAAATTCGCCGTTTAATCAACATTGCCTTGGGCTTCCTGGGCGTCGCTGGCGTGATTATCGTGATTTACGGCGGCGCTTTGTGGATGAGCGCGGCCGGTGATGACGAGAAAGTCGAAAAAGCCAAGAAGACAATTGTTTCTGGTTTGATCGGATTAGTCATCATTGGTATCGCTTGGACGATTGTAAGTTACGTTTTGAGCGTCAGCCAAGGAGTCGGTAATTAAGAATTGAGAAATTTAGTCAGATTGGCCATGATTTGTCATTCCGAGCGACCCCGAGCAGCGTCGAGGGGGAGTCGAGGAATCCCTTATGTGAATAAGGGTTCCCTCGACAAGCCCCGTCGCTCGCGAGTGACGGGGCAAGCTCGGGATGACAGCGTGGCGAGGCCGGCAAAGTTTCAAGTTTGACGATCGAGAGTAGGTTAAGCGGCTTTTATCTTGGAGGGATAAAAAGCAGGCCGTGATGATCTCCTGTCGAGCGTTAAGCGCGCGAAAAAGTAATCAACATTACTTAACGCAGGCAGAAAATGCAGAATAATTTAACGATTCAACTATGAAGCACATAAAATTTATAATAATTGCATCTTTTTTTCTCTTACTTTTGCCGCTGGGGGTTGAGGCATTAGATTATAATTGGAAAGGCCCCGAATGTACGGCAACTACAAGTGGTAGCTCGACGGTGGCTAATGTTGTTACAGAAGTAGGTTGCCACTGTGGGCAAACTTCATCTACGGCCAGTACTACTGGGCCAACCAAAATTAAATGTGACTCGACTAAGTTTATTTGCAGTACTAATAATTACAATCCCAATCCTTTTACGATTTGTCTTTATAAAATTGGGCAGACACCAGATAGTGGAATTACGCCAGAAGTTTCTTGCGAAGGCGGTGCGATGTATGATCGCAACAAGAAACAATGCGTTGTCGACACTGGCGAAACAAGTTTAGGTGGGGCGCTGGGTAGCAGTACGAACGATATTCGCAACACAATTCGTCGGTTTATTAACGTGGCTTTGGGATTTTTGGGGATAATTACGGTGGTGATGGTAATTTACGGCGGTGTGATGTGGCTGACCGCGGCTGGCAGTGATGAAAAAATCGAGAAAGGCAAACGCATTATTACCTGGGCCGCGATTGGCGCGATCGTGATTTCCATTGCCTGGACGATTTCTTCTTACATCCTTGAGATTGGTCACTCTATTGGTTAAATATTTATAACAACTAAATAACATAAGCATTATGAATAGAACAATAAAATTTTTTTTAATTTTTATTTCGGCTATCGTCGGTTCTTTAATTGCAGGTAACAGACAAGTAATGGCGGCATCGTTTGATTGTAATATACCAGCCGGACCAGACGTAAAAAACGTTGGTCAACCCTGCGGTGTTACAAATGCGAGTAAAGTTCCGCTTTATTGTAGTACGAATGGTGGTACCGGCAAAGTAGATATGATTTGCACGACCAATGAATATAATTTTTGTCCAACTAATGTTTGCTTGCTTAGAATTGGTGACGGACCGTGTATGGATGATTGGCAGTGCGAGGGCGGGGCGATTTGCGTTGACAGCACTTGCGAGATAGATACCGGGGATACTAGTTTAGGTGGTACTTTAGGTACGGCTTCAGACATTCGCGACACTGTCCGGCGGTTTATCAATATCGGTTTGGGATTTTTGGGGGTGTTGGTGGTTTTAATGATTATTTACGGCGGGGCGATGTGGCTAACTTCCAGCGGCAGTGAAGATAAAGTTACCAAGGGCAAGCACATTTTGGTCTGGGCCGCGATCGGCGCGATTGTGATTTCCATTGCCTGGACGATTTCGTCTTACGTGCTTAAAGTCGGCCGCGTTCTGGGATAGAAGCTACAATCATCAAAATATGTATTATGTATTCGGAGTGCCAGTGGATGCATTTATTTGGGGCGCTTGACTGATTATTTAAAACTACCTATAATACCGTTCCAAAAATATGAACCTCACAGACAAGCCAATTAAAGATAGAGCTATACTAGTCGCGCAATATTTTATTTGGAAAAGTAAAATCGATCCGAAAGAGACAGGATTAGGAAAACTTAAGTTACAAAAATTGCTTTACTACGCACAAGCATGGAATTTAGTTTTAAACAAAGAGAAACTTTTTGAAGACGAAATAGAGGCATGGGTGCAGGGACCGGCCGTTCCAAAAGTATACCGTGCCTTTAAGAATTTTAATTTTGAAAATCCTGATATAGAATTTAACGAAGAACAATTTGATATTTTTTCTGATAAAGAGCGACAGTTAATGGATGAAGTATGGAGAGTATATGGAAAGTTTGACGGATCATATTTAGTAACCCTCACTCATAATGAATTACCGTGGCAAAAAGCTAGGGGGAATATGGATGAAACAAAGCCGTCACAAAATATAATCTCAACGGATGATATGAGACAATATTATGCCAAAATCGCAACCGCTCAAGAAACTCCAAAATAAAATTTTCGGCTATCTAGCTGATAAGACTACACCTGAATTAGAAAAATTAACAAAAGTACCGACTCAAGATTTTTTTGCTAAACATCTTCTTTCTGATCAGGTAGCAGAAAATCTTGGCATAAATGATGAGCCTAAAAAGCTCATTTTAAATTTTGCCTATTTTAATTCAAGCGTTTGTATATTTAACACGGCAGACTCTTCTAAAATGAAAAGTCTATTGGAAAAGTTAGCACGCATCTGTCATTTTGAATCTAACCAATTTTCCACATGTGATTTAAAGCCTAGATTAGTATACAACACAGGAGAGTATGGAAAACTTTTTAAACATTTAGATGAGGATGTGGAAAACCTTTATGAAATTGACATTGCTGGGAGTGGGAGATTTTATGGGTTTATAGTAGAAAATTTTTATTTTGTGGCTGTAGATACAGATCATCGAAATACACATTAGACGAGAGACTCATCGTATTAAATTTCACGACAAGGGGGGTTTTTTTATTTGTCTTGTCAAATTATATCTCTTATGTTATGTTAAGAAGTTCAAATATCAATCTTAATCGCCCTGAATCTAGAATGCGTCATTTAAAGTACGCCGTAGCTACAATCATTTTTTTCAATTTCTTTATTTTTTCGCTATCAACCAGTCAAGCGATTGGTCTTTTAGATTTAGGCGATAAGTGCCTGTACAGCCACGAATGCGCCGAATTGCAAGGTTGCCGGCCGTCGGAACTAGGGGATTATAACGTCTGCAAATTTACCGTCCCCAATGCCCGCGGTTGTGCCGTGAATTTGGGCGAAGATATGTGCGGGGATAAGATGACATGCAAGGATAATACTTGCCGCTCAAATTTTGGCTTAGACGAAGGCGGGGTTGGCTTTAATATTGCCACCGACGAAAGTGGCGTAGTGGTGGCAACTGGCGGGAGTAGCTTTACGCTGGGCGATTTTTTTTCCACGACCGAAGATCAGGCGATTGATTTCGCGAAAAAAGCCGCAACCTTGATTTTAGCGATTGCATTACTTGTCGGCGTGACTTTAACCGTCAAAGGTTTTATGGTTTACCGGGTGGCTATCGGCTACGTGCCGATGCAGAGGCGGGGTTTAAGGTATATTGCTTTCGGGGTTTCTATTTTTTGCGTCAGTATTTTTTTGTGGCTTTTGTTTTTTTAAAGTTAGTTTAGGTTTGATATTGCTCAGTGTACTGTCATTCCGAGCGGAGTCGAGGAATCCCTTTTGTTGCGGGCAAAGGGATCCCTCGACAAGCTCGGGATGACAAATTGACGTTCTGATCAGACAAGTCTGTGATTTGTTTTTTGGGATTTGTTGTGCTAAAATCAAATCATAGTTGATTGGTGTCATTTCCATAAAAATGGATATACAGTCGTCATCATTACGTTAAATAACCAATAACCAAGGTAAATAAATCCTAAATCCAAAGCTTAAATGTCAAATCAAGCTCAAAACCCAAAATTCAAAGATATTCTTTTGATATTTAGATTTTGGATTTGATTTGATATTTGGATTTTGACATTTGAATTTTGTTTGGACACTTGGTTATTGTATCTTGGTTATTTCGTTACTATATGTCAGGTCATTCTAAATGGACACAAATAAAACATCAGAAAGGCGCGGCCGACAAGAAACGAGGCAAACTTTTTAGTATTTTATCCAAGCGGATCTCCATCGCCGCCCGCAAGGGCAGTGACCTAACGGCAAATCCGCCGCTTAAATTGGCGATTGATAAGGCGAAAACGGCAAATATGCCGGGCGATACTATTGAGCGCGCCATCAAAAGAGGCGCCGGGTTATTGCCTGGGCAGGGCCAGATTGAAGAGATGATTTTTGAAGCTTACGGCCCAGGCGGGCTCCAGATTTTAATTGTCGCATCGACCGATAATCACAATCGAACCACTGCCACCCTGCGCCATCTTTTAACGCAAGCCGGCGGTTCGCTATCCGGGCATGGTTCGGTAATGTGGAATTTTGAACGCGCCGGGGAGGGTTTTACTGCTAAAAACACCCAAGAAATTAGTCCTTCAGAAGGGGAGAGTTTAACCGGTTTGCTCGAGAATCTGGACGCGGATGATGACGTGGAGGAGGTTTATACCAATCTTAAATCCGCATAGGCATCAGAATCATTAGGAATTAAGCGCATCTAGTCACAATGATTATCTTGGGAATTGATCCTGGGCTAGCTATAACTGGCTACGGACTAATCAAAGTAGAAGGGCATGGTTATGTGCATTTGGCGCACGGCGTTATTCGCACGGCGGCCGGTACGCTTCCCGGTGAGCGTCTTTATTTACTGAATAAAAAATTAAGCCAATTGATCAAAACCTACCGGCCGTCGCGCGCCGCGGTGGAGATGCTTTTTATGAGCAAAAACGTTAAGACCGCCATCCAAGTCGGCGAAGCGCGCGGGGTAATTCTTCTGACTCTGGCGAAAGCTAAGGTGCCGGTTGTTTCGTTTACGCCTTTACAAATTAAGCAGGCCATTACGGCTTATGGCCGCGCCGATAAAAATCAAATGCAAAAAATGGTTCAAGCGATTTTAGGGCTCAAGGCTTTGCCGGTGCCGGATGACGCGGCTGATGGATTGGCGGCCGCCATTTGTTGCGCGCAAACAAAATTATGAGTACCGCCGAGATTCGTAAAGATTATATCCAGGAACGCTACGTAGTAATCGCACCTCGACGCGGTACCCGGCCGCATGACGTTCCTACCGAAACGAAAGCGGTCGCCAAAAAAGCGGCCAGTTGCGCTTTTTGTCCGGTTCATCCGGATCACCCGGCCGGCATTTATTGCGTTGGCGCAGATTACCTAGGTGATTGTTTTCCGGACAATACCAGGCCCTGGCAAATTAAAGTCGTTACGAATAAGTTTCCGGCGGTTACTCTGGACAATCCAAAAGCCTATGGGATTCAAGAAGTAATCATCGAAACTCCTGATCACGAGCCGGAGCTGGAGGATTTGCCGGCCGAGCATATTGCCAAACTTTTGGAAGTTTACGCCGCCCGGACAATTCAGATCACCAAGAACAATCGGATTGAATACGTAATAATTTTTAAAAATCAAGGTGGTCGAGCCGGTGCTTCCCTGGAACATTCGCACTCGCAAATTTTCGCGACGGATTTTATTCCGCCCCACTTGATAGACAAATCACAGCGAACGCAGAGGTACAAGTTGTTAAACGGCAGTTGCGTTTTTTGCGACGTGGTAGTTAAAGAACAAGCGAGCTCGCGGCTTATTTTTGAAGACGATTACCTGATAGTTTTTTGCCCTTATGCTTCAATGTATAATTACGAGGTTTGGATAATGGCCAAGCGGCACGTTGATAATGTAACGATGCTGTCCGCCGAAGAGCGCTTGGCATGGGCTCAGGCGTTAAAGAAAATTTTGCCAAAGATCGTTAAATTAGGCTTAAGTTATAATTTTTATTTTCACGAAATTGTCAACGATCCTGACCAACATTTATACATGAAGATCACGCCCCGCGGCTCGATTTGGGCCGGGGTGGAGATTGGTTCCGGCGTGGTGATTAACCCGGTGGCGCCGGAGGATGCCGCCGAATATTATCGGGCGTAAGGGTCAAAATAAAAAAAAATATGAAATTTTATCATAAAACTTGGTTTATTTTTATGATGGTTATTTTAAGTACCGGGCTTGTTTTTGCCGTTGTTTTTTTGACGGATATTACGACGCGGTTGCAGTTATTGTCTGGGGGCCGCGATAAGTCAAACCGGGAGCCGGGCGGGGCGGAAAGTTTGCTGGGTTTTTCGGCTTTGGCGCCGGCGCTTGGCAACCTGGACAGCCGGGTTAAAATCATTGGTTTTTTTGATTTCCAGTGTCCTTTTTCGGCCGAGGAAGCGGCCATTTTAGAGCAAGTCAAAGCCAAGTACGGCACGCGTATTTATCTGCAATTTCGGCATTTCCCCATCAAAAACGGTAGCCGCGAAATTAGCGAGGCGAGTATGTGCGCCAACGAGCAAGGCAAGTTTTGGGCATATCATGATCTCCTGTTTGCCAATCAAATTAATCAATCAGAAATGATTAAGCCCTTGGCCAAAGAAGCTGGTTTGGACGAAGCGGTGTTTGCCGATTGCGTTAAGAGCCGCCGCTTCCGTGATCAGGTGCAGGAAGATTTTGATTCGGCCATCAAGCTCCAAGTGTTGGCGACGCCGACGTTTTTTATTAATGGGCACAAAGTGCAGGGCGTAATACCGCTTGAAGCTTGGGAAAAAATAATTAAGGAGTACGAATAAACTGCGAGAGTTTCCGATCAAGCGATTAGAAAACGAATTGATTTGATTTGGGTTTTAGGGAAGTCCCGGCGCAGATCCTCTAAAATAGCGTCGCGATAAGTCTGCAGTTCGGCAATCAACATGGCCGAATCTGATTGAATCGCGATCTGGCCGTCTTTTAAATAGACGGCTTTAGTATTAGTGGCTTGATTTTTTAAAATCTCTTCTATTTTCTGATTAACCGCGTTACATATTAAAGTCGCCTCGGTAGCCGAGGCGATTTTGTATTTGGATAAAGTTGCGGGCAGAAGGTGCTTGAGAGATTGAAACATGGGATGCAGAAATTACTAGAGGTTATCTCAAAACCGTCATTCCGAGCGTTAGCGAGGCCAGCCAGAGGCTGATCACCCTTTGGGTGGGATCCCTTTCATAAACAATGGCTCAAATAAGAGATCCCTCGACAAGCTCGGGATGACAAAATGACGTTTTTGCTATTTTTGAGATGACCCCTATCCTTTTTTATTGTTTTCGCCGCTTGGCAGGGATATAGGCGCAGTGTCGGCCAAAACAGGAGCAACGGTATTTTTGTTTCTAAACTGCCACCATTGTTGCAAGATCATCAAAAGAGTGCTGACCAGCCAATAGAGCATTAGCCCGCTTGGCAATTGTAACCCGAATATTAAAGTTAAAATCGGCATTAAATACAGCATTTGCTTGTTGATGATCGCTTGGAAACCCTCGTCTTTGGAAGCGGTGCCCTGAACCATGGGCGAGGCGGTTGACATCATTTTACCTTGCCAAAATTGGGCGGCGGCGGTGGCAATCGCCAAGAAGATATTTGGCTTAGAAAGGTCAAAATAATCAATGCCTAGGAAAAAAGGACTGATGGCCAAAGGTTTGGCTACAAAACTGTAAAGGCCGGCCAGTGCCTCGGGTTTTAAGCCGTTGCGGAAAACTTTAAACACCGCCCATAAAATCGGCAGTTGGATTAACAGCGGCAGACAGGAAGTGGCTGGGTTGGCTTTATTCTCACGATAAATGCGCATCAATTCTTGCGCCCGTTTTTGGGGGTCATCCTTGTATTTTTTGTTGATTTCTTCCAAAAGCGGCTGAATGGCTTTCATTTTCTTTTGGACTTCAATTGTTTGTTTGGACAGCGGCCAGAGGATAACGCGCAGTAAAATGGTGAGTATTATAATGGCAATCCCCATGTCTTTAATGGGGAAAATGTTGTAGATAAATATTAGAGCGTTTAATAGCGGCTCGTAAAGAATAGTGTTGAATAGATTGGACATATAGATTAAAATTTAGAGTTTTAAACCTCGTCAACCCCCCCTATGCTCCAGGGGTGGCAACGGCCGAGCCGTTTAAGCGCCAAGTAACATCCGCGGGCAATGCCATATTTTTTTATCGCCAAACAGGAATAGTTTGAACAGGACGGATAGAATTTGCACTGCCCGTTGGGTCGCAGAAATTTTAACGGGCCATGATCTAAAGAAATCGTTTTTTGGTACAGGCGAATTAATTTTAAGATCAGCCAGGTCATTTTACAGGCATAAGCCGTGCTAAACCAGCCGCCGCCAAGCGGGCGATTTTAGCGTGGACCACGCGCTTGCCGTTCAGTTTATTAAACAGCGTGGTCCAGGTGGCGTATTGGAAAACTGCCAAAATGCTTCCTAAAATCGGTCCGACGATAATTAGAAGCCAGGCGATTATCGTAATATAGTATCCATCAGGCAAAGCCATGGGGTACACAGCCATCGAGATAGCGGAAATAATGGGGAAACTGATAAGCAAAACCGCTCCGAGAGTCACCAGACCGGTAAGTAAACTCAAAACAAAAAGCAAGAGCGCGTTTTCCATGATCAACAGCCAATTGCGGTAAAAAAGTTCGACTCCGGCGCCTAAAGCTGAGAGCGGGTCTTTATTTTTCGTGATGATGTATAAAATGGTGAGTTTTACCAAGAAAGAAGCAATTATTAAAAGCGGGGTTAAGATTAAAACTCCAACAACGATGGCCGAGACGGTAAAGCTGAGGCCGCTGATGGCTTGGAACAAAATGATGAACGGCCAAGACAAGAGGAAGGCCAAAATCGCCCCGACGCCTTTAAAGATAATATTGGTAAATAACAACAGCCAGAATTTTTCTCGGGTGGCAATCCATGAACGCCGGACGTCGATTTTCGTTTTTTTCTTGAGCCGCAAGTAAATGCTTTCGATCAGCGCGCCTTGGGCGGTGATGGTTAAGTAAATTAAGCCGCCGAATACTAGCAGGAGTCCAAGAGTTTGCAGTGGATTTTGCGCCAGAATGAGATTTTTAAACTGGATTAAAAAATGTTGGGTGATAAAATCAGTCGTAAAAAAACCCGGTAAACTGTTCCAACTTAAATTAGCCGGCGTTACTCCGCGTAAGTTGTTAATTAACAGGTCGTATTCACCTCCGTTTCCCAGAAGCGCTACCCAAAAACCGAGGAACCATAAAATTTTATGCCGAGACGTAATTTTCCAGGCATGATGCAAAATTTTGCGATATGTGGGCATAGTAATAAAAACTAAAAATTAAAAATAAAAATGAAAAAATAATGAAGGTCTATTTGATTTCCGGGGTGTTCAAGTCAGCGGCCATCAGGCTTTCGAATTCTTCTTTCTCGATTTTTTCCTGCTCCAGCAGTTTTTGCGCGACAGTGTCCAATTTTTTCTGATTGGCGGTAATAATCACCTGTGCTTTATTATATGCTTTTTTTAGAACTTCGGCAATTTCGTCGTCAATTTGTTTTAAGGTTTCGTTGCTTAAGGTGGGGCGTGATTCTTCCCATGGCAAACCGCCGCCGAAACCATTGGTGTCTTCTTCCAAGGCAATGGGGCCGATTTTATCGCTCATGCCAAATTTAGTTACCAGTTTGCGGGCCAGTTGGGTGGCGTGTTGCAGATCAGCGCTGGCGCCAGTCGTGATTTCGTTAAATTTAAAGCGTTCCGCCGCTAGTCCGCCCATAGAAACCGCTAACTCGTCAAAAAATTCGGCGCGGCTGTGCAAATGCTTGTCGTTTTCCGGGACTTTTAAGGTGTAGCCGCCGGCTTGGCCGCGGGCGACAATGGAAATTTTATGAACCGGATCGGCGTTTGGCAAGAAGTAAGACACGACCGCGTGCCCGGCTTCGTGATAAGCGGTGATTTCTTTTTCTTTATCAGTAATCACCCGGCTACGGCGTTCCGGTCCCAGGAGAACTTTTTCGATGCTCGGCAAAATTTCTTCCATGCCCACTTGTTTTTTATTTTTTTTGGCGGTAAAGATAGCGGCTTCGTTCATCAAATTCGCCAAATCAGCTCCGGAAAATCCAGGTGTCCGTTCGGCGACGCGGCGTAAATTAACCGTTTTAGTCAAAGGTTTGCCTTTGGCGTGAACTTGCAGAATTTCGGTGCGCTCCTCAATGTCAGGCAATTCTAAGCTGACGCGCCGGTCAAACCGGCCAGGCCGCAAGAGCGCCGGGTCCAAAACATCGGGCCGGTTGGTGGCGGCCATAACTATAACATTGATGTCAGTTTCGAAACCGTCCATTTCCACCAAAATTTGATTTAACGTTTGGTCGCGTTCGTCATGCGCGCCGCCAAAGCCGGAGCCGCGACGCCGGCCGATAGAATCCAGTTCGTCGATAAAAATAATGCATGGCGCGCTGCGTTTAGCTTTTTGGAAAAGCGAGCGCACCCTTGAGGCGCCAACGCCCACAAACATTTCCATAAATTCTGAGCCGGAAATATGGAAGAACGGCACTTCGGCTTCGCCGGCCACCGCTTTAGCGAGCAATGTTTTGCCACAGCCGGGCGGACCGATTAATAAAACACCACGCGGGATGCGGGCGCCGAGATCGGTAAATTTTTTTGGATTTTTTAAAAATTCGATAACTTCCATCAGTTCTTCTTTAGCTTCTTTGACTCCGGCGACGTCTTTGAAAGTTGTTTTGACCGGCAGTTCTTCGGTACTGCCTTTTTTTTGCAGGTTAACTTGCTTGCCGGCGTTGCCGCCAAATTGCCATGTTTTGCTGTTTAAACCCTGCGCTTGCCTATAGAAAAGATAAAGCAGACCGCCCAAAAGCAAAAACGGCAGGAGGATCGGAATAATCAGGCCAAGCGCACTGCTCCAGCCGCTGGTGATTTTGGCTTCGATGTTGATTTTTTTGAGCTGTTCCGCAGTGACGCCGTAATTAATGAGCGTGGTGATTAGAGAATCGGTGCCTAAAGTTTGGGTTTCAATCATTTTGCCGTCAACGCCTTTGCCTTTAACCTTGCCGTCCAAAGTAACATTTAGGCTGGCGATTTTTCCTTCGTCAATCAATGCGACCAGTTGGTTGAGCGGAATGACTTGCGGTTTTTCTGCCTGCCAAGGCAAACTGATCTGCGACAAAAGCGCGGCCAGCACAATAAAAGTCAAAAACAAAACAATAAATTGTTTAGTCAGTTTGTTCATTATTTTTTTGTGGGCAATCTATTCTTCGGCGATTTCGGGCGCCGTTTCTTCTGTGGGCGTTATTTGGTCGATTGGTTCAGTTAAATTTTTGAGCGAGAAAAAAACTCGGCTGCCTTTTATATCAATTATTCTGGCCGGAAGTTCTTGTCGGATTTCCAAAGGCTCGGCTAATTTGTCCGGATCCCCAGCCCGCGGGATTTGTGAAACGTGAACTAATCCTTCCAGGTTATCGTCAAATTTAACGAAAGCGCCGAAATGGGTGATTGATTTTATGTTGACCGTGATGATTTGGCCAACTTTAAAGTTTAGAATTTTTAATTTCTGGGTTTCTTCCCAGGCTTTCTTTTCGGAAATAATGATTTTTTCTTCTTCCGGATTCGAGCTGATTATTTTGACGGTTAAAACTTTGCCGACAAAATCTTTGAGTTTTTTAAGAATTCTTTTTTTGTCGCCGCCTTCGACATGCGGGTAGTGCTCCGGGATTAATTGCGAAACCGGCAAAAAAGCCGTCATTCCTTTGATGGAAGCCAGAAGCCCGCCTTTGTTGGCGCCGTTAATTTTGATGTCGATAACTTCTTGCCGTTCTTCTTTTTCTTTCACAAAGCGCCAGGCTGTTTCGACCAGTGCCGCTTGCAAGGATAATTCCATTTGGCCGTTTTCGTTTTCGGTGTCCGTGACCATGGCCTCAATGGTTGTGCCAGGTTCCAGATGTTGGTATTCCAGCGGTAAATTTTTTACTTCCCGGCCGCGAATTACGCCGGTGGTAAAGCCTGGAATGTCGACCAAAATTTCTTTTCTCCCAGATTTAAGAATTTGGGCTTTTACAATATCACCGTTTTTTGGTAGATTGGAAAGGTGATCGTTTATTAGCTTGTTGAGTTTGGTGGTTGCGGCGCTAATTGCCACAGTAGGATTATCTTTAAGCATAGTAGTCATAGTAATTTCCATCATAACTTTTTGCCAGTCTTTTGTCAATCGTGAAAGATATTCTTAAGCAATTGAATACAGCACAGCAGTCAGCCGTCGCCCAAGTCAAAGGGCCGGTTTTAGTATTGGCCGGCGCTGGCAGTGGAAAAACGCGCGTGCTCACTCATCGTCTGGCCTATTTAATTGCCCAAGAGGGCGTGCGGCCAGAGCAAATTTTAGCGGTTACTTTTACCAATAAAGCGGCCGGTGAGATGGCTCTGCGGGCGCGGGAACTATTAAATTTGCCGGCCGTTGCTAAACGATTTACCGGGTTTGCCCTAGCTACACCGGCAATCGGTACTTTTCATTCGGTTTGCGCGCGGATTCTGCGGGAGGACATTGGCGCGCTGGGTGCTCTTTGGAATGGTAATTATACGATTTTTGATGGCGCCGATGTTCGTAAAGCCATAAAGCAAGTTTTAAGCGAGGCTCAAATCAGTCTGACGGATTTTAATCCGCGTATTATCGCCAAATTATTGGATCAAGCGAAAATGCGATTAGTCGAGCCGGAACAATTTTTAGATGAGTTTAAAGATGATTTGCCGCCGCCGGTTTTAAAAATAGTCCAGCAAATTTACGGCCATTATCAAAATTATTTAGCCGAAGTCAATGCCCTGGATTTTAGCGATTTATTATTCAAAACGGTTTTGCTTTTGCGTGATTACCCATTGATCCGGCAAAAGTATCAAAATCGCTGGCAATATATTTTGGTTGATGAATATCAGGACACGAATTATGCCCAATACGAATTCTGCCGGCTTTTGGCGGCCGGGCACCAGAACTTGTTTGTCGTGGGTGATGATTATCAAAGCATTTACGGTTTCCGAGGAGCGAATTTGGATAATATTTTAAATTTTACTCGTGATTATCCCAAGACCAAGACGTTTTTGCTTGAACAAAATTATCGATCCACGCAAAGCATTTTAAATTTGGCCAACGCCGTGATCGCCAAAAACAGGCATCAAAACAAAAAAGTATTATGGACGGAAAATCCGCGCGGAGTTCTGCCGCAAATCGTGGAAGTGGAAGATGAGCGGGCTGAGGCTGAATTTGTGATTAGCCAAATTGCCAAGTTGACCGGCAAGTCCAAATCGACGGAATCAGAAGAATCAGAAAAACGTCAGACCCAGGAATTAGAATATGAGTATGAGGATCAAGAGCAATGTCAAAAGCCGGGCAGGGGTGGAATTCTAGATCGCGTGATGGCGTCGCGTCGCGGCGAGCGGCCAAGCGCCCGATTAAACATCAGCCGTTCTCGGCCAGTGCGGTTGGACGGAATCAACCTGAATACTTTTGTTGTTCTTTATCGCACTAACGCTCAATCAAGGGCTTTGGAAGAGGTTTTGCTGGACTGGAACGTGCCGTACAAAATTATCGGCGGGGTGCGATTTTACGAGCGGCAGGAGATTAAAGACCTCTTGGCGTATTTGCGACTATTGGCGAATCATCGCGACTTAGTGAGTCTGGAACGCGTTATCAACATTCCGCCGCGCGGGATCGGACCGAAAACTTGGCAATATTTAGCCACTTGGTTGCGGAACAATAATTTTGATTTCGCTGGGGCAAAACAATTTTTTGGCAGTGAAGTCGCCCGGGGGATGGCTGGTCCGGCTAAAAAAGTATTGCCTTTTTTTACGCTTTGGTCGGCGCTATCCGGGGAACTCGACAAATTATCGGTTGCCGAAATGATTATTCAAATCGCCGAGTCCAGTGGTTATTTTGAGCACCTTAAAGCCACTCAGTTAAATTTTACGGAACGGGAAGAAAATATCCGCGAACTGGCAAGCGCGGCTGTACGTTACAGCACCGGACGTGGGCTAGAGGCCTTGCGCGGTTTTTTGGAAGAGATCGCGCTCGTTTCTGATATTGATAGCTTAAACGATCAAAGCCAAGCACTAACTTTAATGACGATCCACAGCGCCAAAGGTTTGGAATTTGAGACGGTTTTTATGGTCGGCCTGGAACAGGGGCTTCTGCCGCACGCGTCGGCCACGCTTAACCCGGCAGAACTGGAGGAAGAGCGGCGGTTGTGTTATGTGGGCATTACGCGCGCCCGCGAACGGTTATATTTAACGCATACGCGCCAGCGCCAATTGTACGGCGCGCTTATTTATCCGCAGGTGTCGGAATTTGTTGCGGGGGTGGATAGGAAGATAGTTGAATGGGTGAGGGAGTAAAAAAAGTTGTTAAATTATTCTAATTGTTCTAATTATTCTAAATAAGCACCAAAACCCAATTCATAAATTTAGTCATTGGACATTGGGATTTATTTAGAACAATTAGGTTAATTAGAATAATTAGTATAATTTTTTTGATATTAATTTGATATTAAATTGGAATTTTATGATTCACTCCGACCTTCTCTCTCCAGCAAAATTAAAAAACATTTTACTTTCCGCGAACATCAATCCCAAGAAATCACTGGGGCAGAATTTTTTGATTGATCGAAATATTGTAAACAAAGTTGTTTCTGCCGCTGACTTATCAAAAAATGATTTGGTGATAGAAGTCGGGGCTGGTTTGGGTGTGCTGACAGTGCCCTTGGCGTCTAAGGCAAAAACAGTCGTGGCTTATGAAATTGACGCGCGCTTGCTGCCGATTTTGGAGGAAGTAACGGAACAATCAAATAATGTTGAGGTTAGGGGAGAGGACGTGCTCAATTTTAAATTTCAAATTTTAAATTTTAAAACTTACAAGGTAGTTGGAAATTTGCCTTATTACATTGCCCCGCGGATTTTGCGGCTGTTTTTGTCAGAAAGTAACCCGCCGGAAAGTTTGGTGGTAATCATTCAGCAAGAAGTTGCCCAGCGGATTTGCGCCCAGCCGCCGCAGACTTCCAAATTATCTTTAGCGGTGCAGTTTTACGGCGAGCCGAAAATAATCACCACTATTTCGCGAAGTTTTTTTTGGCCGATGCCAAATGTTGATTCTGCCTTGCTTAAAATTGTCGTTAAGCCGGACGCCGGGCGGCAAGCGGTGGAGGAATGTTTTTTCGCTTTGCTTAAAGCCGGTTTTGCTAGCAAACGGAAACTGTTGATCAGCAACCTCACTAATTATTTGCTAAAGAATCGGGCGCAGTGGGAGGAAATTTTTTTGGCGGCAAAATTGCCTGTTTTGGCGCGGGCCGAGCAATTGTCGATGGAGGATTGGCTGAGGCTGGCCGGGGAGTGGAAAGAGATGAACATTAAAAACAAAAACTAAAAGGGATCGCTTTGGATCATAAAGAGAGGGATTCCTCCACTACGGTCCGATTGCTATCGGACCTTCGGTCGGAATGACAAGCAAAAGCATAATTTTGACTGACACAAGTAGTTAGTAAGCGTTGTCATCCCGACCGACGCCGAGCAGCGGCGAGGAGGAGTGGAGGGATCCCTCGTTAAGAATTTTCAATTTACTAATTTTCAACTTGCTGATTCCGCGACAGCTTGCTGCGCGGTTACCGTATCATTCTGATAGTAATTCATTTTATACCTCGTCAGCTTGCTGCGCGGAGGTTCATTGAATTTTTCGCCCAAAGGGCGATCAGCCTCTGGCTGGCAATAACAATGAACAAATTTTCAAACAGTTTGAAAATTAAGTCATTAAATAATTTGATATTGATTTGTAAATTGAGAATTGAAAATTAACTACAGGGATTCCGCCCAAAGGGTGATCAGCCTCTGGCTGGCCTCGCTACGCTCGGAATGGCAATTCAGGCGTTAATCAGTTTTGTTTTTTGCTGGCGCTGTGATATAATAATTTTAGTTTTTCTTTAATTTTAGGCATCAATTTACGGGGTATGCCCAAAACTGCCCATAAGTTTAAAGTTATTATTTTAAGCCTTTTTTTGATTATAGGTTTAGGTCTTTTTGTGTTCCTGCAAATTAAATCCAGTCGCGCGGCTGATAGCCCGATTAGCTTAACGCAAAGCATATCTAATCAAACGCAAACTAGCGGTGAGATTAATGTAGCAGTGAATAACATCGGGAGTCGTGATATCAATTTGTATCAAATTTGGTGGCTGTTTTCCGGGAAAGATGAATTCGGTCAGGATATGCAATTAAAGGAATCGCAAGTTCAATTAGAATATTTGCCGAGCACAACTGATTGGGAAATTGATATTACTAAAACTACTGCCTTAATTGAAGGTGAGGAGGAGCAAATAATTGCGCCAGCAGGCAGTAAAATTTTGATTCATGCCGTAAAAAAAGGTTCATTTTTAGCCGATGGTGCGATTGGTAAAATTAAATATATTTTATTAGATCCACAAATTAAAAAACTTGAAGTTACTACTAGTAAAGCGACAATGGCTGAAGGATCAGGTAGCGCGCGGCAATCAGTAGAAGTCACCAAACCGACGGTTTTGATAATTTCGGTACCTGAACTAAAAGTAGATCTTAAAGTAAACGGCGCAAATCAAATTGTAGAAGTTAATTACAATGAGCGGATGGTAGTATCTTGGGTCAGTACTTTTGATAATAATTGCACAGTATCCGGCAGTCCGGTACCGCTTGAGGCCGGTGGTCTTTGGAGCGAGCTGGGCACGAAAATTACGTTACCAAGCGGGAGCGCGACCGCATACGCGCGGGACAGTAACCTTGGTTACGTCAAAACTTTGGAATTCAAAATTGACTGCGTTGATAGTGTTACAAATTATTCTGATAGCGCAGTAATATTTGTTAATGTTAAGACGACAACCAGTCCGCCAGTGATTACCGAAAGTTGGCCGCCGCAAATTGCTAAAGTCAACGATTTGGCGACTTGGGGTTTGATAGTGAGCGATCCTGATGGCGTTCACTTAGATTACGTTTTAAACTGGGGCGATGGCTTAACGATTAAAGACAAAAGCGACGTCACGCCGATCGGTGCAAGTTTGGAGAAAACGTTTACCCATATTTATACCAAAACAGGCAAGTATCAATTAACGCTTGCCATTACCGACAGCCAGTCGCTCTCCACCACCAAGACTGCTGAAGTGACGGTTACCGCGGATCTGCCTGATTTATCAGCAATCAAATTTGAAGTCAAAAATAATAAACGCGCGGGCAATGTTGTTTGGTCTGGCGATCCATTAACAATAACCGTGGCTTGGAAAAATAACAGCAAAGTACCACTGACAAATTTTGATTATAGCCTCATCGGTTTTACTTCCGGGTTAGCCAGTCAATTTTCGGCCGGTCAAATCGCGGCTGGCGCGACGCTGGAGAAGACGCATAATTTGGAATGGTTGCGTACCGGGAGCGGCACGATGACCGTTAATTTCGAAGTTGACAGCGGGCATCAAATTAGTGAAAGCAATGAACAAAATAATATTTTAAATCAGAGTCTTTTGGTGATCAATAATGCACTGCCAATAGACGGCAATCGGTATCTTTCGCCTTTAGCGGTCGCGCGAAAGATAGTTACAATTAGCCGGCCGGTTAGCCAGTTTGAAAGCGATCTGATGACAATGGAGTATAATTTTCTCACCCGGATTGATACAGTGCTTGCTATACAAGTCAAAGGTAAAATTTTATTGCAGGTGGAGGCAAACGGTGAAGCCTGGTATGTTGATCCAGTATCGGTGAATAAATTTTATTTGCGAAATGGACAGGCCGCTTATGATATTATGCGCGCTTTTGGTTTGGGGATTACTACCAGTGATTTGGAGAAGATTCCAATCGGCTGGCAGGAGCGGATTTATAATCTGAAAGATAGCGATAGTGATGGTTTGGCTGATAGTTTGGAAAAGATCCTTGGCACTGACAGCAATAAAAAAGACACTGACCTCGACGGTTATGATGACCGAACCGAAGTAACTTCCGGTTACCGTCCGACAGGCGTTGGCAAGTATGCTTATGACAGTAAATTGATTGAGCGGTTAAACGGCCGGATATTATTGCAGGTGCAGGCTAAAGGTGCGGCCTGGTATATCAATCCCGTTGACCGTAAGCGCTATTATTTAGGTGATCCGGAAACCGCGTATCAGGC
>MHJY01000029.1 GCA_001818235.1 Candidatus Jacksonbacteria bacterium RIFOXYB2_FULL_44_15 | reverse complement strand
GATCCCTCGACAAGCTCGGGATGACAAATTGACGTCTTTTGCATTTTTGGACAGTCTGTGACGATAGAATAATATAAGCGATACATGCGTAAGTCATAACTCTATGAGGATTAAGTTTGCGTCAGCTGTGGACACCAAAAATTTCCGAAGTACAGGATTTACTTTGATTGAGCTTTTAGTGGTGGTCGGTATTTTGATAATTTTTGCCACCTATACGGCGCTAAACATTAACAGCCAGCGTCCGCAGGTACGGGTTGATCAAGCGGCGCGGGAATTTGCCGGGGCATTGTCTTACGCTCAAAATTTGGCAACTTCGGGCAAGGTTTTTCGTGATGAGCTCGATAGCCAAGGTAATCCCGGCGTCGTCGATGGCATAGCTGATGCGCCCAATGGTTATGGCGTGCATCTCTATTCTTCGGTTGGAGATTCAACCATTTTTGATCGTTACCATCTTTACGGCGATTTATACACCGGCGGTATAGCGTCTAAATACGATAACGCTTCCCTCGAAGAGCGAGTCGCGCCGGATGTCTTGATTGACGCGCGCGTGCGCGCCCAAGTGGCGACAATTAACCTGCCGCTTGATATTTTTTTTGAAACCGGGTGGGCAACCATACATTTTTGGGATAACATTAGCAACATTAACGAGCTGGCGGCGGCTTCTTTAACAGTGGTTTTTTCTGATGTTGCTGATGCCAGCATCAAGCGCGATGTAATTATTAATCGCGTCACGAGTCAGATATTCGTTCAATAATAACTAGGTCAGTTGCCAGCATGATTTTATCAACCAAAAATAATCAAGGGTTAACATTAATCGAGGTTTTAGCGGTAACCGCAATTTTCGTGATCGGTTTAGCGGCGATGTTAACCAGCGCGGTGGGCATATTTAAGAGCGCTGTTTTTAGCGGTGATTATTTAGTCGCCACAAATTTGGCGCGCGAAGCGGCCGAGATTGTTCGCAATAAGCGCGATAATAATTTTTTAATGGACCAAAATTGGCAGGAAGGGTTTGATTATGCGAGAGCCGTCGTCAAACCAGAGTTTGCGGGGGGTGTGTTCAAGGGCGCTTGGTCGATTGAGGAAGCAACTTATTCTTTGGCAGACTGCTTAGATGTTAACCACAGTTGCCAGTTTTATTATGATGCCGGGACCGGTTTATATGGCGATTCTGGCATGACTATTCCCAGTCTTTTGCCGAACGCGGTGCCGACAAAGTTCTACCGATTGCTCGAATTTAATGAAAAATCATGCTCTACAGAGTTAGAAACAGCGGGTTTGTGCGTGGCCGGCGAAATTATCGGCGTAACGGTTACAGTCCATGTTAATTGGCAACAGGGCGCGAAGTGGAATCCCGTAACCCTTGAAACCGATTTATATAATTGGCAATAACATGATTAATTTTTCCAAAAAAAACGGGTTTACTTTGATCGAGCTGATGGTCGCGATGAGCCTTTTTGTGTTGGTCGTGGGCTTAGGTTTTTCCATTTATGCCCAGTTAACTAAAGTGCAACAAACTAACTTGCGGGCGACTCGCGTTTACGCCGATTCCAGATTTTGGCTGGATCGGCTGGTTGACGATATTCAAGCGAGCGGCATTTATTATGACGCTACGTACCCGGATCCGACTGTTATTCCTTCCCCGGAGTTGCATTTACGTAATCGTGCCGGCCAGTTAGTTCGATATTTTTTGGCGGACACTAATGCCGACGGTTTGGTAGACGCTTTAAGCAAACGAGTCGCTCTTGGCCCGATTTTAACTTTGTCTTCTCCTGAGATTCGGATGCGCCGCTTGGATTTTTATATTGATCCAGAGGCAGAAAGCGAAACAAGCTCGCCCAAAGTAACCATCATTTGGCAAGCCAGTGATTTGCGGGAGGTTAAGCCGGTCATAATTAATTTACAAACAACGATTAGTTTGCGCAATTATTAATTTTTTTGGTCATGAAGAATTTAACCGAAAACCTTGTTTCCGAACGCGGCAGTATCATAGTTTTTGCGGTCGCGGTAATTACTGTTATGTCGATTACGGCCGCTCTTTTAACCGTGACTTCGATTTGGGAGATAAGGAAATCCGCCAACATTGAGCGCGCGGCGCTGGCGCGTTATAAAGCGGAAAGCGGAATAGAAAACGGTTTATTTGTTTTAAGGCGGGCGTTCGCCGCCGGCAAAACAATCGAAGATGCGAAAGGTTATTTAGGATTTACCGATTCGAATAATATTGGCGAAACAGTTGCCTGCACCGCAACTGCCGGACTTATCAAAAGTAATTGCGAGCGGATGGAAGTAAAATTTGGCGTTGCTGATTTGCAGGTTCAACTTAATAATGATCAAGTGCTTTCACTAGACCTGTACAATCCCACCAGCAGAGACAAGCCGCCTGGCAGTAATTTTGTAGCTGATAAGTTATACCTATCATGGCTTGATCCAGTGGATTATCAATTCGAAGTTAGCATGATTTCTTGGAAAAACAATGGTTTATCAATCGTCCCAGCGTCGCCGGTTAGAATAATTTTAAATGACGATACTAACTTTGCAGATCCGCTTGATGGCGGTCTAAATAATCAGATTGCCGTACAGCCCATTCTTTGTAGCCCGCCTGATCCGCCTAGCGCGTGTACCTTTGAGGGTGGAACACCGTCAGGCGGTGATCCGCACGTTTTAGGCAAAATTCGCGTTGGGCTTATAAATCAGTTGCAAGTGCCGGATTTGCGAGTACAACTATATAATAATGCAGATAATTCCTACTGTGATTCTATCAACGGTTATACGCAGTGCATTCCCGGATTTGTCGAACTCGTCAGCACTGGGCGCGATTCTTTTAACAAACAAGCGTTAAAGGTGGTGATGTCTTTACCAACCGAAGAAGAGCAGACTTCCGATATTTGGGATTATGCTTTGTTTTCTCACGGTTCTTTGACGAAGTAGGGAGAATTTATGGAGGTCAAAATTTACCATGACTAAACCAGAAGCAAAAAAAAGAATCGAGCAATTAAAAAAAGAGATTAGCTACCACAGCAATCTTTATCACGTCTTAGACCGTCCGGAAATTTCGGACGCGGCTTGGGATTCCATCAAACACGAATTGGCGCTTTTGGAGAAACAGTACCCAGAGTTTATCACGCCTGATTCACCGACCCAGCGGGTTTCCGGCAAACCGCTTGATCGTTTCCAGAAAATACGGCATCAGGCGCGGCAATGGTCGCTTAATGATGCTTTTACGATTGCCGAAGTCAATGATTGGGAAGCCCGCAATTTAAAAATTTTGCAAAAAAAATTTCCGGCACAGGGAATTGAATCTTTAGATTACATTTGTGAGCTTAAAATTGATGGTTTGCATATTGTCCTTACTTACAACGCAGGTTTATTAAAAAGTGCGGCTACCCGTGGCGACGGCATTGTGGGCGAAGACGTCACGCAAAACATTAAAACAATCGGCAGTGTGCCGTTAAAATTAGCGCGGCCGATCGAAGTAGCGGTGGAAGGCGAGATTTGGATGTCTAAAAAAGATCTTGAGGCATTAAATCGTCAGGTAAAAATCACTGGCGGACAGCCGTTTGCCAATCCACGGAATGCCGCCGCTGGTTCGATTCGCCAGCTTGATCCGCAAATTGCCGCGGCTCGGCCATTGGATTCGTTTATTTACGACTGGTCTTGGCCGGAAGCGTCAGTCCCCAAGACGCAAGAACTTGAGCTGAAGGGCTTGGCAGATTTGGGATTTAAAGTGGAAAAACATCGGCACTACTGCAAAAATTTAGACGAAGTGTTAAAATTTATCAATTCATGGGAGGTGCGCCATGATCAGTTGCCTTATTTGGTTGACGGGATAGTGATTAAAGTCAATGAGCGTCGTTTCCAAAAGGCTCTTGGTTATACCGGTAAAGCGCCGCGTTTCGCTTTGGCTTTTAAGTTTCCGCCAGAGGAGGCCGCTACAGTAATTGAGTCGATCATTGTACAAGTTGGCCGGCTGGGCAAATTAACGCCTGTCGCGCAACTCAAGCCGGTACTTTTGGCCGGCTCCACTGTGTCCCGTGCCACTTTGAACAATCAAGCTTACATTAATAAATTGGATGCGCGTGCCGGCGATACGGTGATTGTTCGCAAAGCTGGTGATGTTATTCCAGAAGTGGTTAAGGTTTTGTCTAATTTGCGTCCGAATAAGGCCGCGAAGTTTAAAATGCCCATGGTCTGCCCGATTTGCGGGGGAGTGGTACGGGTGGAAGATCAAGGCAACAGCATTTTGCATTTTTGCACCAATAAACGTTGCTCTGCGCGGCAGGCTGGACAGTTGAGCCATTTTGTCGGTAAGGGCGCATTTAACATCGAGGGTTTGGGCGGGAAGATTATCGAGCGTTTTATCGAGAGTGGGTTGATTAGTAATGCGGCTGATATTTTTAGTTTAAAGCCCGGCGACATTGCCGTTTTAGAAGGTTTTGGAGATAAGAGTGCCGCCAATTTGATTCAATCAATATCCCAGGCAAAAGTAATTTCCCTGCGTCGGTTTTTATATGCTTTAGGCATACCGCACCTTGGTACCCAGTTGGCACATAGTCTGGCTGATTTTTTGACAACGCGTTTTGGCCATTTAGCGCTTAATCATTTAGACAAACATTTAAAAAAATTGACTGTTGAGGATTTGGAAAGTATTGTTGATTTTGGTCCGAAAGTCAGCGCCAGCCTATTAGAGTGGATAGGCGAAGAGCGTCATCAGCAACTTTTAGAGCGTTTGGCTTCTGCCGGCGTTAAATTAGTTTATTCTAGCGGCGGCCAAAGCTTTCTGGAAGGCCAAATTTTTGTTTTGACCGGCAGTCTTAAAACGCTGTCGCGCGACGAGGCCGGGGAGTTGATTGTTGAGTGCGGCGGCAAGGTCAGCGAGTCGGTCGGGCAAGATACTGGCTATTTGGTTGTGGGCGAGAAACCAGGGTCTAAACTGGCCAAAGCGCAAAAGTTGGGCGTTAAAATTATTGATGAGACGGCATTATTAAAACTTGTCAGAAAATAGAATTTAGGATAAAGTAAGAGCGCAAGTTTAGAATTTAGTTATTTTATGACTACTCAAGAAGCGCAGAAAATTGCCAAATTAGCCCGGCTGTATTTAACGGAAGAGGAGTTGGAAAAATATTCACAACAGCTTTCGGTTATTTTGGATTATATCGATTCCCTCAACCAAGTTGATACCAGCCAGGTGCAAATTACGTCTCAGGTCACCGGACTAACTAATGTTTGGCGCGAGGACAAAATTACCGCCAGTTTGATTACCTCCGAGCTCTTAGAACAAGCACCAGAATTGGAGCAAGGCGGCGTGAAAGTTAAGAGCGTGTTTTAAAATTTTAATAATGATCAAAGAGTTACACAATAAACTGGAGACAAAACAAATTTCAACGGTTGAGTTGGCTCGGCAGTATTTGGCGCAAATTGATAAACTTGATCCGCGGGTGCGGGCGTATTTAAAAGTTACTTCTGATTTGGCGCTTAAGCAGGCGAGTATGATTGATAAAAAAATCGCGTCAGGCGAAGAGGTTTCGGTACTCGCCGGAATCCCAGCCGCTGTTAAGGACATTATCGCGACCGCTGGCGTAACTACCACGGCCGCGTCGCGGATTTTGGAAAATTACGTTCCGCCATTTGATGCCACCGTCATCAAACAATTAAAAGCGAAAGATTTTGTAATGCTCGGCAAAACTAATCTGGATGAATTCGCGCACGGCGCTTCCACCGAAAATTCCAGCTTTTGGCCGACCCACAATCCATGGGATCTTGAGCGCGTGCCTGGAGGATCATCAGGCGGTTCAGCGGCGGCCGTGTCAGCCGGAATGGCGGCTTATGCTTTAGGGACTGATACCGGCGGATCCATTCGCCAGCCAGCCTCCTTTTGCGGAATTGTTGGTTTTAAGCCGACCTATGGGCGTTGTTCGCGCTACGGACTTTTGGCTATGACTTCTTCCACTGATGTGCCGGGATTTTTTACGAGCAGTGTCGAGGATGCGGCGATAGTGCTTGCGGCACTTGCTGGAGTTGATCCGCGCGATGCGACGACTTTACCGGTGTCAGTACCGGATTATCTTAAAGCTGTTCGGGATCCAAAAATTAAAGGTTTGCGCATCGGGTTGCCGCAGGAATATTTTATTCCAGGAATGGATCGGGAAGTCGAACAGGCGGTGCGCAAAGCGATCACTGATTTGGAGCGCCAGGGGGCGGTGGTAAAAGAAGTGTCATTGCCTTATTCTAAGTATGGAGTGGCGGTTTATTACGTGGTTACCCCGTCAGAAGTCAGTTCCAACTTAGGGCGATACGACGGCATTCGCTATGGGTTGAGTTATCACGATCAAGCTGATAATTTGTTTGATGTTTACCAAAAAACTCGTGGCGCGGGGTTTGGACCGGAAGCCAAGCGGCGGATTATGATTGGCACTTTTGCCTTGTCGTCCGGTTATTATGATGCTTATTACAAAAAAGCACAGCAGGTGCGGAGTCTGATTATCAGAGATTTTGAGCATGTTTTTGCCGAGGTGGATGTTTTGATGGTGCCGACTTCGCCGGGCGCGGCATTTAAAATCGGCGAGAAAGCTAATGATCCGCTGGCGATGTATTTGGAAGATGTGTTTTTGGTTCCGGCGTCTTTAGCTGGTCTGCCGGCGATTTCTATTCCCTGCGGTTTTACGTCAAAAAAATTACCGATTGGCATGCAAATTATCGGGCCACAGCTTGGCGAGGAGAAGATTTTGGAAGCGGCCGCTTTTTACGAGGGCCTGACTGATTGGCATAAAACGAAACCGCCGATTTCATAATTATAGGACTTACGCGTGTGGTGTCATTCCCGACCTGATCGGGAATCTATGGCTTGATAGATAAATCAAATACTGGATTCCCGCTTGCGCGGGAATGACAAAATTATATGTCTTGTCAACAAACGCGTAAGTCCTAAATTAATTGCCACAAGTAACTGAAAATTAGACATTTGACATTGCATGCCATGGCGACATGCCATGGATTAGAAATTAAAAATTAGAAATTGTTAGCGAAATAATTGACGCATAACCACAAAACATGATAGTCTAAATTTTATATTCTTGACGTATTTGCCTTATCTGGGGACGTAGCTTAGCTGGCTTAAAGCGCCTGCCTGTCACGTAGGAGATCGCGGGTTCGAATCCCGTCGTCCCCGCCACGCCACGTCATTCACGAATGACATGGCACGTCGCTCGTGAGCGACGTGGCCCGCCAGCCTTCGCTCTGCGAGCTACGGATGGGATAGCGAGTAGCTAAGCGAAGTGCTAGTCCCCCGAAGCTTTAGCGAAGGGGGACATCGTCTCTACCACTTTACAACATTCACGAATGGCATGGCACGGGGGTGCTAATGATTTATGGCTTATCTGGCCATTTTATTTTGCCTTAAATTCAATTATTTGACACATTATATCCAATAAGATATAATTAAAATGTTATCTATGAACATTGTCTATTACTATAATGTGCATTTAAAATATGCTCCTGTAAAGGCATTTTTAACAAAGTATGCTATTAAATCGACGGACACGGTAAAAGTAAAAGAGAAAAAAATAAAAGTGCTTGCGTTTATAGATCAAGCAATACAGTTTATCAGAGAACATAAAGGGAAACCAATTCCGCCAATTGCCAAAACAATACGCGGATATAGCTTTCATGAGTTGCGTATAAAAGAAGGCGATCAGCTCATACGCATTTTATATTTTGCGTACCATCAAGAACAATTGGTTTTGCTCAATGCATTTGAGAAGCCAGAGTTGTACTTGAAGGGAGCAAAAAAGAAAATTGAAAGGGAAATACAGAAAATCCTTGAGTTGACAGATTTATATTATCAAGATTTTATAACTAATCCCAAACATTATGCAGAATATTATTAAAAAAATAAATGACCCAATCGCCATAGCGCGCAAACACCCAAAGTTTCAAGAATACTCGCGAGAAGCACGAGCGCGTATTGTGCTTGCAACAGAAATTTACAAAGCGCGTCAAAAGCGAGGGTTGAGTCAACAGGAGCTTGCCGAAAAAGCATACACTACGCAGAAAGTGATTTCAAAAGTAGAAAATGGCCAAGTGAATGTGGGAGTAGACTTGTTGTTTAAAATTCTCAAGCCACTTGATTTAAGCATGCGCGTAGGGGCGGTTTCGGTTATTTAAGTGGTATATATCGGAAAATTTGCAGATTTGAATATTTTTTTGGCTTATTAGCAATTTTTTATATCATACATGCTTCAATCTCAAGCGCTGGCAATTCTTAAGACCGGCGCCAATGTTTTTTTAACCGGCGAGCCGGGATCAGGCAAGACGCATGTGATAAACGAATATGTGGCGTATTTGCGATCGCACGAAATCGAGCCGGCCATCACCGCTTCAACCGGTATTGCCGCAACTCATATCGGCGGATTTACGATCCACTCTTGGTGCGGCATCGGCATCAAAAAGAAACTGGAAAAACCTGATCTCGAAAAAATCGCCTCAAGCGGATATATCACCAAAAGAGTCAGCCGCGCGAAAACTTTGATCATCGATGAAATTTCCATGCTTTTGCCGGAAACTCTCGCGATGGTTGATGCGGTCTGCCGGAAAATCAAACGGAACGCGGCGCCTTTCGGCGGTTTGCAGATTGTTTTGGTCGGAGATTTTTTTCAACTGCCGCCGATTATTCACCCTATTAAAAATTTTGATGATAAAAAAAGTGTTTTGCCATATGCGTTGATCAAAAAAGACTCAGGGCGGTTTGCTTATGATTCGCCGGCCTGGCTCTCGGCCAATTTAACTGTTTGTTATCTTGGTGAACAATATCGCCAGGATGATGCCAATTATCTTGATATTTTAACGGCGATCCGTTGCAATAAATTTGGGAAAAAGCACCTTTGTCAGATCGTAACCAGAAAAGTCGAGAAGCATCTTATGCCGGAGTCGGCGACAAAACTTTTTTCCCATAATTTTGACGTTGATCGCGTCAATCAGGAGATGCTTGATAAATTGCCGGGCGAGTCGAAAACTTTTTTGATGTCCTCCACAGGCTTGCGGCCAATAGTTGACGCGCTCAAAAAAGGCTGTCTTTCGCCGGAAGTTCTTTATCTAAAAACTGGCGCGTCGGTAATGTTTACCAAGAATAGTTCAAAGGATGGTTTTGTGAACGGAACGCTAGGCGTGGTAGAAAAATTTGACGGGGTCGACGGTTGGCCGATCGTCAAAACGCGCAATGGTCGAACCATTCAGGTCGAGCCGATGGAGTGGACCGTAGAAGAAAATGGAAAAATACATGCCAAAATCGCGCAGTTGCCACTTCGCCTTGCTTGGGCAATAACAGTTCATAAAAGTCAGGGCATGAGCATGGATGAGGCGGTTATGGATTTGAGCGCTGTTTTTGAATTCGGCCAGGGTTATGTGGCGCTGTCGCGCGTTCGGCGGCTTTCGGGTTTGCATATTTTAGGGTGGAACGAGAAAACATTTTTGGTGCATCCGGAAATTCTCGCCAAGGATGTATTTTTTCGCGCTCGTTCAAACGAGGCTAAAGAAAATTTTTTAAAGATTTCAAAAACGGAACTTGAAAAAAGACAGCAGGATTTTATTACCGCTTGTGAGGGAAATTTAAAAGTTGACGGTCGATCAAAAAGAAATGAAAAATTCGACACTTATGGTGCGACATTGGTGCTGTGGGGTGAAGGAAAGAGTATCGCGCAAATCACTAAAGCGCGCGGTCTTAAAGAATCAACCATTCTTGGACACATCGAAAAACTTGCACAGAAAGGGAAAATTAGTCGCCAAGATCTTTTGCGACTTTTGACGCCGGCGCTGGCCGCGAATTTACCCCAAATTCATGCGGCGTTTCGTAAAATCGGCAGTGATAATCTTTCATCGGTTTTTGAAAAACTGTCCGGAAAGTATTCGTATGATGAATTGCGAATTGCCAGAATGATGTATCAAAAATAATATGAGTGCTGCTTTTTTTAATTGAGCAAGAAAAATAATCTAAAAATCTATTGACGTGAAAATTTTTAGTGCTAAAATTAACTAATTGCATTTAAAAACTTTTTTCTCGAAGTCATAATTTAAAAGAGCTATCGTTTAAAAATATTTGATGTCGTGCATCTTTACTCCTGTGATGAAAGATCACGAAGGTTATGACGTTTATTTATCATGTCCAATCATAATAATGGTTTCACTAATAAAACTATTCTCGTCGTTCATACCGGTTCGATAAAAAAACGGTTTATTTTTAAAAAGCTAAAGAGCCTGGGCATTAACATCATCATGCTCCATAAAGAAAAAAATTGGGCAGCCACTTATGTGGATTCCTGGATTTTAGCGGATACAAATAATTATCAAGAAAGTATTGCCGCCTTACGGTCCTTTATCAAGAGTAATTCGCAAATTAAGATAGAGGGAGCGCTAACTTTTTGGGAAGAGAGTGTCCTTTTAACGGCGAAAATAGTGGACGCTTTTAATTTTACCGGAATTCCATATACTGTTGCCAAACGCGTTCGTGATAAAAATAAATTTAGGCAATTTTGTAAACAGCAGGGATTGCCGACGCCAAACTTTAAATTGATTCAAAAGCTAGATGATTTAAAAACTACAGATGGCGAATTAAATTTTCCTTTAGTTATTAAACCTATTTATGGTTCGAGTAGCGCTTTTGTGGTTAAAGTAGAAAATCAAGGGGAATTGTTAGAAACTTATAACTACATCAAAAATAATATCACTAGCCATCCTGATTCAGCCGAATGGGATAGTTTAGAAGTATTAGTGGAAGAATATATTGATGGTGACGAAGTTGACATTGATATGCTACTCCAGAATGGTAAGGTTAAATTTTATTCAATTACCGACAATGCGCGTACCAAAGAGCCATTTTTTATAGAGACAGGATTTTCCATTCCATCTAGTCTCCCATTGCGGGCCAAGCAGGATTTGATAGCGATGGCGGAGGAAACACTGGAGAAATTAGGGGTTCAGCATGGCTGTATTCAATTCGAAGCCAAGTCAACTAAAAACGGACCAGTACCGATTGAGATTAATTTGCGGATGGGCGGTGATGAGGTTTATTCATTTATGAAAAGTGTTTGGAATGTTGATTTTGTTGAGGAGGCGACGCGCATTGCTTTAGGACAATATTTGCCCAAAATTATTAGGCCAGATGTGCCGCGGCAGTACTTAACTGGTAGCGATTTTTTATCTGATTATTCAGGAATTATTGTGAAACTGGATATTGATGAGAAGTTAAAAAAGCACCCTCGGTTAGAGGAGTTCCATTTTTATAAAAAAGTGGGTGATCCAGTGTTGGTGCCGCCGGAAGGTTATGAGTATCTAGGTTGGGTAACCGTTTCCGGTGAGAATCTTTTAGACGCTCAAGATAATCTAGAAAATATTATGAAGTATGTCAAATTCGAAGTAGCTAAGTTTGATTCTACATCGTTTTTGGGCAAGACTTTGCGAAAGAATCGTTTTTCCTATGCCGCTTTAAATAAATCATTGGTTACTGGTGCGGCTAAAATTGAAAGAATCCGTCGTGTGTCACTTAAGGATCAGCGTAACTTGCATATTGGTATCGCTTGTAATATTTATCCAGAAAATCAAACCGGCGTCGTAGAAGGAGAATTAACGTCCATTGGGCAGCGCATTCAGCAGGTGCTAAAAGAGCGCGGTTATCGCGTCACTTTTTTCGATTTTAATAATGTTCAGCAGGCAATAAATCAACTAATAAAAAGTAATGTAGATTTGGTTTTTAATGTGTGTGAGCGAATTAATGATTCTAGCCTCCTTGAACCACATGTGGCGTCAATTTTTGATATTTTACAGATTCCTTATACCGGTTCCAATCCATTTACTTTGGCTTTATCACTGGATAAAATTAGAGTTAAAAAACTTTTGACTTACCACGGAATTCCTACTCCTAAATGGGATTACGCATATTATCTCGATGATAAAATTAGTGATGAGTTACAGTATCCTTTGATTGTCAAACCTGGTAATACCGATGATTCGATTGGAATAACTAACGATTCGATTGTAACTAATCCGGTTGAACTTAAAAGTCAACTTAAAAAAGTAATCCACGATCTTGGTCGGCCGGCATTAGTTGAAGAATATATCGAGGGCGATGAGTATGATGTTTCTATTTTAGGAAGCGAAGCAGAGGATTTGCGGGTGTTACCACTACAGAGATCAATTTTTTCGGAAGTGCCGTCGGGTATTTGGCATATATATTCTTTTAGCATTAAATACGAAAATGATCCTGCATTCGATAAAATTATTATTCAGCTGCCGGCCAAAAATATTAGCAAAAAATTGGAGTCGTTAATTTCCGAAATTGCCTTAGATACTTATAATATTTTGGATTGTCATGACTATGGTCGGATAGAAATTAGAGTGGACAAAGACGAAAACCCTTATGTTTTGGAGTTGAATCCGAATCCCTCAATCGGCGAGAATGATGGGATGCCCTCCTCGGCGAAATTAGTCGGGTTGCGCTATGGTGATTTACTCGAGGATATCATTTCAATGGCGATTAAACGCTACCAAGGCCGTCCACCTTATTATCATCTGCAGGCCACTGTAAAATGAGGTAAAAGTTAGGAGCGAGAGTACAAAATTATCAAGGAGTTAATGAAAACTTATCGTTGAAGTTTCTTGCGTCAAGCTACGAAGTTTTTTATTAAATGAAAATAAATAGAAATATCGAAAAAGATAGCCTCAATATTCGGGAAATTATTCACAATTATGGTCATTTGTCCCAACATAATTATTGGTTTTATTTAAACTACGCAATGCCCGGAGAAAAACCAATTTTTTTCGATTTTAGCGACCGTGGCGGAATTTTGGCTTACGAAAAGGGTAAAACTTTAAGAATACTTACTGATCCGGTATCCTCTCCACAAAAAAAGCTTGCCGTTATCACTGAATTACTTGAGTGGGCGCTTAAGCAAGAAAATTTTGACAAGGTGATTTTAGAAGATATAACTGAAAGTCTAAAGGAGGAAATTTTTAAAGAAGCGAAGGGTTTAGGTTTCAAAACCATCAAGCCGAGTTACGTTTTTACATGGCCATTGATTGAGCTTAAAAATTGGAACGAAAAATTGGAAAGCAAAATTTGGAAAAGGATGCGCAATATGCGCAATAAATTTTTTAAAAATAACGAGGCGCAATTCAAAAGTGTCGCGCAGGTAAATAAGTCAGATCTAGTGGACCTCATTTTGAAATGGAAAAAACAACGGAAAAATTCTGACAGAGTTTATTTAAAGCAGTATTTAAATTTTATAGAAGATGGTTTCAGGGGGTTTGATTTTTCACGGGTTATTTTGATAAACGGTAGACCGGTCTCTGTCAACGCTGGTTGGGCTATTCCCAACAGCAGTGATTATTATTCTTGTGTAGGTATCTATGACTATGATTGTTCGGATATCGGTGAAGTTTCTTATCTAGATGAATTGGCTGAATTAAAAAAAAAAGGCTATCAGAAAGTGGATCTTGGCGGTAGCGAAAAAAGTCTTTTGGCATTTAAATTGAAATTTCATCCGAATTTATTTTATACTACATATACATTCTCTATATTTTAAAAACAGAGTGCTGTCGTCAAACGTTTAAAAGAAAAAGATTTTGTAATGCTTGGCAAAACTAATCTGGATGAATTCGCGTACGGCGTTTTCGCCGATAACTCCGACTTTTTTGCTGATTCACAATCCTTGGGATCTTGAGCGCGTGCCCCAAGGATCATCAGGCGGTTCAGTGGCGCCCTCGTCATTATAAGTTGTTAATTTAATATTCCCAGTTAGTTTATCACTTTGATGATGAACTAGTGGAGTTTCCGAATGAATAAAAAAAAGACACATGTTGTTCGACCGTTGGAACTTAATGTTCGCGCTAAACTTACTACACGAGGTTTGGATATTATAGTTAATCAAGAACATTTCCCGATTACATATCCAAAAGAAATTTGGCAGGCTTATCCGCAATCAGCTAAGGAAATCTTAATGGATAATCTTGCTTATAGTGCAACAATTTTTCTACCCCAAATGTTAGGTCTGGGGGAAATTACCTATCAAACGGCGCGTCCTTTATCCGAAGTCTTTTTATTTAAAAATGCGATTTATGATACCTCGATTAGTGCGATTGATGATAAACAGTCGTCGGTATCTTATTTAAAAAGTTTTTTCAACACTCAGTTTATTTTTGCTTCCGCGCGGATTAAAGTTCCATCAACCATTCATTTCAAAAAGACGTTAAGAAAGAAAAGAACCGCACTTGTTCCTTTTTGCTTTGGCAAAAAAAGTCTTTTAACAATGAGCTTATGTAAAGAGATTGGCGTTCGTCCAATTTTAATTTACTGCGTCGAGCCGGCCAATACTTATGAGTACCACCACAAAAAGAAATTAATTAAAGAGTTTAAATTAGCCACCGGGCAAGATATTCATATAATGCATTATCAGCCAGGGATATTTCGGTCCGGGCGCCATTGGAATCTTAACACTGATTTAGGTTGGGGGTTGCATACCACTGATTATGTCTTATTAATGTTACCGTTTGCCCATTATTTTAAAGCTGATTATTTATTGTTGGGCAATGAACAGCAATGTAGCGAGAGCTTTATTAATACCGAAGGTTTATTAACATTTATTGCCGCTTACGATCAACATCATGATTGGACACCACAGCAAGCATTATTGGCGTCGCTTTTGTTGGGGCGGCGATTAGAAGTGGGAAGTCTTGTGGACCCTCTTTATGAACTGGCAATTACAAAAATTTTACATCATCGCTATTCGGATATTGCTCGTTTCCAAATGTCCTGTCTAGCCGATAATGATAAGGCGAGACAGCGTCGTTGGTGTCAGAGTTGCTCTAAATGCGTAGAAATGTTTGCTTACTTATCGGCTTTTGGGTTTGATTTTAAAAAGGTAGGTTTTACTCTTAATTTATTTGACCGTGCCCATTATCCGATTTATAGGTCTTTATTGTTTCAGTCTGATCCTCTGATACCGCTTACGAGTTATTGTGATGAGGAAACAGAGTTATCGCTTTATTTAGCAACCCTTCATGGTTGCCATGGTTATACTCTAGAACGTTTTAGAACTAAGCTATTGCCGCTGATCGTCGGTCGGATTGGCCAGTTAACCCAAAAATATTTGGGCATCCACCCTACTTCCGTTATTCCTGGTGAAATTAAAGATAAAGTTTTGCAGATTTTTCGCGAAGAGCTAAAAGAGTTTTTGCCCCATGATTAGTAAGGTTTTTTTTTACAAGCGGCGTTTATATTTACCGGAGACCTTTAAAGTCACCTACGAAGAAGTGGATAGTGCGGAAATTATTTATATTAAGATTATTGATAAAGATGGCAATTTTGGTCTCGGGAGTGTCGCGGTTGACGAAGCAGTGACTGGCGAGTCACTGGAAGCTGCGGACGTTGCACTTAAAGAGAAATTGTCGGTTGATTTTTTTTGCTGGCCGATGGAATTTTGGTATCACTATCACGAGCTGATTCAGGACGAGTTCGCCGGTCTGCCAGCTGTCCAGTCGGCCATAGAGGAAGCAGTGCTTAATCTTTTTTGCCAGAAAAAAGGCATTACTCTGGTAGAACTTTTCGGCGGCTATCGTCGTAGTTGTCCGATTTCGATAACAGTTTGCCTTAAAAGTTTGCCTGCTACTGTTCGGTCGGTAAAAGAGCGATTGCGGCAGGGATATCGTCTGATTAAATTAAAAGGCGGTTTGGATTGGAATGATGACTGCGCGCGGATTCAGGCTGTCAGTAAGATTTTGCCATCTCAAGCTAAATTATTGATTGATTTGAATCAAGGCTATAGTTATCGGCAAACGGAATTATTTTTGCGAAAAATAAAAAATTTTCCGGTATGTCTGATTGAACAGCCAGTGGCTGCTAAAGACATCGAGTCGTTAAAAAGGTTACAACAATTAACCGCTATTCCGATTATTGCAGATGAAGCGGCGGTGAGCGTGGAGCAGTCCAGCCGGCTACTTATAGGTAATTATATCAATGGTGTTAATATTAAGCTGATAAAATGTGGTGGTCCGATAAATGCTTTAAAAATTTACCATTTGGCCAGGAGTCTAGGGAAAATTGTGATGATTGGATGCACCTATGAATCAAACATTTCGATTACCACCGCTGCTTCTTTAGCGCTTGCTTTACCGATTGATTATGTTGATTTGGATAGCGGACATTTGGATTTTCCGAAAGAGCCGGCGCGAGGAGGTGCAAGGTTTAGGCGTGGCGGGATTAGTATTGCTGGACCTTTACGTTTAATCATTTAATTTACAATATGAGACGGAAATTACTAGGATTTGTTAGGCCTTATATTTTGCAGCCGTTATCAAGTAAAAAGGGAATGATTTTAACAACTTCTGAGCATTTTTTTTTGAGTTTTACTGACACGTTGCGATATATTTTCCTTCATTATAAGATTGGGGTTGAGGATAAAATATTGGTACCGGCATTTTACTGTCCGGACACTTTGCGATTTTTAAGCCAGGTCGCTACCGTAGTTTTATATCAAATCAATCGTGATTTTTCCATTAATAAAGCGTCCTATTTTGAGCAAGTTGCTAAATTTCGGCCCCGGGTAATAATTAATTATAGCTTTAGTGGTTTGAGTTTGACATCAGAAGAATTAGTTAGGTGCAAAGCTTTAGGTGCAGATTCGACGGTTATTATCGAAGACTGCGCCCATCGCATTATCATTCCCGAAGATCTCCCAGAGCTTGGGCCGAATCATTTCTATGTTACCAGTATTCGGAAGCACTCACCATTGCAAGGCAGTCACTTGATTGGTAATTTACCACCCGCGGACCATTTATCTACTAGGTTTAATTGGTATAAGTTGCGATGCTATTTGTTGCATTTAATCCAGGGGGGGCTGTCATTGGCCGCCTATTTGGGGCGATCACCCTGGTTGTATGAGAGAAGTAGCGATGTTTTTTTACATCACGATCAACTAATTGGATCTTTTTCGCGACCGACCCGCGGCAGTCGTTTTTCCTTTGAACTGTATAAATTTATTAATTTAAGGAAAGTCAGACAGCATCAAAAGGAAATGGCAGAAATGTATAATCGGCAGTTAAAAACGATTAAAAGTCCATTGCTTAAAGTTTTAGCTGACGAAGTGGTTAAAGCAGGAGAATGGATTTATTACCCGCTATTTGTTGAACCGAAAATTCAAGTTAATTTAATTACTTATCTGGAGGAGAAGAATATTTTTGCTGATATGCTATGGGAAACGCCAACATTCCAAGATGCGCAAATAGACCACGGTTTTTATCAATCATTTATTATTTTACCGGTTCACTGGTTGATTAAAAAAGAGGATGTTATCTTGATTTGCCAAGAGATTGCATTTTTTTTAAGCAGTCAAAACCGTTTACACGATGCAAACAAAATTTAAAGCGGCGATTGTTATCAACGCCATAGAACCGGTTTTTTTTACTGCTAAGCATTTGTTTCAATGTTCGATTTTGGTTCAAGAGCAAACTCCATTGGCCGAATTTGCGGTTGCTAATTTTTCCTGTCAAAAGCTGATCTATTTTAAAGCACAGGCGGCGTGCGAAGAACCACTGACTTTTGCCGAGATATTGGCGAAGACAAATTTAGGGGAACAGCTGGTGGCCCAGCAGATCAAATATTTAGTGGTGCCTCATCGTAGTTCCATTTTTATTGAGCAGTGGGCTAAAAAACGAGGCATTGAACTGATGGTTACCCCTTGGTCAACGCAAAAAAGACTCGAGGATAAAATTTATTTTGATAATCTACTAAAAAAATACCGACTGGCATCTCCGCCTACTGTTAATTTGGCCGGAAGGGATTTAGAGAAAGTTAACCACAAATCATATGTTGTACAAAAGAGCGGTAGCTATGGGTTATTTGGGACGAAATTTATGTCGGCGTCAGATTTATCGGCTTTTAGGAAAAAACATCTCCGTCAAGTCTCGTCTTATTTAGTTAGAGAATATCTTCCAGGCGTGCCAATCGGGGTAACAATTTTTTTAGATAAAGCGGGCAATTATTTTTATGCCGGGCTACGTCGTCAGTGTTTTTTGAATAAAAATGGTTTTCCTAGTATTTTTTCGGGCATTCAATGGTTACCGGCTAATTTTTTTGGCTCGAAGACACTCAGTAGCATTTCTACTCAATTAGAGCATTTAACTAAATTACTCCAGAAAGAAAACTTTTATGGGGTAGCAAATGTTGATATTTTGATTAGTCAAGAAAAAGCTTTAGTTTTGGAATGCAATCCACGATTATCTTCAGCTACGCCTCACATTTTTGCCGGATTATCCTTGGCTACTAATCCGAATCCTTGGCAGTTTTTTCTGGATACTTTTTGGGATAAGCAACAATTAACAATTAGTGATAGGCGGTTGCCTGTATCTGATTTTACGGGTTCATTATTGGACATCGATTTGGCTGCGACAGGATCGCTGAAGCAAATTTTGCCGGTTGGTGTGTATAGTTTTAAAAATGGTCGCGTTAAGTTTGTCGGTCAGCGGATGAAAATTTTTTTTAACCATCCTGATTATTTTTTACTTTTTCATGAGTTAAGGCAGATATCCGCTTTGAAGCGGGGTGCTACTTTATGTACGATTTTGAGCAATTTTCCGGTGTTTGATTTGGAAAGTGGAGAATTGAATCAGGCAGGGAAAGAAATCTGGTCGTATTTTCGCGAAATGTTTTTGGCCAATAAAAACAACAATAAATTAAATTTATGATTTCGGCATCCAAAAAACCAACTGAGCTAAATATTCGCGCGAAGGTTACCACTAATGGAGTGGATGTTATTGTGAATAAAGAACCTTATCGAATAATATATCCCAAGGAGGTGTGGCAAGCTTTTCCCCAAGAGCATCAGGAAATTTTAAAAGACAACCTGGCATATAGTGCGACTTTATTTTTGCCGCAAATTTTACAAATCAAGGAGATCAACTATCAAACAGCTCGTCCTTTGTCGGAAGCTTTTTTGTTTAAGAATGGCATTAACGATGCCCCGACTTGCGCGATTGCCGACGGACGTTCTTCTATTCAATATGTCAAAGATTTTTATAATATACAGCCGAAATTTGCTGATGAACGGATTAAAACGCCGGACAGCGTTAAGTTTCAGCAATCCCAGCAAAAAAAACAAACAGTGATTATTCCTTTTTCTTTCGGTAAGGAGAGCTTGCTGAGTTTGAGTCTTTGCGAGGAACTAGGGTTGCGGCCAATTTTGGTTAATTTTATTGAGCCGGCCAATGACTTTGAATATTTTCACAAGAAAAGACTGATGGCGCGATTTAAAAAGGAAAGACAAAGATCAGTTTATACTATTTTTTATGAACCAGGTATATTTCGCTATGGTAAACGTTGGGGTTTGCAGACTGATTTAGGATGGGGACTGCAAACGACAGAATATGCTTTAATGTGTCTGCCTTTTGTTCATTATTTTAACGCTGATTACATATTACTGGGGAATGAGCAGTCGTGTAATGACATTTTTTTTGATAGCGAAGGCGTGTTAACTTATAAGGCAGCCTATGATCAGCATCATGATTGGACACCGCAACAAAGTCTTTTAGCCTCATTGATGCTGGGTAGGAAGGTAGAGGTTATAAGTTTTATGGACCCTCTTTATGAATTGGCAATTGTTAAAATTTTGCACAATCGTTATTCGGCCAATGGTCGATTTCAGATGTCATGCATGGCAGATAATTCTCGGGCAAAAAATAATCGTTGGTGCCAAAGTTGCGTGAAATGTGGCTATATCTACGCATTATGTGCTGCCTTTGGGTTTGATTTGGCTGGCTTAGGTTTTACGGCAAATTTATTTGACTCTGCGCATGCTCAGATTTATGATCATTTTTTTCATTATAATCCCCAAGCCCCGGCGTATGGTTCCCAGGAAGAGTTAGGGTTAGCTTTTTATTTAGCCTATCAGCGAGGGTGTCAAGGCTATAGTATAGAGCGTTTTAAAAAATCATTATTACGCAAAATTGCGCGTCAAAAGGACTATTTAACAAAAAGATATCTTGGGATTCAGCCGACTGAAACTATCCCTCTGAGATTAAAGGACAAAGTATTAAATATTTTTCAAGAAGAATTAAGAGAATTTATTGTTAATAAATAATCATATGAATAATATTAGCTTGCAAAAAATACAACTAATGGATGCGTCGCAACTTCGGCGCTATCGTCGTATTATTGATAAACTTTTGAGTCAAAAAACTCCTGTTTTGAAAGGTGAATTATTATCTTTGGTTGAGCAGTTCCTTGCCAGAAAGGCATCATTTCTGGCTTTGGCTCGCAAACATACTACTCCTTTCTATATTCTTGATAAGCCAGCATTAGAGATGGGTCTTAAAGCGTTTACCGCGGCTTTTGATCAGCACTTGCCAGGATGTGAGTATTATTACGCGATGAAAGTTAATCATCATCCTTATATAATAAAACGTGCAGTAGCGCACGGTTTTGGAATAGATATTTCCAGCGGCCGTGAATTAATGATTGCTCTGCGCTGTGGGGCGAAAAAGCTGGTCTTTAGTGGCCCGGGTAAGACACTGGCAGAGCTCGAGTTGGCTGTCTCTCATAGTGACAAAGTGATTATTAATTTAGATAGTTTTCAGGAATTGGCACGATTGAATCAAGTGGCCAGTAAAAAAAGGCGTTCTGTGCGGGCGGGTGTTCGAATTTTTACCCGTTATCACAACGTTTGGAACAAATTTGGGATTGATTTAACTGAGTTACCTGAATTTTGGCGTAAATCTCAAGAATATCCGAGTATTTCTCTGCAAGGAATTCAATTTCATATGAGTTGGAACGAAAATGCGCGGCCGTATGCGCTGGTAATTAAAGAATTGGCCGGATGTTTGGTCCAGAAGTTTACTAAAGCAGAGTTAGCGACAATTAAATTTATCGATTTTGGCGGTGGATTTCGGCCATATTTATCGGAAGGGTATTATCCTTGGGGAACATTGGCTGGCAGTTTGATTAAGACAGTCGATGATCATTTAGGCCAAATGTCGCATTTTAAAGATAAGTATTATATAACAGCCGCAGTGCCAATTGATCGCTATGCGTATGGCATTGGACAGGCCATTAAAAAGTATTTGCAGCCACTGGTGAATTGCGTCTATTATACTGAACCTGGGCGAATTATTGCTAATGGCGCTATGCATGTAATGTTACAGGTGGTTGACGTAAAAAGTCCGCAAAAAATTATTGCCGATGGCGGTATTAATATAGTAGGTTGGGAAAGATTTTTGCATGATTATTTCCCGCTCATTAATTTAACTAACCCTGATCGCCGAGAGGTAAGTTCCTGCATTTACGGGTCGCTTTGCATGCCTGATGATTTATGGGGATATACTTGTTTTGCCAAGAAAATTAAACTTGGCGACTATATTTTAGTGCCGAACCAAGGCGGTTTGACTTTTTCTTTGGCTCAAAATTTTATTAAACCGATCCCGCCAGTTTATTTTTTAAATAAATAGGGAATTGGTAATAATATTAGACGTCAAATGCCTTTGACTTAAATTGGTTTTGTAAATAGTGATTTTGTTGTTGCGGCGTTCTTATTTGACTTTTTTGGGAATCTTTGCTATAATGTATTTAGTTTATCAAGTCCTTTTATTGATCCAAATAAAAGGATTTTTTATTTTATGAAACTAAAAGCCGGACAAAACCGCATAAGACGATGGGATGACGCCATATTTTGGCGTGTTTATGCTATAGAAAAGCGAATTCGACGGACTCTAAATAGTCGGTTTGAACCCTCTTGGCAGGCTGCTGGACATGCCTTTTTAGCCTTAGCATTGGTCATGGCCACTTTACCGCGGGTTGCAATTGCCCAGGCGGAGCCGATACTTGATCCATCCATTGCCGTGGGCGGCGAGGCCTTACCGGAAACGTCACTTGTCGTGGATAATATAGTAAAAGATTTATCCTCGTTTGTTTTGACTCAAACTGATTTAAAGATTAATTTAGGAGAAGTGGCTGGCGATAGAGTGACCGGATCGCCGTTAATTCCGACCGAAATTTTAACTTTGCCGGAGTCGCCGTTGCGGCCAAAAACAGTACACCAAGTAACCGTTACTTTCTATTCTTCAGAGCCTTGGCAAACCGACAGTACGCCGTTTATCACCGCTAACGGTACTCATGTCCGCGACGGCATCGCCGCGACGAATTTTTTGCCTTTTCATACTCAAATTGTTTTACCGGAAATTTTCGGTGATAAAGTCTTTGTCATTGAGGACCGGATGAATCGGCGGTATAGTAACCGAGTCGATATCTGGGTACCGACTACCGAGGAAGCCGTAAGGCGGGGGGTTGTTTATAATACTACTGTAGAAGTATACGCGTCCGCGCCAAGTCATCAGTAAAGAGCAAGCTAGAGCAAGCTAGTCAAAACAAAAGAGCAACCGACAAAGAGCAGTTGCTTTTTTGTTTTAAATCAGTATATAATGGCTTTATATTGTAATTAAATTGGCGCGGTGGCCGAGTAGCTAGGCAGCGGTCTGCAAAACCGCTTACACGGGTGCAAATCCCGTCCGTGCCTCCATAATTTTTAAACCCAGTAATGGGTTTTTTTGATTTTACAAAAGACGGCTTTAACTCTTGACAGTCGATAAATTTTACTTTAAGATAGTAAAGCTATTAGCAGTTAGAGATCGAGACTGCTAATCAATAATCAGTATTTTATTTATAAACGGTTATTAATATTAGTGCCTTGGTTGGGTAATGTTGCCCGCGACTAGACGCAAAAATTGTCGGGTACAACTTAATCAGCGGCACTTTAAGGATCCTCTATGTCAAAGCTTATTCCGCTTAATGATAAAGTGATCGTTAAGCCGGTCGGCCGAGAAAAGACCACTGAGTCCGGGATTGTTTTGCCGGACACGGTGGATAAAGAACGGCCAGAACAAGGGAAAGTGATTGCCACCGGCCCCGGTAAAATGATGGACAGTGGGACACGGCAAGCGATGTCCGTTAAAGTTGGGCAAAAAGTTTTGTTCACCAAATATTCTCCCAATGAAGTCGAGATTGAAAAGGAAGAATATTTAGTAATTTCTGAATCAGATATTTTAGCGATTATTGAGTAATTTTATCAAAGATCTTAAAGTCAAAAGTTTTAGCTAGAAAGATTGACTTTTGACTTTTGGATTTTAACTTTTATTTTATGGCTAAACAAATTGTTTATGGTCAAGAAGCTCGTGATGCCTTAAAACGGGGTGTCGATAAACTGGCGAATGCCGTTAAAGTCACCCTCGGTCCTAAGGGCTGTACGGTTATTTTAGATAAAGGCTTTGGCGAGCCGGTTAACACCAAAGACGGCGTAACGGTGGCCAAAGAAATCGAACTCTCCGATAAAATGGAGAACGTGGGCGCGGAATTAGTTAAGCAAGCCGCCACTAAAACTTCGGATGTGGCTGGCGACGGGACGACTACAGCGAACCTTTTGGCCCAAAGTATGATTAACGCCGGCATCAAAAATGTTACCGCTGGCGCCAATCCGCAGGCCGTTAAGCGCGGTATCGATCGGGCGGTCGAAGAAGTCGTCAGCTTCTTAAAAAAAAGTTCCAAACAAATCGCTTCGCAAGAAGAGATTGCGCAAGTTGCTTCGATTGCGGCCAATGACCCGCAAATCGGCAAGGTGATCGCGGAAGCAATGAAAGAAGTCGGAAAAGATGGGGTGATTACCGTCGAAGAGTCCCAGAGTTTTGGAATCCAAAAAGAATTAGTGCAAGGTATGCAGTTTGATAAAGGCTACGTTTCTCCTTATATGGTGACTGATGCGGAAAAGATGACCGCTGAGCTTAAAGATCCTTATATCTTAATCACTGACCAAAAAATTTCTTCCATTCAAATAATTTTGCCGCTTTTGGAAAAATTGGCGCAAAGCGGCCGCAAAGAATTGGTGATTATCGCTGAGGAAGTGGAAGGTGACGCCTTAGCCACGCTCGTGGTAAATAAATTGCGCGGCACTTTTAACGCGTTGGCGATTAAAGCGCCGGGATTCGGCGATCGTCGCAAAGAAATGTTGCGCGATCTTGGCATTTTAACCGGCGGTAAAGTAATTTCCGAAGAAGTCGGTTTAAAATTAGAGAATGCCAAGCTCGAAGATTTGGGAGAGGCGGCCAAGGTTACCGCGACTAAAGAGGAAACCACGATTGTCGGCGGTGTTGGTAAAAAGGCCGATGTTGACGCGCGCATTACGCAAATTCGCAAAGAAATTGATGCCGCGGACTCGGATTTTGACCGTGAGAAACTCCATGAACGTTTGGCTAAATTAGCCGGCGGTGTGGCTGTAATCAAAGTAGGTGCGGCCACGGAAACCGAAATGAAGGAAAAGAAAGATCGGATCGAGGATGCCCTAGCCGCGACTAAAGCGGCGGTGGAAGAGGGGATCGTGGCCGGCGGCGGCGTGGCCTTACTGCGGGCGATTCCGAAATTAGATGAATTAGATTTAGAAGAAGAGGACGAGAAAGTCGGCGTTAATATTGTTCGCCGTGCTTTGGAAGAGCCGATTCGCCAAATTGCCATCAATGCCGGCAAAGACGGCGCGGTGGTGGCAGAAGAGGTTAAACGCCAATCCGGCAATTTTGGTTACAATGCGCTTAAAAATAAGTACGAAGATTTAACCAAGGCCGGAATTATTGATCCGACTAAAGTAGCCAGAACCGCTTTACAAAATGCCGCTTCTGTTGCCTCGATGTTTTTGCTGACTGAGGCCGTAGTAACCGATGAACCGGAAAAAGAAGGAAAAGGCGGCGGCCATGGCCGGATGCCTGGTGGCATGGGTATGGGCGGCGGAATGGATTACTAGACTAGTATTAAGTAGCCCGCCTACGCCACCTCCTTCGCACAAGGCTTCGGAAGGTCAAAGAAGGCTTCGGCGGGCAGGTAAGTATAAAGTATCAAGTATTTAAAATTACGAATCAAGAAATTAACAAAAATCGGCCATTCAGGTGGTCGATTTTTGATTGGTTTGATTAAAACTAATAGTAGTATTTTACTCCCACTTTCCAGCGATTTTAGTTTTACAAAATTGGCACTGGCCGTTTTTGAGGTTAATAGTGCCAATTTCGTAGCCGGTGCGTTCAATTAGCCTTTTTTTGCATTTAGGACAGTCAGTTGATTCCCATTTGCTATCAGGGCAATTGCCGACGTAAACGTAGTTTAATCCGGCAGTTTTGCCTATTTTGTAGGCAAGCTCTAGAGTTTCCAGCGGCGTCGGCAGGCTGTCTTCCATTTTATATTGCGGGAAAAAGCGGGAAATATGCCATGGGATATCTGGATCAATTTTGGCCAGGAATTGGGCGATAGCTTTGAGCTCACCTACGGAATCATTTTGTCCGGGAACGACTAAAGTCGTCACTTCTACCCAAACTCCGGCATCATGTAATCGTTTGATGTTAGCCAGTACTGGTTTGATATTAGCATGGCAAATTTTTTGGTAAAACTCCGGCTGAAAACTTTTTAGATCAATATTAATGGCATCAAGATAACCGTCAATAAAATCATAGGCTTCGGCGGAACCATAACCGTTGGAGACGAAAACGTTTTTTAAGCCGGCTTGGTTTGCCAATTTGGCTGTATCATAGGCATATTCAATAAAAATTGTCGGCTCGTTATAGGTATAAGCGATTGAGGGGATGTTATGCTCAAGGCAATAGTCAACGATTTTTTGCGGCGGCCAGTCTTCGCCCAATTTTTCTAGGTCAAATTTTGCTTTTCCTTTGGATAGTTGAGAGATATCCCAATTTTGGCAGAATGCACAAGCGAAATTACAGCCTACCGTGCCAAGCGAGAAGATTTGAGTGCCTGGCAGGAAGTGGAACAAGGGTTTTTTTTCGATTGGATCGATGTTTACGGCGGCTGGACGGGCGTAGGGGAGAAGAAAAAGTTCGCCTTTGATGTTTTTTCTGATGCCGCAAACGCCGGTGTTATCTGGCTGGATATGGCAATAATGGGCACAGGCGGTGCATTTAACAAGATCAGAAGCAAGTTTTTGGTAAAGGGTCGCGCGGTGCATTGATGGTGGAAAAACTGTTGATCAACTGTCATTCCGAGCGGACCCCGAGCAGTGTCGAGGGGGGAGTCGAGGAATCTCTTTTATGGCTTAAATAAGGGATCCCTCGACTGCGCTCGGGATGACAAATTGACGTCTCTTTTTTGGGATAGAGTGGCGTTTAAATAGTAGTGTTTTTACTCAGAGAATTTTTCTACTTGATATCTAAAAAATTCCGCGTCGCGCCAAGCATCGGATGATAGACCGGCTTTTTGGCTGAGGTGCGTTAAAAAGTCCTGCTTATCATTCAATTCCTCCCAGACTTGCGGAAGAAAGGTGGCGGTGTGGCCGTCTTTTTTGAGAATCAGGCCGTCTCGGCCGGGCGTAATTTTATTTAATAAATCAGCGGTGTTTTGATAGGGAAGCGGCTGTGGCGGAGTCAAAAGCGAAATCTCGATTTGAATTTGCGGAAGTTCATCAAGCTCAACTGGCAAAAAGCGGGGATCATGAAAGGCGGCGCCAAAAGCGTTGTGAACAATATCTTTGTACAGTTCGTCAGTGCCTTCTAAATTGCCGATACAGCCGCGCAGGTCACCTTGATTTGTGTGGAGCGTGACAAAAGTGCCTTGTTTTTGTAGTAGCCGCGGCGAGGGCAAGGTAGCTTTATCAATATCAACAATTTTACCGGTATTGAGGTAATGTTCAATTGTTTGCCGGGCGAGATTGAGGAGGAATTGTTGTTCTTGGGGAGTGAGCATGATATAGGACTTACGCGTTTGTCGCAAAAATTATTTTTTGTCATTCCGAGCGTAGCGAAGCGGAGTCGAGGAATCGCTTTTGGTGCAGATAAGGGATCCCTCGACTTCGCTCGGGATGACAAATTGGTGTTTTTGTTTATTACCGGACGGTCTGGGATGACAATAGTATAAGCGATAAACGCGTTATTCCGTTTTAATAAACACCAGCGCGGCGTAGCCAACGACTTGAGATTTGTCGCCGTAAGTATCGCCGGAATTGGCGTATTTGAGTAGTCGCGGTTGCCAGTTGTTTTGTCGGGAAATTTCCAGAAGCGTTAAAACACCGTTTAAACCGCAAGCGCGTTCTGGTTCAGGCGTCAAAAATTGGACATTTAGATTCAGAATATATTTAATGGTTTTCTGATCAGTGGCTTTCGCCAAGGGATAGGGAAGGTAGTGGCTTAGATCAGTGCTGACAATCAAAATTGTATTTGGTTTTTGAAGTAACGTCAAAAGGCGCTCTGCCAGCGCTCGAGGATCGTCAAAATTTGTCAAGAATGGCAAAATGCTAAAGTTTTTTAAGGTTTTCTGCAGCCAGGGGATTTGCACTTCCAGCGAGTGTTCGCGGCTATGGCAGGCTTTGTTTTTAGGGAAGATATTTTGGGGGATAATTGGAACGTTTCCCAGTGGAGTTTGCCAGAAGTCATGAGTATCAGCATAAGTATTATCAATCGCCGTAAAATGAGACACCCCCAGCAGAATCACTTGGTAATTTGGGTCTTTAGGCAATTGGTTTAAAAGCTGATAGGCGTAAGCGGCTACTGGGCCGGAAAACGGATAGCCGGCGTGCGGGACAATCAAGGCCTGTAAGTTTTTAAGATCAACATCACTTATTGCTCTCGGTTCAACTTGAGCTAAAAAATCATCAATCATTGCCGAAAGCTCGTTACGATCATCAGGATAAAATTGTCCGGCTACGGCTGGAGGGCGGGAATTGTTTAGATTCATATTACTGGTATTGAATCACTTTTATATCTCGGCGTCAATTTTCAATTGCTTTTTTATGGTGAGCTGATAAAATTAGGCGATGAGGTTTTATTAAAGGTTTTTGCTTGCACTATAAATTATGGGTCCAGAGACAACAAAATTTTCAGAAGTTGGCATTCGGGAACGCGAATTTCAACGCATCGAAACAAAAGATGTATCGCCGGAATTATTTGCGGAAATATTTCAGTATTTAACTTATTTGGATTCTGGCGAAGATGGGGTAATTATGTCTTTTGACCTGCAGTCATTGCCGGAAACGCTTAAGGCGAAGTTGTTGGATGCCGGATTGCTTGACACCATTGAGGAAGATCACGATAGACAAGTTTTAAAAATGTTAAAAGTGTACAAATTTGGCGGTGCTCAGGCCGAAGCCCAATTGCAACGGAAAGCGCAGAAGATAGTTAGTAGCCATGCAGGCGAAAAACAATTGGCTAATATTCCAGATGTCACAGTTTGTTTCAACACGAGCGTTCCAGATATTTCAGCAGATAAAAAGAATTTTTCAAATCTCGCTAGCCTTGGTAGTGCAGGTAGACAATTGGAAGTAATTGAGATGGATTATGTTCCGGGAATGAATTTTAAAACTTATTTGCTACGCCAATTAATATGTAAAGACGATGTTTTACAACGCGAACTGGGATTAGGAGATAAAAATATTGAAACTTGGGATCAGGAAAGATGGCGGCAATTTTTGCTTGATCCGCCGACACAGCAAACTATCCAACACTTTTTAAAATTTGCTGGATTGCCAGAAAAACATGGCCCAACTAAAGCGACAGAAGTTAATCGGGAAAATTGCGAAAAGTTGAAAGAACGGATGTTGCTCGTTGGGGCAGAAATAGACAAGAAAATTTTAGACGTACTAGCAAATACGCTGGCTGTTTTACATAGCCACGATTTTTATCATAACGATTTACATGAAGCACAATTGATGGTTGATTTGGATGGTGATAATAAGGTCGATTTGGTGTCCCTGATAGATTTTAAGTATTCGGGTGAATGTGATGAGAAAATTTTTCCTGATGCGACAATAATTAAAATATGGCAGGAGCTTACTACCACACAAACAGAGCGTGCGGCAGCCAAACATGAGAAATTTTTTAACGGTACGCGTGCGATTTATGTGGATATGAATACTATTAAGTTAACTGAGGATAAGAAGCATTATAATGAGCAACCTGCGCGGTTACAAGCCAAAATTCAGTTTCAAAAAAATTGCCAACGAATGCTGTTGCAAGTGAAAGAACTAAATGAGCAAAATTTGGATCCAGAAAAACGTGCTGAAAAGGTAAAAGAGCTTTGCCAATTGTTAGCGCGCGCTGGCTTAACGGCCGGACATGGGATAATTGATGAGCATTTGAATGAGCTGGAAGGGGCATTATTATTATCGGTGTACAATAATACACCTGCGATAGCCAAAGAGTTAGTGCAGGTGATGAGTGTAGATTATTGGAGAATTATGAATATGGATGCGAAAAAGGTTAATACCGCTAATTATGGATACTGGCAGAATTTGCAGAAGATTATGTCATTGCCGGATGCCGAGCAAGTAGTTGGAGGTCAATTAGCAAAGGCGGAAAGCGCCGTAGAAAAAACAATAAAAGGAAATTCTCAGAGATTGTCGTTAGAAAGGGCGTTAGCTATAGAAAAAAGGATTTAAAGTATTGTCATAAATTTTTTAAGTTAATTGACCAAGATTATAAAGAAAGATATAATTACAGAAAATCAAGCTAATTTTTACGATTGACGCGAATCAAGAGGGTAAAGTTCGCGTTAGTTGCATTTATTTATGAGTTATATCAAATTTTTTAAAGAGCTCGGAATCAAAGACGTGCCGACGGTCGGCGGCAAGAACGCCTCGCTCGGCGAAATGTATCGCCACTTAACCACCAAGGGCGTCAAAATTCCCAACGGTTTTGCTATCACCGCCCAGGGGTATCAATATTTTCTCAAAAAAAATAATCTAAATGAGGAGATGGCCAAAATTTTGGAAGGCCTGGACACTAAAGATATCGAAAATCTGCGCGAACGGGGTGCAAAATTGCGCGAGCTGATTTTAACCGCCTCTTTTCCGGAGGATTTGCAGACCGAAATTATCAGCGCCTATCAAAAACTCGGCGCGAACGACGTGGCGGTCCGCTCATCAGCCACAGCCGAGGATCTGCCTGATGCCTCGTTTGCCGGCCAGCAGGAGACATACCTTAACATTCGCGGCAATTATCATTTATTGGAATCAGTCAAGAAATGTTTTGCTTCACTATTTACCGATCGGGCGATTTCTTACCGCATCGACAAAGGTTTTGATAATTTGAGCGTCTATCTTTCGGTGGGCGTGCAAGAGATGATCCGCTCGGATAAAGCCTCTTCTGGCGTGATGTTTACGATTGATACCGAATCCGGCCATCCGGATATGATTGTGATTAACGCGGTTTGGGGATTAGGGGAGTACATTGTGCAGGGAACGGTGAATCCAGACGAGTATTATGTGCACAAACCGACTTTAAAATTGGGCTATCGGTCGATTGTCGCGAAAACACTTGGCAGTAAGTCGCGAAAATTGGTTTATAGTGCCGGCGGGGCCAATGTTTCTACCAAAGATATGAAGGTGCCGAAGGAAGAACAAAGGAAGTACGCTTTAACCGATGACGAGGTTTTGGAGCTGGCGCGCTGGGGATTGATTATCGAAGAGCACTATAGCGCCAAGCGCGGGCATCATCAGCCGATGGATATTGAGTGGGCCAAAGACGGCCGCACCGGCGAACTTTTTATCGTCCAGGCCCGGCCGGAGACTGTGCACTCGACCAAAGCTAAAAACATCATCGAAGAATATATTTTAGAAGGCAAAGGTAAAGTGTTGGTTGCCGGCGCGTCAGTCGGATCGAAAATTGCCGCTGGCACTGCCCGGGTGATTATCGACGTGGGCGACATCGACCAATTCCAAGCCGGCGAAGTTTTGGTAACCGAGATGACGGATCCTGATTGGGAGCCGATTATGAAGAAAGCGGCGGCGATCGTTACCAACAGCGGTGGCCGGACTTCCCACGCGGCGATTGTGTCGCGCGAGCTGGGCTTGCCGTGCGTGGTGGGTACCGGCACTGCCACCAAAGCGATCAAATCCGGCGAGAAAGTTACGGTTTGCTGTGCTGAGGGCGAATCCGGCAAGGTTTATCAAGGAGTACTTAAATTTACGATTAGAACCATCAAATTAGACGATGTCGCTAAAACAAAAACGAAGATCTTGATGAATATCGGCGACCCGGACGTCGCTTTCGGCTACTCGCAGATTCCCAACGATGGCGTCGGACTGGCCAGGCTCGAGTTTATCATTGCCAACGCGGTTAAAGTGCATCCGTTGGCTTTATTGGATTTTAAAAATGAGTGTAAAGTGGCTTTTCCGTCCGGAGCTAAACGACGGTCGCAAGATTTAAACAGCAGTGTCTGCCGGACCATTGCTGAGCTGACCTACGGTTACAAGGTTAAAAGTGATTTTTTTGTCGATAAGTTGGCCCTGGGCGTGGGACGGATCGCGGCCGCTTTTTATCCGCGCGAAGTGATTTTGCGTTTTTCGGATTTTAAATCTAATGAGTACGCCAATTTGCTGGGCGGCGAGGCTTACGAGCCCAAGGAAGAAAATCCGATGATCGGCTGGCGCGGGGCGTCGCGCTATTACACGCCGGCTTTCCGACCGGCTTTTGATTTGGAATGCCTGGCCATTCGCCGTGTTCGCGAGGAGATGGGACTTTATAATCTGGCGGTGATGATCCCGTTTTGCCGGACGATCGTGGAAGGCCAGAAAGTCATCGATATTCTTAAAGAAAACAAAGTCCTGCCGGCTAAAAGCGATGGCAACAAAAATCGGCTTAAGATTTACGTGATGTGCGAAATTCCCTCGAACGTCATTTTAGCCGAAGACTTTGCCGATTTGTTTGACGGCTTTTCCATCGGCTCGAACGATTTAACGCAACTTACTTTGGGCGTTGACCGCGATTCAGACCTGGTGGCTCATGTTTATGACGAAAGAAATCCGGCGGTTAAAAAGTTGGTCGCCGAGGTGATTAAGAAAGCGCGGAGCAAAGGCAAAAAAGTAGGAATTTGCGGCCAGGCGCCGTCAGATTTTCCGGACTTCGCGGAATTTTTGGTGGAAGAGGGGATTGATTCGATTTCGTTAAATCCGGATACTGTTGTTTCGACTCGTTTGCTGATTGCTAAAGTCGAAGAAAGGTTAAAAAAGAAGAAAAAATAGCATCAGTCGTTTGTTTACCCACCCTTCACTAAAGCTTCGGGGGGTTCCTTTATCGCCTTCATCCCAGGGGGATTCGGCGAACAGGAATAAAACAACCGCCGGTAAGAGGCCGGCGGTTTTGGTTACATCAAAATTAGTAAAGAGTCATTTTTTCTCTTTCAAGTAAATAGTAATCAAATTTTCTCCTGCCTTATCTTCGGTTTCCTCTTTAACTAAACAGACTTGATATTTATCCTGAAAGATGTCAAGTGTCTTACACGCTTCATTCCATTCGGTGAGGCTGTCTGGGTGAAAGCTCTGGTTTTCGCGCCAGCCAGTTGCTTCTAATTGAGCGGCAGTTTCTGTTGCGTAGTTACAGTTTAGCCGGGCGGCCGGTTTGCGCTCTTCCAGATGGCGCTCCAGTCGGTGTGCTAGATTTTTTTTGTATGTTTGGAGAACTTTTAAAAGCAGCTCGGCTATTCTAATGCCATTTATTATTTCTTGATACTGTCTCTGGTCAGGCTTAAAGTTTCCCAGTCTTTCTTTTTTTCTCTCAATGATGTTGTTAAGCTCACGCTCCTTAGTCTCATCAGAGTCGTGGCTACTGAAAAAATTGTGGTAGCCGCCGATTAATTCATCTTTATTAGTTATTGCCAAGGTAGCCAGTTCTTCTACTAGCGCAAAATCTTCTAGTTTGATTTGGTTCTTTTGATCATCATCTTCCATGAATCTATTTTTAAAGGTCCAGTCCTGGGTAATAGGAATATCTGGAAATCTGGGTTGCTCTGGAGCTGTTTCTTTTGTGAGGGGGATTTCTCTAAATGTTTCGGACATGGTTTTTGTGATGATTGCTAAATTTGTTTTTTAACATCACTCCTCGCAATGCTAATAGACAATTTGGCAATAGTTAATCTTAGTTAGATAACAATGATATTTTTGTCGCTTTTAAGTAGGTAAGTTGCCAAAATCCCGCTACAATACTTGGCCACTAAGTTATTTAGTTCTTCGGTAGCCGTTTTGATTTCGTCAAACGCCACCAGCGGCAGGGCTTCAATCACCAAAATGCAGTTTTTGGTTTGAGGAGTCAACTTTGTCCGATCGGCTTCGCGCCAATTCCAGCGCCGGCAAATAGCGGACAGATCATCCTTGTATATTACTTCGCCTTCGTGCGGCGGCCGTGGTTCTTTATCACCTAAAAGTAAAACCGGTGATTCATCAGCTCCTGCAAACGTCAAATTAATATCACCTTTGATTTTGTCCAAATCTTCTCCACCGACTGGCATAAGATGTTTTAAGGAAATCAGATTATAAATATCAACCAAGTTGTTGATGTGGCGGATCGAGTTGTCACGCAGAACAGTACGATATAAATTTTCGACCGATGAGAGGTTGTCTTTGGGCTTGGCGCCGAAAGCTGAATAAGCATGGCGCCAGATTTTAATTTTGGGCTGTTGGGACAAAGTTTCCGTCAAAAGAGTTTCTCTGATACGCTTTTCTTGCTGGCGTAGTTGTTTCTGAATTTCCGTGATCATAGCGCAATCATTCGTCAAATTTTTAGCAATGACGACGCCGATCTGCAGTCCCGGGTATTTGGTAAAAATTTTTGGGTTGATGGTAAAGTTCATAGTTGCTGTGGTAGCATGGGTTAATTTCAAAAATCGCCTAATATTGCCTAGAGATCACTACGCAAGTTCTTTTAATAGTGTTTATAGCTGTGCAAATCGCGACGTTATCGTCATAATGCAAAGCAATATCATTTTTAATAATTTCCCCAAGTTTATAGTCGCTTTCTTTTTGGAATAGGCTTTTTCGAAATATTACTTCGTCGTAATCGGTAATATCATTTTTATTTAAAAAATAGTGAATTATTTTAGCGCTTTTTTTGTAGGTAGAAGTTAAAATAATAACCTTGTTGCCTGCCGTCTTGGCCTGTTTCATTAATTCTATTATCTGTTCGTTTCTGTGGCTAAATAACGTGTAGAGAAAAATAAAAAATCTAAAATTGCCTAAAAAATAATAGATGGCTCTAAAAAATTTTATTTTACTAAACTTGCTCCCAAGTTTAAAAACGAGAATCGTGTCGTGCAAGTCAAAACTGATTGCCGTGTGACCGTTATGCATAGCGATCGTCGTTAATATTATTTGACAGGAAACGCCGATTCAAAATTTTGCTGTTGATAATCTTTATATTGTTCAAGTTCAATCATATTCGTCTTTAAAATTTTAGCCGCTTTTAAGCGCGATAAATTTAACGACTGCCATTTGGATAAGGAAGCTGAATTATTCTGCGTTCGCCAATATAGCGTCCTAGCAAAACTTTTCCTTAAATCCTCGTTCGGCAGGCTTAATAATTTAATTGTATCGGGTATGGCATCATCAGATAATCGGCTTAGGTAAAAAATATCAAGTTTCCCGGTTTTTGCAAATAGTTCAATATTTCGGCGCGCGATAAAAGCGTCAGTGCCCTGGATGTTTAGCGCGGTCAAAAACAAGATAATGGCGATAAATGAACAAAAAGCGAACGTGTTTTCTTTCAAATTTCTCAAAATTTTATACAACAATAAAAGAAAGATAAAGGCCAGCAAAATGACAAACGCATGGCTGTATAATCGCAGTGTGGTAAAACCAAACGCTTGTTCGTAAAGCGCCAGCCGGGTGAAAGCGGAAAACATTATCAGAATTACCTGAATAATTAACGCGGCGCTTAAAATTATAAATAACGGAGTGTGTTTTTTATTTAGTTTAACGATATATTTTTCCGTAGTCCAAAGAAGTAAAAACGAGATGATCGCGACGGCAATTAACTCAAAAAAACCTCGACGCGCGTACTCAGAGTAAGTAAATCCTTGAGCAGAAATATTATTTCCGCCGCCAAAAAGGTAGGCCAGCTGGACAAGGATAAAGATAAAAAAGAGAACATTTATCAAGCCGAAAAATATCGCAATTTCGATCTGCCCGACAGAATATGGGGTGTCATTTTGTTGCGGGGTAGCCGATTCTTCTGTTTGGCGAAAGATGTAAGCATAGGCGCCGATAAAAGCGAGGGTAGCCAGTAATATCAAAATTGCTCTTGATATGGTGTCGGGTTGAATATTGATATCAATTAAATTAGAAAGATATTTTTGAAAAATAAGATCAGCTGAGGAGAACAGCAGTAAGAAAATAGCCATGACTGGAATTGCCATAACTATTCCTTTTATAACCGGTGACAGTATTTTTTTATCTTTACGGATTCCCCGAAAGGCAAATATATCTCGCAGTGTCAGAAAAAGGGGGCGCATAAATTTAAACGGCAGGAAAATTTTATGGATGTAATTACTTACCAGAAAATTTTTAACCCTGCCTTTAAACGACACTTCCGCAATAATCAGCAACAGAAATAAACTGGCAGAAACGTTAAGAAAAGTAAGCAGTTCGCTTGAATGAACAAAAACCATCAGGCTAAAAAAAGTGAGCGGCAGTAAGAGCCAGAGTATTTGTTTATTTAATTGTTTTTTAGAGTAGCTGGAAATCGCAAATAGCCCGATCACAATAAGCGAAACGTACAGCGGAAAGTTAATGCCGGGCACTTGCCTATAAAAAAAATAATCAAAAAACAAACCTAAAACCAAAGAAACTCCGGTTATTATGGCGGTTTTTGTGAGCTTGGGTGGATGTGAGTTTTGGGTGTGTGACATAAAAGACGTTGGAACTTAAATTATTTTTCCATCAAAATAAAAACTTTTTTGACTTTTTCTACCGTGAAACAAAGTTTACCGCCAACCCCCACCGGATTAGGAGAGCCGCTAGTGTAAGTTGGATCCACAACCGAATCATAATCTTCGCCAAATTCCTCGCCGCCATAATAAACAATTCTTTTATCAAGATAGCTTGCTAGATCTTTTTTATCTGCTACAAAAGTTAATTTACCGTTAACATTTAACGGGTCGAATATTAAAGTGTATTGTTTTCCAATTTTTTTGCCATCATAAACGATAGCGCCATCTATCCCAAAGGCAAGCTTACCGGCAATCTCTACAGGTGCGCTTATTTCAATTGAATCATATTCCTTACCAATTTCTTGGCCATCATAAACAATAAATTTTCTTGGAATAAGAACACCTTTTTCTTCGTTTGAGGCTCGAAAGGCTGGTTTATTATTAACCTCTCTCAGGCCTACAATAAAATCGTAAGGTTTGCTTTCCTCCCCATCGCAAACGACGATGCGTTTATTATCTGTTCTTCTTGCTATATAACATAGCTTTCCGTTAACATCAATAAAATCCTCAACATTTCGATACTCTTTGCCAATTTCTTGGCCATCGTAAACAATATATCCTTCATAAAACCCAAATCCATCCGCTTGTGTTCTTAAAGATTCTATTTTATAAGCAATTTTGTGATTAATCTCTTTTAGGGATTCTATCCGTTGATTTCTATCTATTTTAGTAACCTCCTCGGTATTATAAACTATAAACTTAAACTGTGCTTGATCATTACTTGCTAGAAAGACCGGGAAATCATTGAGATTAGTTAAATAAGAAATATGATCGTATGTGCCACCTAATTCTTCTCCGCCCCAATAGACAACAGGAGATTTCCAGTTTTCTCTATAAGCAATAAAGGCTAACTTGCCGCCAATATCCATTAAACTAAAATCCATAATATTTGTATATTCCTTGCCAATTTCCTGTCCATCATAAACAACAAATTCTTCCTTACCTTGTTTGGCATAATAGGCAAGCTTACCAGCAACTTCAATTGGATGATAAGCCATGTCATATTTTTTACCGATTTCAACTAAATTAGCAGAGAGTTTATGATTTACTAACGGCAAAATAATGCCAAAAATAGCAAACAGAAGCAAAATGCCCCATGTTGTAATTTTTTCAGCTAGTCTTGCTCGCTCCTTGAAATAAGAAAAAAGTTTTTTCCAAAGATTAAATAAAAAATTCGCAATTACAAAATGGATGCCCAAGAGCGCTACAAGTATCAAAATTCTTCCGATTAAATAATCCTTTTCATTATGCACAAACCAAAAAATCGGATTAAGCGGTAGTGCCCAGATGCGCGAGATAAAATAAAAATAATTATTCAACAAATGAAATTCAAAAGGTAAATCAAGACTAATATGCCTCGGAAAGAGAATATAAACAAGCAGACTCCTTATTAATGGCGCACCTAAAATAAAAAATATAATCAATTTCCCCAAACTAGGTATAAAAATGCCCGGTATCTTAATTTTATATCCTTTTACAGAAGGCGAACTCTTAGTTTGATCTAAATGAGGTGGGTTGATAGACTCAAATTTTTGTTCCATATTTATGTATATTACTTAAGTGTTAAATTAAGGTTTAATTTTAAAGGGCAATAGAATAAAAATATGAAATCTGATTTGCACGATATGGAAATTTGCCTAAATAGGCGATTTTGGCGGAGAGGGTGGGATTCGAACCCACGGTCACCTTATGGGCGACAACGGTTTTCAAGACCGTCCCATTCAACCACTCTGGCACCTCTCCATAATTAAACTTTAAATCCTAAATCCTAAATCCTAAATCCTAAATCCTAAATCCTAAATCCTAAATCCTAAATCCTAAATCAGAAACCCCGTAAGAGAATTCAAGACTCAAAATATTAAAACAAATAGAATTTGGATAAATTTGTGCTTTAATTTTTTATTGTTTTTCCGGCACCGCGGCCCAGAGGATTACATAAGCGATAATCCCGGATCCGCCGAACAACACGGTGGCGACAAAAATCAGCCGGACAATGGTTGGATCAATATTAAAGTATTCGGCCAAGCCGCCGCAAACCCCGGCAATCATCCGGTCGCTGGTTGAGCGGCATAAGCGCCGCGGTTTTTTATCCGGTTCAATATTTTCACTTTGTTCTGTCGATTCGGCTTGAGAATTTTTTGTTTTTCTAGGCATAAGTAATGATTAATTAGATTTATTTCAAGGCGCCAGTTTTCAGCGCATCAACCCAGGCGTTATATTGTTTGCAATATTCAAACTGCGCAAATTCGCCAGAGCCCTTGGCGATTAATTCTTGGCAGCGCTTATATTCCTGGTTGATGATAGCCTGTAAGGCCTCGTACTGTGTTACCTGGCCGCGTAATTCCTGGTTTTCTTGGGTAAGTGCCGCGGCTGTTGCTTCTTTTCCTTTAATATCTTGATACCAGAAATAGCCGTACCCAGCAACTGCCACGAGAATTAAAACAAATCCCAGGTGTAAATATAGTTTCCAAGGTGATTTTTTGGGCTTAGCTTTGGGCTGATTTGCTTGATTATTTTGATTATTTGCTTGATCCATATAGATAATCGTTAATTGGTTTCCACAATCGTACCACAATTTCGTCGGTTTTTCAATCGCAACGCTCAAAATAGCTCAAAATCAACAATCGGTTGATTTTTACGAGCGTTAATGATAATATCTGACCAGAGAGCGTATATTTTGCAACAATTTCAGATCGTCAAATTTGGAGAGGTCGCATAGTTGGCCTAGTGCGCGCGCTTGTCCGCCCGAGGCGGATGCGCCTTGGGCGCAGAAAGCAAAAGACGTTTTATGTATTATGTCTATATAATATACAGTGCTAAACTAGGTAAAGAATATATAGGATTTACAGGTGATCTTAAAAAGCGGCTCATAGAACACAATCAGCAACGTGTGTCTTATACTAGCAGAGGTGTTCCTTGGGAGCTTATTTATTATGAGGCCTTCGTAAATAAAAAAGATGCTATGAATGAGGAAAAATTTTTTAAGACTGGAAGTGGCCGCGAACGGCGTAAACTCATACTGGAATATACACGGAGAACGAGAAACCAATCCGGAGAGGTCGCATAGTTGGCCTAGTGCGCGCGCTTGGAAAGCGCGTATGCCGCAAGGCATCGCGGGTTCGAATCCCGCCCTCTCCGCCAAGAATCACATTTCGAAAAATCAAGGTTGGAAGCCTCGGCGCAAAGCGCCTCGGCATGGTATTTTTCCGCAATTTGAAAGGCATTTTTGAAATCGCACGCCAGCGTGCGGTTGGCAATGTGGAAGTTCGAACCAATCTTTTTGAGAAAATCCCGTCCGCCTTGGGCGGATTCTTGTTGAGCGTATTTTTCGGCTTGGTTGGCGTCTTTTAGAAAGACAATGGCAAGTTCGAACCGATTATTGCTCTTTCGCCCAAAAGCGGATATTTTTTCTTCCAAATCT
>MHJY01000028.1 GCA_001818235.1 Candidatus Jacksonbacteria bacterium RIFOXYB2_FULL_44_15 | reverse complement strand
GCGTAATCGCCACTCAGGAACTTCAGAATTTGCCGCAGTCGCAATTTTATAATGATTTTTTCTTTAATCCTTTTGGAGATACGCCTTTTGGTCAAACGCCTCAGAATCAGGATCAGTCTCCTACGCCACAACAGCCAGAGAAGCGGCAAGTATCAGCCGGTAGCGGTTTTATTGTTGATAAGAGCGGTTTGGTCATAACTAATAAGCATGTTGTTTCCAATACTAAGGCTGACTACAGTGTCGTGCTTTCCACCGGCAAAACTTATCCAGCCGAGGTAATTGATCGCGACAGTGTGCAGGATCTGGCCATTTTGCGAATTAAACCAGCAGGGGAGGAGGCTTTGGATTTTCCCACAATTCCGCTCGGAAATTCCGAGAGCGTGCAAATCGGGCAGACAGTGATCGCCATCGGCAATACTTTAGGCGAATATCAAAATACAGTAACGCGCGGTATAGTATCCGGCATTAATCGGACGCTGACCGCCGGTGGGGTTGGAATCGGCAGTGAATTGATTGAGGGAGCGATTCAAACCGACGCGGCTATTTCTTCCGGCAATTCCGGCGGGCCGCTGTTGAATTTAAAAGGCGAGGTGATTGGCGTCAACACAGCTGTTTCTTATGAAGGCGAAAATATCGGGTTTGCTTTGTCGGTCGATCAAGTTAAATTGATAATTGACAGCGTTAAACAATATGGGAAAATTGTCCGGCCGTTTTTAGGGGTTCGTTACATTTTGTTAAACGAGGATGTCGCCAAGAAAAATAATATGAAGCTAACGGAAGGAGCGCTCGTAGTGCGCGGTGAAACCAGAGAAGAATTGGCGGTAATTCCCGGCAGTCCGGCGGATAAAGCAGGCATCAAAGAAAACGACATTATTTTAGAAATTGACGGCCGCAAAATCACCACGGAACAAAGTTTGCAGTCGTTGCTTTTGCATTATAAATCCGGCGCCAAGGTGACGATTAAAATTTCGCGGGCCGGTGAGATTTTTGAAAAAGAGGTGGTGTTGGTGGACCGCGAAGAGTTATAAACTGGTAAGTGAATGTTGGTTGTCATTGCGAGGAGCGAGGGTCGCTACCCGGCGGCCCGAACGACGAAGCAATCTTTGCATCATGGATGAGGATAAACAGTTTTACACGTACATCATGACTAATAAAAAAAATACTGTTTTGTATACAGGCATAACCAATGATTTAGAAAGGCGAGTATTCGAACACAAAAATAAAATTATCAAAGGTTTTACTAGTAAGTATAATATTGATAAGCTAGTCTATTACGAAATTTATCCTAGTGCCTTTGAAGCTATTACTAGAGAAAAGCAGATAAAGGCCGGTTCAAGACAAAAGAAACTAAATTTAATTATTAGGGCGAATGCCAATTTTAGTGATTTGGCGGCCAAGTGGTTTTGAGATTGCTTCGTCGCTACGCTCCTCGCAATGACATTCACTATCAATTCCATTAAGCAAAGCGTGCAAGCACTCCAAGCTGACCTTAAGTCGGCTTGGAGGTATCTTTGATTTAGAGAGCAAAAATAGCGAACTGCAAAAATTGGAGTCGCAGATGGGCCTCAGTGATTTTTGGCAGGACACGGTGCGCGCGACTCGGATCAGCCAAGAAGCATCCTGGCTCAAAGAGGAAGTCGGAAGCTGGCAGAACTTAAAGCAGAACGTCGATCAGTTAGTTGAGTTTACCGCCGAGGCTGAGGTCGAAGAAGAAGACCACGGCGACGAGGACATGGCGCGCGAGATAGAGGAGCAGTATCAAAAATTGCATGCGCTGTATCAAAAATTAGAGTTTGCGATTCTTTTTTCCGGCAAGTACGATAGTCGTCCGGCCATTTTAGCTATTCACGCTGGCACCGGCGGCGTTGATGCCATGGATTGGGCTGAGATGCTCTTGCGCATGTACTTGCGGTATTTTGAACGCCAAGGTTTTTCCTCCAAAATTTTGGATGAACAGCGAGGCCGCGAAGCCGGCATCAAATCGGTTACTTTGGAAGTCACCGGGCGCTATGTGTATGGTTATTTAAAAGGCGAGGCCGGGACTCATCGGCTAGTGCGAATTTCGCCTTTTGACGGGGAGGCAATGCGGCACACTTCTTTTGCGCTGGTGGAAGTTTTGCCGGATCTGGGGGAACTGGCGGAAGTCGACATCAAAGAAGAAGATTTAAGGATAGACGTTTTCCGCTCGAGCGGGCCAGGCGGGCAATCAGTCAACACCACGGACTCGGCAGTGCGGATTGTCCATTTGCCGACCAAAATCAGCGTCAGTTGCCAGTCCGAACGCAGTCAGCACCAAAATAAAGAGCGAGCCTTGCAGATTTTGCGCGCCAAGTTGCAGACTTTAGAAGATTCCAAACAGGCCGAAACCAAGCGCGAGTTGCGCGGAGAATATCACGAGGCGAAATGGGGTAGCCAGATTCGTTCTTATGTCCTCCAGCCGTATCAATTAGTCAAAGACCACCGGACAAATTACGAGACTTCGCAAGTTCAGGATGTTTTAGACGGTGATTTGTCTGCTTTTATTGAAGCGTATTTAAAAAAGCAAAAAAAGTAATGCAACTTCATGCCTACTTCGCAAGAGATCTGCCGACAAATCAAAAAAAAATTTGTAGATGGATTTAAAAATTTAGATGATGTCCATCAGTCGCATTTTGCAGTCAGAATGTATCGTTTAACCGGTGAATCCAAATACATCTCGCCTGTCTACTTAAAATTTTCCGCCAAATTGCAGAAATTATTACCATCAATATCAAACTTAAATGATGAGGGAGGACTGGCGTTATTGGCTGACGATTTAATCAGCACAAGTTTGCCGGCGAAAGATAATCGGCATAAGATGCGGCAGGAATTTTATCGAAAACATCCTTTATTTTTGTATCAAATACGCTTGCTCAAAACGGCCTTTGAATGGAAATCATTTTCCGTTGATCAAATATTTTCAAGTGAGTATAATCAGGTTTTAAAATATCTTTCGAGCGTTAATTTTGAGGCCGGCTTGTTAGCGCCTGATTATTTAAAGATCGATGCCACCAGCGCCGTTAACAGCGTTTATTATTTGCATTATCTTAAGGTGCTTGACTTGCGCAGGCGTCTGCAAGAACAATTTAGCCAAGTCAAGAAATTTAGTTATCGAAACAGAATTTACGGCTTGACCCATTTTATTATCGGGGCGTCTTATTATTATCAACAGTTCGTGGACGTTTCTGCGTATCGTTGGATTTTGGAAATATTCGAGGCCGAAATAGAAGAGATTAAACGCCGGACTACGCCGGACATTATCGCGGAAATCGGCGTTTGTTATAAATTGTGTCAGGTGGAAAATTCGGGTCTCGAAGAAAAGTTGCAAGATTATTTGAATGATTCATTTAATTTTGAGCATGGGTTTATACCGCGGCGCGGCGTGCCTGATACAGCGGATAAGTTAAATTTGGCCGAACACCGCAATATCGTCGCCTATATATTTTTGATTAATTTTAAGAAATTATATCCGGGGCCGGATTTACGTCCTTGGTTTATGGGCCAACCAAAGACTTAAAAAAATGTTTTACTTGGTTACGTTATCTTTTTTATTCGGCGTTGGTTTGCACTCTTTTTTGGATTTTGATATTTTTTATTTATTCATTTTGCTGTTGGGATTTTTAGTTGCGTACGGACTCAATCGAAAAAAATGGTGGCTACGCGGGATCACTATTGCGGTGATTTTTTTGTTTTTGGGGTACGCGCGATTTGATTTAGCTACTCTGGCCGGGTCGGCGACTGATGCGAAAGAGCTGGCCGCTTACAACGGCCAAGGACTAATATTAATCGGCCAGGTTCAAAGCCCGCCAGAGGTCGGGGAGGGGCTAGTTAAATACACGTTGGGTGATATTCGGAGCATCAAGACTGTCGGTTATCAGGATTTAAGGGGCAAATTGCTGGTAACTGCGAATTTTTATCCGCGCTTTCGGTATGGTGATTGGTTGCGTTTGCATTGCCGGCTCAAAAAGCCGGAGGTTATCAATGGCTTTGCTTATGACAAGTATTTGGCGAAAGATGGAATTTACTCACTTTGCTATTATCCGGAGAGTATTGAGGCCGTCAATTATATCAATCAAAATTTATCAGCCACGGAAAAGGTTAAACAGGCATTGTTTTCGATAAAGAACAAATTTATTGTTCAGATTAATAAAATTTTGCCAGCCCCGCATAGTGGTTTACTGGCTGGACTTTTGCTTGGTGAAACTTCCGGCCTGCCAGAGTATCTAAAGCAGTCGTTTATCGACACTGGCACCATTCATATCGTGGCTATTTCCGGCTATAATATCACGATTATTATCGGCTTATTTTTTTTAATCGCGCCTTATTTATATATTTCGCGGCGCTGGGCATGGATGTTAATTTTACCGGCGCTTTTTATATTTGTGATTTTAACCGGCGCGACAGGTTCGGTGGTGCGGGCGGCGATTATGGGGTTGATCGCGGCGCTTAGCACCTCTTTTGGACGGCTTTCTGATGTTCGGCGGCTTTTGGTGATTACGGCTCTGATTATGGTGGCAATTAATCCCTATATTTTACGTTTTGACGTGGGTTTTCAATTGTCATTTCTGGCGACAGTTGGTTTGGTTTACTTTACCCCGCGTTTGGATCAAGTTTTAGAACGGCTGAAAGAATGGCTGTCTGGCTATTTTGGCCGGCAATTCGGAATTTTGCGAGAAATTGAGTCTGAGTCATCAGCTGGTCGTGTGCAAAAGAAATGGCTTAAGCGCGACGTTTCTCCAAAGAAAACACCCGTCAATTTTTGGGGCCGAAATCTAAAAGCCCTGCGCGAATTTTCGGGTCAACTCTTGGCCATTATCCGCCAGTCAGCTACGACTACGATCGGCGCTAATTTGGCGGTCGCGCCGGTGTTGCTATGGCAGTTTGGCCGAATATCACTGATTTCGCCGGTGGTAAATGTTTTGATTTTATGGACGATACCGATTATTATGGCTTTGGGATTTGTCGCGGCCATCATTTCGTTTTTGTGGCTACCTCTCGGACAAGTTGCCGGCTGGTTGTCTTGGGCGCTGTTGGAGTATATCATTGAGGTGGTTAAGGTAACTCCTCACTGACCCCTCCATAAAATAAATATGGTATAATAGGAAGTATGGAAACAGGGAAAAGACCACAAACAATAGAACAAAGACAAAAACAAGTCATAACGAGACTTAAAAACGAAAACTACGAACTACGAAAAAAAGTGGCTGTTTTAGAGGAAGAAAACCGGTTGCTAAAACTGAAACTGGAAAAAGCTTTTCTGTTAATCGAGGAATTGCAACGAATGGTCTTTGGCAAAGGGAAAAATAAACAAGATAAGAACGATAAAGATGACGATCATTTTACTGGGAGTGGACAAACAAAGAAAATCGATCGGGACCCAGCGTCATATCGTAGAGAGGATCCGAAAGAGGAAGAGGTAACTAACGAAGAATATCATTACAAGAGCAATTGTCCCCATTGCCAAGCAGAATTAACAGCGTTAAAGCATTTAGAATTTTTCACGGAAGATATTTTGCCGCCAGCAGAATGGTTCAAGGTCTTAAAGCGACTTACTCGACATTGGATCACAACCGGTTATTGTACCAATTGTCTGCGGCGAATTGCTCCGGTCGAAATACCCAAACAGAAAACCACTTTAGGAGAAAACGTTCGACAACTAATTGTTTTTCAGTTTACAGTCCAGCAACTAAGCTACAGTCAAATTATTGATTTTAGTGAAGGAGTATTACATTTAAAATTAAGCCAAGGAGAAATAGCTAATATTTTGGAAAGTCAGGCTGTTAAATTGGAACCTGGCTATCTGGCTATTCAAGAGAGTATCCGCCAAGCAGAAGCGGTTCATCTGGACGAAACCGGGTGGCCGACACTCCAAGGGAAGCAAGGTAATTTTGACTGGGCAGCTTGCGGAATTAATACCGAGGACGTCCTTTACTCTATTGGACAAAGCCGTGGCAAGGGTAATGTGAAAAGAATACTGGGCGAAAACTTTACTGGCATTGGCGTTACGGACGATTACGGCGCTTACAAAAATGCCTTCGTTGCCGGCAACCATGCTCTTTGCTGGTCGCATCCTTATCGAAAAATCAGAGATTTAAAAAATTCAGCAACTCTAACGGTGGTTAAGCAAGAACATTGCCAGAAAGTAGCGGCCGAGTTCAGAGCGCTCTATGAGAAAGTTCGACAAATTAACGCGCGGCCTTTCGTGAGAGAAGAACGAGAAAAAGAAGCAAAAGAATTGACGAAACTTTTTGATAAGTTTATCCGCCCTCATCCCAATGATCCAGAGAAGTTACGACAAATTAAATCTCGGCTCACGGAACAAAAAGAATACTATTTTGTCTGTCTTTTGAAACCCAATATTCCACCCGACAATAACAAGGCGGAAAGAGCACTACGACATTTAGTTATTAAAAGAAAAAAATCATTTGGTTCTAAAACGCAAAAAGGGGCTGATATATTAAGCATTATTTACTCGGTGGTTATGTCTTTTTGGAGAATCTCCAAGCGAAATTTCTTCGCTTCCTATAGCCAGGCGCTAAAACCGCTTGCCTTTAGTCAGTGAGGAGTTACTGGTTAAGGGGTTTACAAAGTAGTGCTTTCGTGCTATTTTAAGTGGTCAAGATATCGCCTGCAAAAGGCGAATTTAGTGACGAAGTCGTGTTTTGACAATTTGTGTTATCAAAAAAGTGTTCAAACTCAAAAGGAGGAAAAGAAATGGAGCTACTAAGCTTTTGTGCGGGTGTAGTTAAGATGCTTGGAATTTTGATAATCGCAGTGCTCTTGTGGCCGCTAATTTTCTCTGAAGAAAACGCATTACCTCAGGTTTTTTATGCTGTCTATGTCATCGGCGTTTTTTTTGTAGAGGCATTGGTAATTAGGTCGGTGAGTCACTCATCTTTTTTGTTGTATACTGCAGCTGGCCAAATGGGTCTTTTATGTACTAGCGGGGTACTATTTGCTGGCGTTTCGGTAATTGTATATCCTAAACATTTACCATCATTTACAGAATTATTTGTCGGCGAAGACGCTACTCAGCTTATATGTTTTCTGTGGTTTTTAGGATATCTCGCAGTGCTCATTGGGTTGCTTATATTGTACTGGCGCCCGCTTAACAAAAAAACAAGCGAAAAAAAGGAGGGATGAACATGGGTCGAATAATGTTTTTTGTACGGATTGTTTGTGCTCTGATATTAGTTGAGGTTTTGGCGGTGGCCAGATATGTGTGGATAAACACTTTAATGTTGCCGCTGGCTATTTGGATAAGTTTCGCTGTCATTTTTTTCGGGTTAATTTGTCTTTACAGATGCCTCATGGATCGTCGTTCGTTTTGGTTGACAATGTGCACAACGTTGCTTATTTTATGTATTGTTTCTTTTATCGGCGCTGGCGTAGCTATAGTAGCAAGTATCGATGCAAAGTTTGTATCACCGGATTTGATGGTTTTTTTTGTCGGGTCAAACCCGACGCGTACGGAGTGCGAAGTTGTAGCGCTTTTCTATTGTGCTTTATGGATTTTTTTGCCTATCTTGGGTATGTATATACTCAAGAAAAAAGTAGCCGGAGCAAAGGAGTGAGTAAAATGCTTTTGGAAAAAGCGGTACTGTTGTGGCGACTGCATACTCCCGGTGGCCGGTGCAAAATTATCTTAAAGATAATTAAGGACGCCGGTGACACTGGCATAACATATAAAGATATATTGGATAAAGCGGCTAAGTTCCATTTGTCGGAAGTTTCAGTTGGATGTGCCTTATACGAGCTAAGAGGGAGGGGGCGAATAAAGTCATCTGATGAGCATCAAGGTAATCGTTATTATCGAATTGCCTAAATGAATGAACATCTAAATGTTCACGGTTCAATTAGCTGGGTTACGTTTTATACCAGATCATTGAACCGTTTTTTGTTTCTCGAAAATATGGTATGATGGGATGAAGAAAAAATAATTTAACTACAAGCTGTCAGTTAGTCATCTCGCGAATTCGCAAAAAGGGATCCCTCGACTACGCTCGGGATGACAACCACCTGATAGTCTCGTGAGTCGTAAATTATGTCGGAATCATCAGAGATGAGTCATTATTTGGAGGATGAAGCTAAAAAGAACGAGGTCGAAAAAAATCACGGCACCTGGTTTGAGGCGGTCAAAAAAAACCCATTGGTAGCCGTTGCTTTAGAAGTGGTCGGGGCTACCAGTGAGACGATTGAGCAAACTGCGCGTCAGCTTACACCCGTCGTGATGGAAAAAACCGAACAGGCGCTTTTTCGTTAACCTATAGACATCACATTTCAAAAAGCTATTAAGATTTAGCGCGAAAGCCTAATAGCTCGTAAGGGAACGTAGTATGGTTAAGATAATTTACAAATTT
>MHJY01000027.1 GCA_001818235.1 Candidatus Jacksonbacteria bacterium RIFOXYB2_FULL_44_15 | reverse complement strand
GTCCGGTGGCAGTTGTTTATTTTTTCGTTTAGAAATTGACAATAAAAATAGAGCGACCGTCAAAGTCAGAATAATCACCAAATTACCGGGTTTTATCAACACTTCCTGGAGAAAGAAGATAAACTTGCCGGTCCAAGTCATGGCAGTGGCATAATTTTGCGTTTGCCAGTAAATTGTACTGATGGCAGTGTGTTGAAAATTTCCGAAGAAAAATTGACGGGGAGCCAGGAAAATTACCGGCAAAGAAGGAATCAAACCGAGTAATAGTCCGGCAGATAACCAAACAAACTGTTTGGACTTTTTTATGGCACTTGAGATGGGCGTATGCAAAAGAGCCAATAAAAAAGCCAGGGGCGCGAGCGTTAGCCGCGTGCCTAAAGTAAGGCCGAGAAGAATTCCCGCCGCGATCAAATATTTAAGGGATTGCTTTTTGATCGCCTGCCAATAACTCGCGAGCGCCAAAAGCAATAATAAAATTTGCAGATCATGGTTCCAAGGGCGGCCGGTGGTAAAAATAAAGAGCGGGTTTGCCATCAACAATAAAACGGCGGATATTGAGATCACTAAGCGCCATTTGGTTTTGACACCAGCCAGAAGTTGCCAGGAAAGATAAAAGATAATGATGAGCGCGAGCCAGGCGCAAAACGCGGTAAATATGGTAGCCGTCAAAAGCGGATAGTTGGTAAATTTAAAAAGCGCGCCGTAAATCAAAACCCCGAGCGGCGGATGAAAGTACGGATAGTCGCGGTACGGCAGGAGGCCGTTTTGGGAGAGTTGCTCGCCGCTCGCCACAAATTGGTTTTGGTCGCGGTTGATTTCGTGGGTGAGGCTGTTTCCGAGAATCAAAAATAAGACAAAAACAAAAAAAATAGTCAAAAGTACCGTCAGGATTTTTTTATTAAAAAAAAGTGATTTGATGGGCATCAAAGAGGTTTAGCTTTTTAAAACTATATCAATATTCATTAAGTTTGTAACTATTGACAGGTTTTAAATTATATGATATTTTCTAAGCAGTTAAATTTGAAATAAAAAAGGCAGTTGGTGGCGTGGGCAAGAGGTAGCATATTTTTTAAAGTTCCAACTTTAACTTCTATTTTAGAAGGAGGTACCAAAAAATGGTATCAAAAAAAATGCTTCTCTCTTGCGTCGTTGCTCTGAGTTTACTCTTTATTGCCCAATCAGTTTTTTGCAATGGCTATCTAATTAACTGTCCATATTGTTCTGGACAAGTGGCAGGGTATAGCGGTTCATATACTGATTCAATGGGCAATACTCACAATTATGGTTATAGTCATTGCAATATGTGTTCATATGGCACGAACTATGACTATATTGTCGTCCGTCATTGGTATGATTCTATTGTCGGTTTTGTTGGTTCGATCATAGCTGCAATACCGGGGAGTAGTTATCATACCTATTGATGTTTCTTGGCTTGATGGTTCCATCTTTTTTCTTTTTCCTTGGCTGGTGGAACCATCAGCCTTCTTTTTTTACGCGCTAATTGAAAAAATTAGGGAAGTTTGTTAAGATCAAAGAGATCAGGGTGCATAGCTCAGCGGTTAGAGCACAACGCTTATAACGTTGCGGTCGATGGTTCGAATCCATCTGCACCCACCAGCCTTCGCTCTGCGAGCTACGGCTGGCCTTCGGCCAGTTGTGTGCGAGCAGAATAGCGAAGTGCTAGTCCTCCGTAGCCTTCCTTGACCTTCCGTAGCCTTGCGCGAAGGAGGTGGCGAAGGAGGGCATTCGATACTTTATGGGTATTCAAATCGAGTTTAATCCGGACTTGGCCTTGCGAAATATCAGCGAATATCAAAAAGGCCGGCGGCAAAAATCAGAATGTATCCCTGTGCCGCTCGCGAAGGGCAGAGTTTATGATTTTTTAAAAAAAGGCCAGCGAAATTATTGGTTTGGCGGTTCACCCGCCAAAATTTGCAAGGCAAAATTTAGGCTGGGCGAGGTCCCGCTTTTAGAGACGAAAGGCAATCAAAAGCTCTCAAGGCCGAAAGCCAGCATCAAAATTATCGAAGCAACTCATTTTATCAAAAACGGCGAAGTCTGGACGCGCGGGAAATATAAGGTTGTCGAAGTGTTTAATGATGATCAAGTCCATTTTGAAGGTTTAGCAAGGGTATCAAGTTAAAACATTGTTTGATAAGTATGGGTCAAAATCAAGAAGGAAAATTTAATGTGGCGGTCGGCGCGCTTATCGAATGCACGCTGGACGGTTCAATTTTACTGCTAAAACGTAGCGCCCAGGCTGATTTCGCGCCGGGCATTTGGGGAGATATTACCGGCAGATTGCGTCAATTTGAGGAGCCTGAAGACGGTGTTCGCCGGGAAGTCAAAGAAGAGTGTGGCTTAGACGTGGAAATTATCAAGCCATTAAAAATATTTCACATCTTTCGCGGGTCGCAAACAGCTGAAAATGAATTAGTTGGTATTATTTATTGGTGCCAAACAAAAGATCAAAAAGTAAAATTATCAAATGAGCATGATGATTTTAAGTGGGTGCGGCCGGATCAAGCCCTAGCACTGGTTAAGGATGATGGGGTGCGGGGTGATATTATGGCTTTGATAGAAGAAAGAGGCGGTCAAACCAGTAAAGGTTGGGAAAATTTTACCAACGAATTAAATCAATTAGTCAAAAAAATTGATTATCAACCAGACGTCATCGTCGGCATTGCGCGAGGCGGAATTATACCGGCAGTAATGTTGGCTAAAAAGTTGGGCGTTAAAGACATGTATTGTTTAAAGGTCAGAAAAGACGAAAGCCGTACGGTGATGGCCGAAGGTTTTACTGGTGTCAATCAAAAAAAAGTATTATTGGTCGAGGATATGCTGGAGACAGGTCGGAGTTTGATTGCGGCTCAAGCGTATCTAGAAAGTAAAGGCGCGAGCGTCAAAACCGCTTGTTTGTACACTATGCCGACAACTCAGGTCAATCCTGATTATTTTTTGCGACAGATCGAAAAAGTTCAAAAATTTCCGTGGGAGTAAATTGCTATGGGCGAATTTTTTAATAGAGAAGCGATTTCGCAAATAATTGGCGATAACGCATTTATCGAGCAAAAGTTAAGAAAGCGATTCGAGGAATTTGTTAGTCATCTTGGTGTTGATGCAATAGAGTTATTTCGATTGATACAAAATAAACAGCAATATATGGAACCATTTCCCGAACGGCAACGATCATATAATTTGAATCAATATATTGATTACAGGTTAGACAGAGGTGAAATTGAAACGGCGATGCATTACGCGACGGCGTCTCTTACCGACTTAATTAACCATGAATCCGCTGATACAGACAAATATATTGCATTAGATTTGAGGAAAATTTTAATAATAGTTGATAGGTTACAAACGAAATATAATTGTCCGGACGGATTAATGATCGGTGAACCCGCTGAATTAGCATCATTAGGTAGTGCGCGAGATTTAACTACTGAACAGGCGCAATTAAATCAGTTGGTGGATGATTTGCAGATCAGTTCGGTTAGTTTGGCGAGTTTTTACGGCCGGAATTTTCAAAATATGCCGAATTTAACCCCAGAGGCTTTTACGTCGTATTTAAATGAAAGCAGGAAAAAATATCAGCAAGGTGATTGGATGCAAGCGATTTTGGAAAGCAATATTTTATTTTTTGATGGCTTAAAAGACGCAGAAAATGAGGGGAAAAAAGCTGAAACATCTGAATTATTAAGTTTGATTGAGATGTCGGCTAAACAAAAATTAGCTGAAGTTGAAAAGAAATATTAAGAATATTAGTTGCCATCTGTTTTAGATCAAAAATCGCCGGTTGGGCGATGTTTTTAATTTCAAGCTAGCCAGTTTGTCACAATATTTCCGAGCTCTTTTTGATGCTGACTGCAGGCGTGGTCAGCGCCAGGAATTACACTATAATCCAACCGCGGATTAGCTTTTTTTAAGAGTTCGATTATTTCCGGAATTTTACCCCAGGCATATTCGTCGCGTTCACCATAAACTACCAAAGTCGGCTTAGTCAAAGACCGAAAATGGCGTAGCAGGGTTTTTTTGGACAGCGTCACCTTATTCAATATTTCGTAAAAAGGAAAAATATTGTAATCGCCATCAGGATTGGCCAGGTCGTAAAATCCTTGATAAGAAAAAAGTTCACCGATGTTAAGCAATTCCGGAATATAGTCTTGCCCGTGGCGAACCTTAATCATTAATTTTGATTTTTCTAATAGCGACCAGAATTTTTGTTGGCCCAGCAGATGATAATAAATGCCCACGTCATCGCCGCCGCCCAAGAGAACATATTTAGCAATTAAATTTCGTCGATGATAATAGTGATAGACGCAAATTTTGTTGGCGCCGGTTGATTCGCCGATTAAATAAAAAGTTTTGTAACCGAGAGAACTCAAAAATTTTACCGCGCCTTCAATATCAAACCGACATTCTTTGATTTTTTCGAAGGCCATTCCGTAAAGTTTTCCACGCCCGCGTCCCTGTTTTTCAACCACCAGTTTTTTTACATAATGCGCGCCGCGATTATTAAACAAGAGCAGGGAAATGCCTTTTTGCGCTAGCGTTTGGGCTAATTGCCCGCGTTCATCATCACTATAAAAACAAGACGCACTGCCGTTGCCATGCAAGTAAATTGCCGCTGACTTGGTTTTTCCGGCACGGTAAATAAGACCGGGCAACGTCAATCCGTCAGCGGTTTTTATTTGAACAAATTGCGGTTCTGGCATATAATATTAGCATAAAGGTTTTATAGTCAACGAGCAAGAGGGTATTTTTATTTATGAACATCATTATTATAGGTGGCGGCTCAAGCGGTTACATTATCGCCGAATATTTTATGCGCGAAGGCCACAACGTGACGGTGGTGGAGCAGGATAAGAAATTGGTGGAAATCATCCGGGAGCGTTTAGATGTTAATGTGGTTCACGGGCAGGGAGCGGATATGGCTGTTTTGCAAGAGGCTGGCATCAGCCAAGCAGAACTTTTTTTGGCTTTAACCGATGGGGACGAAGTTAACATCATCGCCTGCACGCTTGCCAAGTATGCTGGCGTGCCGCGTAAAATCGCCAGGCTAAATTATTCCATGAAGATCGGTAAGGCAACTGCAGTCGCTTTGCGCGAATTGGGCGTGGACGAAATAATCGACCGCGAGCAAATTTTACGGCAGGAAATTGTCGCTAAACTCAGTTATCCCGGCGCCACGGACATCAAACATTTTATGGACGATTTATACACCGTGGGTGTATTTTCTTTTGATCGCCATTCGCCTTATTACGGTTTAAAGTTAAAAGATATTCCACTGCCTTTTCCGCACGTCACGCTGGGTTATACCAAGATTAGCCGATTTCTGCCTTATGATGAAAACGTTGAAATTAATGAGTTTGTTTACGTTTACGTGGGTTGCGAAACTAAATATTTGGAACTATTGCATCAGGCGTTGTTTCCCAAAGTCAAACCTATCCGCAGTGCCATGATTTACCGTAGCGGTTATCGCACTGTACGGGCGACGGTGCGCTTAGCCAAGGCTTTGCAGAACATCGGTTGCCGACGGATTACGCTGGTGGCGGATCAGCCAGACGAGGCGGCGCGGTTAAGCAGTATATCTCCTTTTCCGGTAATTTTTGGCGACCCGTCGACCCCGCTTTTTACCCAGCAAGAAAATCTTAATAAAGTTGATGCTTTTTTGGCGCTGTCCGCGAATTACGAGCGTAATTTATTTGCCTGCGCGGTTGCGTATCAAATCGGCGTGCGTTACACGATTTCGCTGGTACGCTATCCGGAGCACGTAACGTTTATTTCGACCGTGCCCCTGACTTCGTTTTTAAATCCGGCTTTAATCACCGCCAACATGATTATGCGCTATCACAAAATCGATACCATCATTTCACGGACAATTTTAAGCTACGGGCAAGCGGAATGCGTGGAGTTTATGGTGGCGGCTGACGGCCCTTTGGCGGCCAAGAAAATTGGGGCGGCACCATTTAAAAAATCGCACTTTATCGCTGTCAGGCGCGGCCAGGAATTCGTGCCCATCACCAGCAATTTAATTTTTAGGCCGTACGATCGGGTGCTATTACTGCTCAAAGACGCCGAGAAAGATTTGTTACAGCGGATTATTTGATTTTATGAATTTAAAAGGAATATTTAAAATTATCAGCCCGGTAATTATTACGGTTGGCCTGGCGATGGTTGGTTGCGCGCTGGCGGCTTATTTATTTAAGGAAGACGCGCGCCCTCTTCTGGCTGGAGCGTTCGGCGCCTTAGTTTTCGGGGTGGCTGTTTATTTTATTACGCGTAAAGCTGGCATCAGCAATTTGGGCATCGAAGAGGGCTGTGTCGTAGTAACGCTTTCCTGGATAATCGCCTGTATTTTTGGCGCTTTGCCGTTTTACGTTTTAGATTTAATCGAACACGCTCATTCGGTGTCCATCACTAAGGCGATTTTCGAAACAGTTTCCGGCTTTACAACCACCGGAGCCACTATTTACAAAAACGTCGAGTCTTTGCCCAAAAGTTTGTTGTTGTGGCGATCATTGACCCAGTGGCTGGGCGGCATGGGAATCGTCGTTTTGGCGATTGCCATTTTACCCAAGCTCGGTTTTGGCGGGAGGCAGGCTTTTAAGATGGAGTCACCAGGGCCGGTAAAGACCGAAAAGCTGGTGCCGCGAATCAGCGAGACCGGTAAGATATTGTACACAGTTTACTTGGGGATGACTGCTATTCAGATTATTTTTTTGCTGATGGCCGGCGTCAGTTTTTACGACGCGGTGATCCATTCGTTTTCCACGGTCGCGACCGGCGGATTTTCCAATTATAATAACAGCGTGGCTGGGCTGGGTAACATTTATGCTGAATACATCATCGCGGTTTTTATGTGGCTCGCCGGGATTAATTTTGGATTGATTTACGTGATGCTCTGGCGCCGCCAGTTGAAGAAATTTTTCCGCAACGTCGAATTTAAAGTTTATGCGGTGATTACTGTTGTGGCCGTAGTCTTGATTAGCGGCTCATTATTTTTTTCCCATTATCACAATTGGGCGTTGGGCCGGGTGATTCGGTACGTGGTTTTCCAAGTGCCTTCGGTTTTAACGACCACTTGTTTTACGACCGCTGATTACAGCCGTTGGCCGGTGTTCGCGGTGGCGGTTTTGTTGCTCTTGATGTTTATCGGCGGTTCCACCGGCTCCACCAGCGGCAGTATCAAAGTTTTGCGGCATATTATCAGTTATAAATTGATTAAGCACGAAATTCTAAAGATCATCCGGCCGAATTTAGTCACCACGGTTAAGGTTGGGTCTCAGGCAATTGAGCACAAAGTAGTTGTTTCGGTGCTGGCATTTATCTTGATTTATGTCGCCACAGTAGTGGTTGGAGGCGTGGTCTTAACTTTGTTTGATCTGGATTTAGTTACAGCATTAACCGCCTCTATCGCCAGTTTAGGCAATTTTGGCCCTGGTTTGGGGGCGGTTGGCCCGGCCAGCAATTACGTGGCCTTACACCCGGTGGCTTTGTGGATTTTGATGTTCGAGATGATCATCGGCCGGCTCGAAATTTATACGGTTTTTGCTTTGTTTAACGTGGCGTTGTGGAGGAGAAGAATATAGACACTTCAATTTTTAATTTCTAATTTTCAATTTCTAATTTATAAAACCTTAATTTCTTAACAAAAAAACATGAAAAAACTATACGAAAAATCAGAGACCGGTTGTTGCTTGCGGTTTGACCCAGCGCCGTGGGACAACAAAGAAATCAGCTGGAGCGACAAGTTGTTTTTAAAGGATCACGTTACCAGTTTTTTTCATATCCCGCTTAATTTTGGATCGGTGATTGTAAAGAATATGGAACGGATCAAAAAAGCCGATGCTTTGTCGGACATACCGATTATGCTTTCTGACGAAAATTCCCTCTGGGGCGCGACGATTTACATTGCCGTCGGGAGCGAGGTGCCTGGAGCGACGATGGTTAGAATTTCCGGAACTTATTTATCAAAAATATTCGAAGGATCATTTGGTAATATGGGAAAATGGGTGATTGAGATGCGGGATTACGTTAAAGAGCAGGGGAAAGCGCTGAAAAAATTGTACTTTTATTACACCACCTGTCCCAAGTGCGCTAAACATTACGGCAAAAACTACGTTGTGCTCTTGGCGCAGATTTAGCTGGCGCGGGCTTTACAAAAGACGGGAAAAATATTAGGATAGAAATGTTGCAGGGTAGCTTATGAAGCAATCTTATACAAAATTTAATTTATCTGTTTCAATTTTTAAAGAAGGGGAATATTTTGTGGCATATTTGCCAGCGCTAGATTTATCAACTTCCGCAAAAACATTTAGTCAAGTTCAAAAACGAGTTCAGGCAATAGTTCAAATTTTTTTTGAAGAATTGCAGGAATCTGGTACTACGGAAGAAGTGCTAGAAAATCTTGGCTGGCTTAGACATAGGAAACAATTACAGCCGCCTGTTGTGGTTTCGCATGAATTACAAGAGGTTTCTGTTCCGGTTTTTGCCTAAATTATTGTCATTATTACTTTGGTGGCAGTAGCTCAATGGTAGAGCTACGGGTTGTGGTCCCGTCGGTTGTGGGTTTCAGCCAGAGGCTGATCACCCTTTGGGTGGCGAGTCCGCTCAACCAATGACT
>MHJY01000026.1:14671-15339 GCA_001818235.1 Candidatus Jacksonbacteria bacterium RIFOXYB2_FULL_44_15 | reverse complement strand
TCGCGCACCAAGGTTAACGTCGGCGGTTTGTGGCTCAAATCGTACCAAGCGATAATTTTGTTAAGCGCTCCCTCCAACTCACGAATGCTGTTTTTAACATTGCGCGCAACGTAATCAATCAACTCGGCATTCAAGGGAAAACCGCGCTCCTTGCATTTCTGCTCCAAAATCGCGATTCTGGTTTCCAAGTCCGACATTTTGATATCCGCGATCATCCCCCACTCAAACCGCGAAATCATCCGATCCTGCAACTCCACTAAAGCTTTCGGCGGCCGGTCAGACGTAATCACTATCTGTTTGTTGTTTTGATGCAAAGCTTCGAAGGTGTGAAAAAATTCATCTTGAGTCTTTTCCTTATCAATCATAAATTGCACATCGTCCACCAGCAAAACATCGGCGCTCCGATAAAGTCGCCGAAATTCATCAAAACTACCGCGCCGGGCAGCAGCCACGTAATCGTTCGTAAACCTTTCGAAATTAAGATACAGTATTCGGAAATCTTTATATTTCTCTTTGATGACATGCCCAATGGCCTGCAGAAGATGAGTCTTGCCCAACCCGACGTCACCGTAAAGAAACAACGGATTATAACGCGTCCCAGGTTCTTCGGCTACGGCTTGGCTAGCCGAACAAGCCAGCTGATTGCCGGAGCCGACGACAAAAGTGGT